>JAEINL010000019.1 GCA_016342655.1 Sphaerochaeta sp. | reverse complement strand
TGTCGTTGAAGTCGGAAGGAAGGGAAATAACCTCTATCAGGGCTGCTTAGTGCCTATTCCAACCGCACAGGTCGAAATTATTGTACTTTCTTTTTGTATCCAAGGCCTCACTTCACTGTTATATATAGTTGAGGAGCATTGATTTTTATGAAGAAGAAATTTCTAGCCGTCCTGCTTCTGATTCTTGCACTTCCTGCTTTTTTGAGCGCTAGAAGTTTGTTGGATGTAAGTCTTGGCTTTGGTGGGTCGTTTACCAATCCAAGTGGCAGCAGTTTTTCTGAAAGCATCAAAGATCCTGTGAACTGGAAATTCGGGGGGGAAGTTGCTGTTCGTCTTACTGTCCTTCAGGCCCAGGCCATGGCATTCCCCATGGAGTGTGCTAATAATGGGCAAGGGGTTTTGCTACTCGGCTTTGCAAGTCTGAACGTCCCTATTGTCGGTTCTTTGTTATTCTTGGAGTTGGGTATGGGGCCAAGTGTCCTGTATGTTCCCGAAACCAAGACCAATGATAGTGCGTATTATATGTTGAAGGATGACACTAAAGCAGAGGCTTCTGCTATAACCTTCACTGATGCGCTTATGGAAAGCCCCTTGTACCTACAACTTGGTTTGGGCTTGGAAATTGGAAAGGTTGGAATGAGAGTGCGGTATCTGTTTGAGAGCGACTCCACAATGGAGAATTTTATTGAAACTCGGTCTCCAATGGATCTGTTTAATCTGAATAGCGGTTCACTTTCTCTTGCGTTGTCCTTGAAAATGTTTTAGATTTCTTATATTAGAATGATATGGCGGCAATTAGCCAGTCAAAAAAGAGGTAAAAGTATGAAAAAGAGATTTCTTGTATCACTCATTGTAGTATGTGTCCTTCTTCCTGCAACGTTAAGTGCAGCTATGCTTGGTTTGAGTATCGGAGCTACAGCTCAATATAAACAGGATTTTGCAGCCATGCAGACATCCATTGACAATGAGACCTATGGTGATGAGCTCGCCAACATTGAGAACTATGACTTTGGCGCTGATGTCCGTTTGAAGATCCTGCTTGCAGAAGTTGATTTGGTTGGTATGTTCGGGACATATAATGATGGAACAGATGACTATACCAGCATCTCCGTGCTGACCAGTGCAGGGATCTCTCTTGATATCCTGAATATCGCCAGACTCGGTTTTGGCATGGGCCCCCGTTTCAACGTTCTCATCGATGAAGATGGAAATTTTGCCATAGAGGATTCTACCGGTACAGGTGTAGACTCCATGGATAGCTTCGGTGAAGCGTTCATCAATTCGCCTGTTGCCTATCGTGCAACTGTCGATTTCAACCTTGGCGGTATGATGCTCGGTCTCAACTACACTGTTGATACTACCTATACCTTTAAGGATGCTGCGAAAGTGCAGAATCTCTTCGATGCCGCTCCTGATTCAGGCAAGGTCGGAGTCTCCTTCCTCTTTTCACTGATCTAAGAATAGCTAGTTTAGAGAAACAGGCCCGGAGAAATCCGGGCCTGTATTGCTTTTCTGCCTTGGCTAAGTATGATACAGTAATCGCAAGGAGTATGACCATGGCTAATAAGGGATCTTTCCACCTCTTCCTTTCAGCGTTGTTAGTAGCGTTGCTTTCTTTTTTTCTTCTGTATTTCTTTGCCCCCAGCATGAGCACAAGGTTCCTGGGTGTCAGCTTTGCGACTCGCAAAGGTTCTTCCAATGCCATGGTGATAACGGCAGTGGAAGATGCGGTCGACGATGTGAAGAACAGCCCTGAATTCACCAAGGAGTCTCTGGACAAGCTTCAGGACCTCTTGCGAAGTGCAGATGTGCAGGCTAAGCTTAAGGCTGCTGCCAAACAGGGAGAGGACATATTGAAGGATGCTGTCCAGACAGTTACGGACATGGTGAAATGAAGCCTTTTCACGTAACCTTTCTCGGTACCGGAACAAGCCATGGGATTCCTGTCATCGGGTGTCCCTGTCCTGTCTGCCACTCATCCGACCCCCACGACAACCGTTTTCGCAGTAGTATCCTCATCGAAGATGGGGCACATACCCTGCTTATCGATACCACACCGGAGTTTCGTCTGCAGGCTTTGCGAGCAAACCTGAAGAGCCTTGATGCGGTGCTCTATACCCATGACCATGCAGACCATTTCAACGGTATCGATGACCTCAGGATCTTCTGCAAGGATAGTACCTTGCCTGTTTACTGTTCTGAGGAGGTTGCCTCCTCCATCACTTCCCGATTCGGCTATGTGCTGAAGACCTACGACGAGGCAGGTGGGATACCCCATCTCCAGTTGAACAAGCTCAAGCCGTATGAGATGATACGCGTTGCAGGCTTTGAAGTCCTGCCCATTCCGATACGCCATGGGTGCAAGCTCATCTTGGCCTTTCGCATTGGCTCTTTTATCTATGCTACTGATAGCAGTGGCATCCCCCCAGAAAGCCTGCCATACTTTGAGGGAGTCGATACCCTGGTGTTGGGAAGCTTGCGCTATTCGCCCCATCCCACACACTTCAGTGTGGGGGAGGCTGTCGCCTTTGCAACGAAAGTAGGGGCCAAACGGGTGTTTCTCACCCATTTGTGCCATGATATACGTCACAGCCAGCTGGAAGCCGAGCTTCCTCCTCACATGCATGTGGCTTACGATATGTTACAGATTACCATAGGGGAAGTGTATGACCAATGATTCCATGGAGCTGTTCGGCGAACAGGATTTTGACCAGAAGAAATTGGAAAAGGAAGCTTCCTTGCGTCCTGCACTCGTTATCGAGAAGAGAGTAGCGAAACCTGTCGAGGAAACGGTGAATGGGGGGGAGCCCGGTATCGGACCGGCAAAGCCTTCCCTTGGGAAGAAGCTTTACATCATAGATGGCTATGCCCTTATCTACCGCTCCTACTTTGCCTTTATAAACAACCCGATGAAGGACTCCCAGGGCAACAATATCAGCGCGGTCTACGGGTTCTTCTCCACACTGCTGAAGTTGCTTCGGGAAAACAATCCCGAATACATGGTTGTTGCCATGGATAGCCATGGACCTACCTTCCGCCATGACATGTACGAACCTTATAAGGCAAACCGAGAGGCTGCCCCACCGGATTTGCACTCCCAGGTCCCTATCATCAATGCCATCCTCAAGGCACTTGATATACCGATGATGGCGATAGTCGGCTTCGAAGCTGATGACATCATTGCAACGCTCAGTAGGGAGGCTACACGCCACAGCCTCGATACCATCATGTTTACCGGGGACAAGGACCTGTTGCAGCTTGTCAATGAACACACCTTTGCCCTGAGGCCTGCCAAGAAAGGGGAGAAACAGTACCGCCTGATGGGCAGAGCCGAAGTCCAGGAGGCGTTCGGTGTCCTGCCTACGCAGGTTGTGGACTATCTCTCTCTGGTGGGTGACGCTTCAGACAACGTTCCTGGGGTCAAGGGAATAGGGGAGAAGGGGGCAGCCAAGCTTCTCCAGCAGTTTGGTTCCCTTGAGGAGATATACAAGAACATTCGTCTCTGTGCAAAGGGCATACAGAAAAAGCTGGTAGAGGGAGAAGAGCAGGCGAAGCTGAGCAAGTCCCTAGTGGAGCTCAAGGATGACCTGTTCGAGGTGGATTCCTTTGACACTGAGGAGTATCGGCTCGATGACCTCAACTACAAGGCTGCCATTCCCCTGTTTGAGGAGATAGGGATAAAGAGCATCACGCGCGAGCTGGAAAAGCTTGCCAACGGGGGCTCTGAGCCCAAGAAGCAAGATGTGGTAAAGCAAGCGATGAAGTCCTCGGAGAAAGGAACCTATGAAGCGGTAGTGACGCTGCCTAGGTTGCAGGATCTGCTTGCACAGGCAGAGAGGGAGGGGGGCATCATAGCCTTCGACCTGGAGACAGACTCCCTCGATGCCATGGTCGCCAAGCCCCTAGGATTTTCCTTTTCCTGGGTAGAGGCGGTTGCCTACTATGTGCCTATCATCAGCGAAGGTGAAAGGTTGTTCTCTGATGAAGAGCTTAGAAAAGTTCTTTCTGAGTTCTTCACTACAGGCAGACTCTCCCTGATTGGGCAGAATATCAAGTATGACTACAAGGTGCTGGTCAATTGGGGCGTAGTGCCCAAGAAGCTTGTATTCGACACCATGGTGGCAGCTTGGCTGTTGGACAGCACCGGGGTCTTCAATATGGACTATCTCTCCGACAAGTACTTGGGATATAAGACCCTTTCCTACAAGGACGCGGTTCCCAAGGGCAAGACTGTCGGTGATATTCCTCAGGAACAGGCTGTCTTCTATGGCGCGGAGGATGCTGATATTACCTTCAGACTCTATAGGTTGTTCACCAAGCTCTTGGTTGCACGGAATCTCATGAGCCTGATGGAAAATCTTGAGATGCCGTTGCTGCGTATCATCGCAAATATGGAGATTGAGGGCATTTTCCTGGACAGGACTCTTTTGGAACCTCTGACCTCTGAGTTTGAACAGAGAATCGGTGTGATACAGAAGGATATCTTTGCCATCTGTGGGCATGAGTTCAACCTCAACTCCCCTAAACAGTTGCAGGAAGTGCTGTTTGTCGAGCGTGAGATCCCTACCGGAGCAAAGACCCGGACCGGATTTTCCACAGCAACTGATGTATTGGAGCCCTTGAGCGGGAGCTATCCTGAGGTAGCGTTGGTGCTGGAGTACCGGATGCTCAACAAGCTCAAGACGACCTATATCGATAAGCTTCCCCTGGATATCCTACAAAGGACCGGGAGGATTCATCCATCCTTCTCCCAGACAGGCACAGAAACCGGCAGATTGTCCTGTAAGGACCCCAACTTGCAGAACATCCCGGTCAGAACTGAAGAGGGCAGGCGTATCCGCTCTTCCTTCGTCCCCAAGGAAGGGTATGTATTCCTTTCTGCTGACTATTCGCAAATCGAGCTGGTGGTCCTTGCCCATATGGCAGATGACCCCGCCCTGAAGAGTGCCTTCCTCAAGGGTGTTGATGTCCATAGCTATACAGCCTCCCTTATCTTTGACGTACCCTCCTTGGAAGAGGTGACAGGCGAGCAGAGAAGGGTGGCAAAGACCATTAACTTCGGGGTGATGTATGGCATGGGTCCCCATAGCCTTTCAGGGGACCTGAAGATTACGCACGCTGAGGCTAAGGCTTTCATCGACCAGTATTTTGCGCGCTACAGTGCGGTCAATGCGTTCATCGAAAAAACGCGTGAGGATGCGGCCCACAACGGCTATGTGTCAACCCTGCTTGGACACCTGCGCACCATCACTGAGATAACAAGCAGCAATGGGGTCGAGCGGGCTAAGGCCCAGAGGATAGCGGTGAATACCGTTATCCAGGGCAGTGCTGCTGATATCATGAAACTTGCCATGCTTCGCATAGACAAATCGTTACAATTGCACTCCCCTGCTACCAAGCTGTTGCTGCAGATCCATGACGAACTTGTCTTTGAGGTTCCCGAAGGGGAGCTCAAGAAGGTGCACTCTTTGGTCAAGGAAGCGATGGAAGGCGCTGTGAAGCTATCTCTCCCCTTACGTGCAAGCCTTGAGACTGGGAAAAGTTGGGGAGAAATTCACTGATGAAGATTATTGGGCTGACAGGCAAGGCCTCTGCAGGGAAGAATGTGGTTGCCTCCTCATTTGCCAGACAGGGGTGCGCTGTCATCGATGTTGACCAGCTGGGACATGTTGTACTGGAACAGAATCAGACTTTGCTCGGTGAGACCTTTGGTCCAGAGATACTCAAAGAGGGCAAGGTTGACCGCAAGGCTCTGGGAGCCCTTGTTTTCTCTGATCCAGAAAAGCTCAAGGCTCTTGAGGCAATTACTCACCCTGCAATGGTAAGGGAGTGCAAACATTTGATTGAAAAAGCCGAGGAACAAGGGACAGAGGCTCTGCTCATCAATGCTGCCCTACTCTATAGGATGCAGCTCTACAGGTTGTGCGACCATGTGGTCTTTGTGAAAGCTCCGCTTTTCAGTAGGTTGTTACGCTCCAAAAAGCGTGATACCTACACCTTGAAGAAGTTTCTGGCAAGGGAGAGGGCGCAAAAGGATATACGAGAGGATATTTTTCCTTCTTCCCTCCCTGTTTTCATACTGCACAATGACACTGATACAGCGTTAATTCATCGACAAGTCGCGGAGTATTGTGCTAGGATAGAAATCGGAGTTTCATCATCCTGATGAAACAATTGTAGTATGAGGGTTTGAAATGAATAAATCGGTTCGGATACAGTTGCTGGTCATTACAACGGTTGTGGCAATTTTTGCCTTTACAGGGATATGGTATCTACGTCCTGGTGTACCAAATGAACTGTTAGAGCAAGCCCGAGCGCGGCAATTGCAACCACTGTTGGAAATTGAAGCCCCTATTAGAAAGCCGGTCGCCCAGCCGGTCGCCCAGCCTGCGGTCGACAAGGAAGCCCTTGCTAAAGAGTTGCTCCCAACCCTCACTGAACAGGTAGCACGTTCTCTTGAAGGGCCCCTCTATGAAAAATTAAAAAAAGGACTTGCTTCTGATGAAGCATTTTTTGCGCAGATATCCGCCAAGTTGGAAGAGACGCTCAATGTGGGAGTACAAACACCTGAGGTGCCTGACACACCTGCAATTCCCCAAGGCCTGCGTTCTGATTTTGCAGAGCAGGTGGAAGCTCTGCGTACAGAGTTGCTCGCCATGCTTGCAGATGGACAGAGTTCCTTCTTCTTCCAGATTGAAGATATGCTGGATGCACGTCTTGGTCGTTTTGAAAAAGACCTTGATGCTGAAATGCAGGAGTATGTACCCCAGCTTGTCGATCGGATGATCCCCACTTTGGTAGAGATGCTCGTCACTGAGCTTGATGCAAACAAGGCGACCTATCTTCCCTACCTTGCCAGGGATTTGAAGCCCTTGTTGGTTGAGAGTATCACAGAAGAGGAGTTGGTTCTTCTCTATACCGCCTACCGCGACCAGATAGTGGCGGACCTAGTTCCGGTTATCCTTACAGCTATGGAAGAGCCTGCCAAGAAGGAAGTTGCAGAGATGGTGAAAACCCTCAAGGCCCCGGTAGCTCCTGTTCCACCCCCACCGCAGTCTGTAACGAGTGTGGTGAAGCGTATTACTGTTGTTGAACCTAAACTTGTTCCCAAACTACAAGAGCCAGTTGTTGCGCCTGAGGTTGTAGTCCCCATGGTTCCCACCATTGCATCACCAAAGAGCGTGGTTGTGAAGGCAGAGCCTGTTGTAGAGCCCGAGATTGTAGTCCCCATGGTTCCCACCATTGCATCACCAAAGAGCGTGGTTGTGAAGGCAGAGCCTGTTGTTGAGCCCGTAGTTATGGTTCCCAAGGTCCCCACCATAGCAACACCCAAGAGCGTGGTTGTGAAGGCTGAGCCTGTTGTTGAGCCCGTAGTTATGGTCCCCAAGGTCCCTACCATTGCAACACCAAAGAGCGTGGTTGTGAAGGCTGAGCCTATCCTTACCGCTCCTGTATTCATCACAGATGAACCTGAAGTGTTCGTCGATCCTGTTTCCTATGAAGAGAAACGTACTGAGATTCGTACCAAGGCAATTCAAGAGGTTTTGGATAGGATTAATGCCTTGTAGCATCACTGTCTAGGATAGCTTCGTTTTTTCCCTTCCACTGTGGTGAAGTTCCACACAGTACACCCACTGCTCTCTTGCAGATAGCCTTCGGTGAGGGGGACTTTCCCTCCTCCCTGAGGCAGGTCCACCGCGTACAGTGGCATGGCCAGACCCGATAGGCGTCTTCGCAACTCCTTTTCCAGCGCGAGGCCTTGTTCCAGGGGAACCCGAAAGTGAGAGGTTCCCTCCACAAGATCCCCCTGAAAAAGATAGTAGGGTTTGATCCTTGAGAAGATGAGTTTGTTACAGAGCTCTTCAAGGGTAGATGCATCATCATTGACCCCTTTGAGCAAGACGCTCTGGTTCATCGCCGGGATGCCAGCATCAACAAACAAGCCTACAGCCGCTACTGCTTCCTTGGTAAGTTCCCTTGGATGGTTGAACTGTGTCATCAGGTAGAAGGGTGCGGTATCGAAGCTCTTGATGATTGCGACAAGCTTAGGGGTTATCCTTGCAGGGTAGGCAGCTGGTATCCTGGTGCAGAGCCTGATGACCAGGTCTTCCCTTGCCTCTCGAAACAGGGAGATGAGCTCTTGTATCTTGCTATCGGAGAGGGTCATCATATCCCCTCCTGTCAGCAAGATCTCCTTCACTTCCCTATGCTGTTTCAGATAGGATGCCGCCTCCTGTATCTCTGATTTCGTTGCAGGGCCCTGGAAGGTGCCGGTAAAGCGCCTGCGAAAGCAATGTCTGCAATACATGGCGCAGATATCGGTCACCAGGAATGCCACGCGGCTGGGATAGCGGTGGATAAGGCGTCCTGTCACCAAGTGGTCAACCTCCGCCAAGGGGTCGCTGTGCTCATCCTCCAGGTATTCCCCCTCATGGATGGTAGGGACTACCTGGATCCGTAGGGGATCGCGAGGATCTTCCTTGTCTATGAGGGAAAAGAAGTAGGAGGGTATGGCAATGGGAAGGATCCCTTCAAGGCTGTCGAAGGCCCTCTCTTCGTCGGTGAGCTGAAGGTATTTTTCCAGTTGGGTTATGGTCGTGATGGTTTGACCCTTACAATCGTCATGCATATCTGTGGTGTACCCCAAACTGCGCTTTTCGTCCAGCCTTTTTGTAAACCCTTCCCCCGAGAACGTATTTTCATGATACAATTCGTTCAAATGTTCCAGGCAAAGGAGAACGGTATGGCTATAGAAAAAAAGATGGGCAAAAAAGGGCTCAAGGGCTACTATCTTACCACATTTCTTATTGGACTAGGGTTTTTTACCATGGGGTTGATGGATCCCTTGTATGACACCTACGTCCCTATCTTCCTTCAGAAGTATGTCTCCTCCAAGGCTCTGATCGGTACGATCATGACCCTCGACAATATGCTGGCGATCTTGCTCATCCCTGTCTTCAGTGCGATCAGCGACCGTACCCACACAAGGATTGGGAGAAGGATGCCCTTCATCGTCATCTGTCTGCCTATCACAGCTGTTGCCTTTGGGCTGATCCCCATAGCAGCACTTACAACTCTGTGGCTTCTCATTGCCCTGGTGTTTGTGCTCAACCTATTCAAACAGGCAGTACGTGGCCCTGTTGTCGCACTGATGCCTGATATGATCCCCGGTGAGTTGCGTAGTGAAGCCAATGGAGTCATAAACACCATGGGTGGCATCGCGACTATCGTCGGTACGGTAGGACTGGCAAGGCTGATGGATGTCCCCATTACCCTTCCCAAGTTCGGACCGACCAAGGACGTCCTGGCATTTCCCATCTCCTCTGTTCTGGTAATCATTGCAGTCTTGTTGCTGTTCTTCTTTGTAAAGGAGAAGAGGGCGATAAATACAGAGGCCTCTGATAAGAAGGAGCCTGTCCTCCACTCCCTGAAGGTGATTTTTGCTGAGAAGGACAAGAGTGCACTCTTTATCCTGCTTTCGCTGTTGATGTGGTTTATAGGCTACCAGGGTATTCTTCCCTTTGTCGGCCTCTACTCCAAGGATATCTTGCAGACAACCAGCGGGACAGCCTCCCTTGCCGCAGGTATGGTAGGCATAGCCTATGCAATATTTGCAATCCCTTCAGGAATCATTGCCCACAGGGTCGGCAGAAAACGCACCATTCGCGTCTCCCTGATCATGTTGGTGGGAATTCTTACCTTCATCTTCTTCCACGACCCCCTAACCTCTGCTCTGGGAGCCGCTTTCAGGCAGTATACATTCTGGGCGCTGCTCTTTCTCTTTGGCATCTTCTGGGTCTCGGTCGTCACCAACAGTTTCCCGATGCTCTGGCAGATGTCTACCTATAAGACGGTAGGAATCTATACCGGACTCTACTATTTCTTCAGCCAGCTTGCTTCCATCATATCGCCTCCCATTACAGGAGGGTTCATCGACCTCTTCGGCTTTAGGGCTATCTTCCTCTATGGGGCGGTTTCCATGCTCATCGCATTCATCCTGATGAGCTTCGTCCATCGTGGGGAGCCTGAGGATGATCCTATCGAAGGAGCATTTGAAGGAGAAGAGAAAGCCTGATTCCATGGTAGGGGAGACTGAATAGGTCTTCTGCCTATGGAGTGTGTAGTTCTTGTAATCGGAGCCCTGATCTTCCTGGAAAGGAAGATCAGGGCTTTTTCTAGGTTATATCTACCTAGAGTGGGTATTCTTACGATTCTGCATAATTCCTTGCTTTGTATGTATACAGATATTCCCTTTGTTACTGTTTTCCTGATAATTTCACCATTTGTTGTAAATACAACATAATGAATACTCATACGTATCTATACTGTGAATACGATTTCTGCTTCAAGGTAGGTAATCGTAACAGGAGTGATTGTATGATAAAGAACTTTAGCCCGGCAACAGTACTTCCCTTTGAGTCATTGATTAGCTATCAGGAAGGTCAGGTCTCTAGCAAGACCTTAGCACAGGACAAGAGCCACAGCCTTACCCTCTTTGCCTTTGAGAAGGGTGAGGAGATCAGCAGTCACGACAGCAAAGGTGATGCCTTGGTCATTGCCTTGGATGGCGTGGGTGAGATTACCATCGGTGAAGACAAGTATATGTTGCAAGCTGGAGAGTCAATCCTTATGCCAGCAAATATAGAGCACGCAGTATTTGCACCAGAACGCTTCAAGATGTTTCTGGTAGTAAGTTTCAAACGATAGGAGAAAATAGAATGGACAACAAGATGTTTTGCTTCCAGTGCCAGGAAACTGCACGGAATATCGGATGTACCCAGATGGGAGTTTGCGGGAAGGATCCAGAGACTTCCAACATGATGGACCTGCTCATTTGGGTTACCAAGGGCCTGAGCCAGGTTACGACGAGACTTCGTTCGGAAGGGAAGACTATTCCAACGGAGGTGAACCACATGGTCACCTTCAACCTGTTCAGTACCATCACCAATGCAAACTTTGACGAACTGGTCATTGTCGAGCGCATCCTTCTTACCCTTGCGACAAAGAAGACCATGCTTTCACAGCTTACCAGCAAGGAAGGCCTCAGCCCTGCAGCCCTGTACGAGGCTACTGACAAGAGCCTCTTCTTTGACCAGGCCAAGGGAGTAGGTGTCATGAGCGAAACCAATGAGGATGTACGCAGTCTCAAGGAACTGATCACCTACGGCCTCAAGGGCGTAAGTGCTTATAGCAAGCATGCCAACGTCCTTATCAAAGACGATGAAAAGCTTGATACGTTCATCCAGTCTGCTCTTGCTGACCTGCTTGAAGACAAGAGTGTTGAGGACTTGATCGCCCTAACGCTAGAGACCGGCAAGTACGGTGTTTCCGGTATGGCCCTCCTTGATGGTGCCAATACTGCAGCCTATGGTAATCCTGAAATGACACACGTCAAGCTCGGCGTTGGAACAAATCCCGGCATCCTTATCAGTGGCCATGATCTTCGCGACCTTGAGATGCTGCTTGAGCAGACCCAAGGTACTGGCGTTGACATATACACTCACTCTGAGATGCTTCCTGCGCACTATTATCCCGCATTCAAGAAGTTCCCTAACTTCTATGGCAACTATGGCAATGCATGGTGGAAGCAGAAGCAGGAGTTTGCCTCTTTCAACGGTCCCATCCTTATGACCACCAACTGTATCGTGGCCCCTGCTGATTCCTACAAGGATCGCATCTTCACAACCGGTGCGACAGGCTTCCCTGGTGTGAAGCATATCGCAGGCGAGATTGGTGAAGAGAAGGATTTCTCTGAGATCATAGAGCTTGCCAAGAAGAGTCCTGCCCCGACTGAATTGGAGACGGGGGAGATCGTCGGAGGCTTTGCCCATAACCAGGTCTTTGCCCTTGCTGACAAGGTTGTCGATGCAGTGAAGAGTGGAGCCATCAAACGCTTCATTGTCATGGGTGGTTGTGACGGTAGGTCCAAGAGCCGAGACTACTACACTGAGTTTGCTAAGGCTTTGCCCCAGGATACTGTCATCCTTACCGCCGGGTGTGCAAAGTACAAGTACATCAAGCTTAACCTCGGCGACATCGGTGGCATCCCCCGAGTTCTCGATGCCGGTCAGTGCAACGATTCCTACTCCTTGGCCCTCATTGCCTTGAAGCTGAAGGAAGTGTTTGAACTGGACGACATCAACGACCTGCCCATCTCCTATAACATCGCCTGGTACGAGCAGAAGGCTGTCATCGTCCTGTTGGCTCTGTTGTCCCTCGGGGTGAAGAACATCCACCTGGGACCCACACTGCCTGCCTTCCTTTCACCAAACGTGGTTAACGTGCTGGTTGAGAACTTTGGCATTGCCGGAATCTCTTCTGTCGAGGAAGACCTGAAGGTAATGGTCGGCTAACAGCAGCTTCAAGAGAATTTGTCAGTTTACTATGTAACTAAGGGAGCCTTCCGGATGCGGAGGGCTCCCTTGGTATCTAATCATGGCAGTAAAAATAATTAGGGCCAGCTGTTGCATGAAGTTTCCGCTATTTGTACTGCTTTGTACAACGTTTGTTACTTCTGTACTCATAGCGTTAAAAATATGCTTGCTCGAAGGGAAAAGAAAAGTTTTCCTTAGGATACCTGAGTGAGTCCTTCCATTACTGTCATACGTCCTATCCTGACATATGCAATATAAAGCATTACAATATAGAATTATAATTATACCATGTATTCAGATAAACCCCTATGTGAAGTCTTTCATCTTTGGAAACTGACATAGGTACAAGGAAGTTGTATGTCTGCATATTCTCCACGTCATATACTGACAACAAAGTCGAGGTAGTATCCTCCTCTGACAGGCTGAAACGGAATTCCCCTTCTCCAAAGAACAGGGCCGCCTCATATGGAGTATGAAGCAGCCCCTACACAATAAACTCTCTTGTTCCTCTCTGTTTTAGAAGTACCAGCGCAAGGCCATCCAGGCCAGGCTGTTATCCTTATAGGAGCCAAAGGTACCTCCCTCATCGCCCACAAAGAGATCGAGTCCGCCTTCCAGGACAACCCCATCCTCAACAGTCCAGGCAAGGGAAGCCCTGATCAGGGCATTGAGCGGGTCAGCTTCCACATAGGTAAACAACTTGGCGGCTAGACTGTCTGAGAAGAAGTTCTTCTGGACCCTGAAGGTGAAGGTATGGCTGAACTCCTTGAGAGCCTTGCCCTGCTCCATCAGCTGGTCATTGTGGTCATGCACATAACCGAAGATATACTGAGTTGACATCTGGGATCCCAACAGGCTCCAGTCGAGTCCGACAAGCGACTGTAGCTGGTGGTGTTTTTCAACAGTGGCGACGGTAAATGCTACTGCAGTGAACGGTTTGTCAAAGTATGCCGCAGCTTCCAGCCTCAGCACAGTAGATCCCACTGTGGTACTCAGGGATCCTCCGCCCATGATGTAGCGGCCATACTCCTGGTCTATGGTGGGTGGTGCTGGTGGTGCTCCTGGAGTTATTTTGTAGATGTACGGCTCATCTGTAAATGCATATCCACCCATCAAGGCCCAGTTTGCTGTTGAGCCGAAGTGGCTGACCTTTCCAAACACTTCGCTGTTCTTCAGATCAGCATCGGGAAGGGTCGGAGCATTGATCGTGGGGGTGGTGGGAAATGGGAGATCCGGCTCCTTTGCCCACATCGAATCTGTATCTGGCATGCTGGTAGGAATGAACGTAGGTAGCCATATTCCCTCGAAGGTAAAGGAATCCTTGTAGTAGTCTGCCTTTATGGCAGGCACCCCTTTGCGTATCTCCTTGAAGTCTGCAAGGATGAAGGAGCGCATATCCCTAGGGCTTACCAGGTCGGTGATGAAAGCCCCTTCAGCCTCACCCCAGATGATAGCCTGCTTTCCTACCCTGATATCGGCATCTTCCAGGTAGAAATCTATATAGGCTTCCCTGATGCCTATCTCTGGTTTTGTTTTGTCATCCAGGTAGATGGTCGGGTTCACCACCATGTGGGTGTTCTCACCCCACCCTGCGAGGGTGAAGTCCAATGTCTGCTCATGGACAGCGAACGTTGAGTCCACAAAGGTGTAGGCGATATAATCGCGTAACATTCCGTTGAACTCTATGTCCTTTGCCGTCAGTGATAGGGTAGCTACTGTGAGCAGTACCGCTAGTGTTGTTAGTATTTTTGTCTTGTTGTGTCTCATCGTTTGGTGCTCCTTAGACTCTTGGTCCGATCTTCATCTGTCGTTCGGTGAAGACACTCTCTTTCAGGTCGTTGTTGAATGTGACATCCAACATCTGGATTCTCGTTGAACTGCCCTTGTCAACGTTGCTCATCTTCATGTCGGTGATGATCCATACTCCGTCGATTTTTTCATATGCTTCAATTTCCAGCTTCTTGCCCAAGGACCCGTTAGGAAGATAGAATTCTTTTTTCAGCCCGATCCACTCGCCTTCCACAACCCAGGAAATGGTCTTCGCATAGGTAGGTTTTGCTTCCTTGGGGATGCTCTCGACAACCAGACACTTTCTGCCGTCGAGGGTCTCAGTGCGAAGGACCGTATGCGTGTCCTCATTTGGGTGACGGGAACCCATGTCATCATAGGTGAAGTCAGAACCCATGAAGGAATCGTTTTTCTTGTCAGAGGCTACCCGCTTCACCCTCTTGAGGGCAGGAAGATAGATCCACTGGTCGTCGCTTCTTCCGTCAGCGTAGCTATAGCTGAGAAAGCTGGTGTCTTTTACATCAGAGGGTGCGAGGAAGAACATGATCTTCTTCTCTCCGTCTGCATCAGTCTGTCTGAACTGCTGGATGCTTCTCTCTCTTGTCGACCCTCTGGAATTGGTCAGCGTCATGATAAGGTTGGCACTCATGTTGTTGCCACTGTCTCGGGTATACACCGCCTGCATCGCCTCTTCGCCGCTATATGCGGCAGAGAGGGTGATAAGGGCGAAAAGGGCGATGGCTACACTGGTAGCAATACGTTTCAGATGTCTGTTTTTCATGCTTTGTTCACTCCTGTATGTTCTAGTTGTAGTTTTTGTATCTTCTTGGGCAAAAATCGATTCTTCTTGTCCAGATGATTGATGATGACGATAAGGACCGTTAGGGTCAGTAGAGCACTCATTGCCATGTTCAGCACGATGAGGGCCCCTACCTGCCTATTTGGGGGGAATACGCTGAACAACAGGACTGCAAATCCTCCCATCACAGCGATGGCGTTCAGGACGATTGCTCTTCCTGTATGGGAGATCGTATCCCTGGTCGCCTCTTGTATGCTCAGGCCGTAGAGCCTGCGATTCGTGTAGTGTTCAAGCAGGTGTATGGAGTAGTCGACCCCGATACCCACAGCAATACTCGATATGAGGGCAGTTGCCGAACTGAGCGGGATGTTAAGCAGACCCATTACCCCAAAGTTGACCACAGCTGTAATGGCTATCGGTACCGTTCCTGCAAGTCCTACCCAAACATTTTTGAACAGGAGGGTGAGTAGTAGGAACACAATGATGAAGGAGAGGCCCAAGCTGAGTATCTGTCCCTTGAGCAAGAGGGAGGAGAACACAAAGGCCTTATATCCACTGCCGGCAAAACTGATATCGATGCCATAGGCGGCAAAGGTGGGGGACGCTTGCTCAGCGAGGGCTATGATAGTCTCCATCACAGATGAGCTGTCACTCTTCAGCTGAAAGGTAATGTTGGCTATGGTGTAGTCGTAATCGACTACCTTCTCCAAGGTCTCAGGATCGCCTGAGAACTCATACAGCAACAGGTACTGTGCAACCAGTTCCCTGCTCTCTGGTATGGTCTCAAAGGTAGAGTCATTCTCATGCATGACAAGGTTCATCTGCTTGAGGAATGAAGTAAGCGAGAAGGTGGCCCCTACCATAGGATCCTGGGAAAGCCTGTTCTGGAGGTCGTCCATTGCCTGCAGTACCTCAGGCTCCTTGAAGGTTCCCTCTTCCTTACTAGTGAGGAGGATGTTCAAGGAGGAGGTTCCCCCGAACTTCTGGTTCACGAACGCATCGGTGAGGGCGATGGTGGAGTCTGATTCGAAGTTGGCCAAGAAGCTGGTGTCGATCCAGACCTTTGTTGTCCCGTACCCACCCAGGAGGATGATGAGGACCGTGGTGATGATGACCAGTTTTTGGTGCTCTATAAGCAGTGCCCCAAAGTTGTTTTCCTTAGGTTCCTTTTTCAGGTTTGTAAGAAGGCTCTTTTTCTTCTGTATCTTCTTGTTTGTAGTATTCTTGTTTTTTGGGACGCCCAAAAAGTAGATGGATGCAGGAAAGAGTATGAGGGCAAGGAGCATTTCACTGATGACCCCAATTGCTGCAAACAGGCCAAAATACCGTACAGGAAGCACTTCACTGGACATGAGGGCCATAAAGCCGATGGCAGTGGTGAGAGCAGTCATGAAGATAGGGCGGATCATCTCCCTGAGGACCTCCTGTACAAGCTGATCACGGCTCAGGTCCGGACTGTTCTGGATCCTGTGATGGATTGCATTGTGCATATGGATGCCATAGGCCACACCGATGGCTATGAGCATCACCGGAATCATGGTGTCCACTGCATAGATGGGGATACCCAGCAACGTCTTCGTCCCAAAGGCAAACAGCGTACCAAACAGGACAATGATCATGTTGATTGCGGTATCACGCACAGAACGAAGCAGGAGGTAGAGCAGGATTATCATGACCAGTATGACCAGTGGGAACATGATGGCCATATCCTTCGGACCCAGCTCGGCAAGCGATCCCTCTACGATGGGCCTTCCTGCGACATAGATACGTTCAGGGCCTTCCCAGCTTCTTGCATATTCTGTCAGACGCTTTTGCAGGGAGGTGGCATCACTATCAGGTGCGATTTCGGCGATGATGAGTGTGGAGGTAGAGTCAAAGCTCACATTCCTCCCATTGATCATGGAGTTCGCCTTGACGCTCGCCTCTAGGGATGCAAGCTCCTCTCCTGTAGTAGGCACCTCGGTGTAGAAGCTCTGCACTTCCATATCCCCGTCAAAGGAAGTGATATTGTCAGCCGTGGCTAGGGAGGTGACCTTGCCTTCTGCTATTTCCTCAAACTTTTGGGGAAGCTCTTCGGTAATCCTCTTGATCTTCTCCAACGTTTGGGGGTTGTAGATAGAGGTAGGGTGTTCGATTACCAACAGGATGGAGTCCTGGATATTGAACAGCTCTTCTGCCTCATCACTGGCCATAAAGGCCGGATGGGTTGAGGGCATGTACTTGTCCAGATCTGTTACCAGAACCCCATTGGTTGCAATGCCAAAGACGAATAGTGCGAGTAGGGCGATGAGTACTATCAGGATACGTACTGGTTTTTTAGCGAAAGAAGTGAAAAATCTCATACTGCCTCCAAAGTTTGTTAACGTTAACTAACCAGTTGGGTACAACGAACCATCTGGCTAGCATTGTTCAAGTCTAGGTCAAGTTGAAAAGTCGGACAAAACTCTGATGAAGAAGGGGAGCATAGGTACGAAGTCCATCTTTCTCTCCTTTCAGATGCCACCTTGAAACGGTGAGCCGTATGGCACCAAAGGTCATCAGGGCGAGTTGATCGGCTCCAATATCATTGCGACAGAGCCCTTCACCCATGATATGGGAGAAATACAAGGTGAGTATCGAGAGGTTATTGTCCAGAATGGCATTCAGCTCAGGGCGAAGCTCGGAGTCTGCATTGAAAGTCTCCTCTGCAAAGAGAAGGAGTGAGAAGGCCTTGTTCTGTTCGAGCTCTGTGAAGAGGTTCTCCAGAAACAGTCTGAACTGCTCGCTGGAAGAACCTTTCGGTTGGATAAAGCCTATAAAGTTATGGGCGATCTTATTCTGAAGGTACTCCAGGATTGCAACCAGCAGTTCGTGTTTGCTTGCAAAATGTCGATAGACAGCCGGCTCTGATACGCCTACCGCACTGGCTACGTTTCGTATGGTGAGCTTCTGTATGCCTGCTTCGCTGGTGAGTTGGATGGCTGCTTCTAATATTTCTATCTGACGTGGGCTTAACATGCATACCTCGCTTATAAGTTAACGATAACTAACCTACTCCTATTCTTTTGTTTTGGCAAGAGGGTAGAGGAAGTATTTTACCAAGAAGGTAGTGTTTTGTAATCTGGAGGTATTGATACCTTTTATTGTTTTTTATCATCAGAAGTATCCTTAGCTTTGCCATATGCAGGAGATGATTCGTGTAACATATTTTGGCGAAGCACCTGATTCATCTTCGTCTGGTACCCTCTTTTGCCATCCAATTTATACCATTCGAGAACATCGGCATCGATGTACATGCAGATCTTTTTCTTTACTGGACGATAATTATCAGGATTACGCAGATGAGACGGCTTTAGATCCGAGAGCTGCTCTTCTGTCATCTCAGGAATATCGGAGACATCATCGTCCTTGAATGCTTGGATTTCTTTAAGTCGTTTTTTTGATATGCTCATAATATCTTGCCTCTTCTCTTGGAGTCGCTTTTCTTGCCGATATGATCCTGATTATTCCTACTCTTGTTCACATCCCATTCAAACATTGCTGTACTCCATGTGTCTATATATAATTATATAGACATAATGGGAACTGTCAAGTTATATTCAAGATGAGTTCCTCTAAGAGCATACACAAGGGAAACCTAGTTTCCCTTAGTGAATGCCATGCATATAACAGCCAGCGTTTTCATCAACAATGACGAAGGTTTTTTCTAACAGGACTATGATTGAATATACGCACGCAATAGCACCGGTGCTTCTCCAATGAACTGGATGGGAAACGGGCATAGGCCAAGGTGATTGGAGAGTAAGCAGGCTTGGAAAATCTTTGGAATCATTCCAACTAAAAAAACTGATGAGAAAATACACCAAAAAAGAGCTGGCCAATTAGCCAGCTCTTCACTTGATCGTGTAGTTCGTCAGTTATTGACGCGCTCGAGGTATTCCTTAGTCTCGGTGTTGACCCTGATCCTCTCACCTTGCTTGATGAAAATGGGGACACGGATCTTGAGTCCTGTCTCTGTGGTCACATACTTGCTTGCGCCCTGGACAGTGTCGCCCTTGACGGCCTCTTCAGCCTCAGCGACAATGTAGACTACCTTGGTGGGGATCTGGATATCCAGCAGCTGTGCATCCCAGAAGGTGCAACGGTAGGTCTCACCATCTTTCATGAGAAACTCATAGTCAGGGAAAGTGACCATGGGCACCTCTATCTGCTCAAAGGTATCAGTCAGCATGAGGTGAAAATGTTCACCATCATTGTACAGGTACTGACAATCACGGTCACTGACCATGATGTCATCGACGTTGTCCTGAGTCTTCATGGTTTCGCTGAGAGTCTGTCCGGTAGAAGGGCTTTTCATTTTAAGACGTACAAAAGCTGACCCCTTTCCAGGGCTTACAAATTCACGATCGATACAAATAAAGGGCTGTCCTTTGATCAATAGGGCAGTACCCTTATCTATTTGACCTGCTTTAATCATGCTACTTACCTCATATATTGGATTTACACATATTTACGACTATTAACTGTACCAGAAATTGGAAAAAGAATCACCCCCTCAAGGCTCGATTCGCCCATGAGTAGCATCTGGAGCCTGTCTAGGCCGAGTGCAACACCTGAGCATTGGGGAAAATTGGTGAAAATATCTGCAAAACTAGGATCAGCATCAGGGATGACAAGGTCCCTGTCTGCCCTCTCTTGGATTAGGATGGCATACTCTTTTCGGTAGTAGGCACTCACGATATCCTTGTCGGTTTCCTCGTCATAGCAGTTTGCAATCTCAACTCCCCCTGCATACAGCTCCCACCTTTTGCGGTAGTTGCCCTCTTTCTTTGCAAGGCATTCTATCTGGGCGGGGTAACGCTCCAGTACCAAGGGCCTCTGTTGTGGGAGGTTGGGTTCGACCAGGGTAAGGAATATCCTGTTGAAGGTGTCCTCCCAGCTCTCTGGCTTGTCGGGCACCGACAGGCCAAGTCTCCTTGCCTCCTGGGCAAGGGATCTCTGGCTCTGGTTCTTGTCAAGGTCGACCTGGGCATACTGCCACATCGCCTCTGATACCGTTAGCCGGTCAAAGGGAGGCTTGAGAAAGGTCGGTCCGTCTAGATAGGCGAACAGCTCCTCGGTCAGATCTATCGAATCCTGCTCATCCATACCCATGCTGTAGTACTCGAGCATCGAGAACTCGGGGTTGTGGTGCCGTCCGATCTGTTCGCTGTTGCGGAAGCAGTGCCCTATCTGGTAGATACTGCCAAAGCCATTGGCAATGAGTTTCTTCATGTAGATTTCTGGTGAGGGAATGAGATAGAGCTCTTTGGACCCTACAAACTCATTGTCGAATCTGGTGGCAAAGTTCTCTATGGTGGGTTCAGGGATCAGGTCAGGGGAAAGGGTGGGTGTATCAACTTCAAGATAGTGCTTTTGGTCGAAGAAGGTGCGTATGCTCCGGTTGAGTTGGCTCCTGAATTGCGCTGCTTTTTTCATTGCCCCATCTTAGCCAAACCGGGGCACTTGTTGCAAGGCCAGCTACCCCTACTGTATACTGGCCAACATGGAAAGCTACAATAGAGACGATATCATATTTGCCCTGGCTACAGCTTGGGCGCAGAGCGCCCTGGCTGTCATCAGGGTGAGTGGAGAGGGGTGTAGGGCATTGCTCGCCCCCTCTTTCTCCCGACCCAAAGCATTGCTTGAGGCAGAGAATGCAAACCTAGTGCATGGGTACCTCACAGATGGTCCTGGTGGTGCCGCCCTTGATGAGGTGGTTGTTGCAGTATATACGCAAGGACACGGATACACTTCTGAAGAGGCATTGGAATTCACCTGTCATGGTTCGCTGCCCGGCCTTCGGAGGATACTCTCATCCTTCAGGCGCCTAGGCATGAGAAATGCGGAAGGTGGTGAGTTTACTTTCCGAGCCTTCTTGCACGGACGAATGGACCTTACCCAGGCGGAGGCAGTGCAGGAACTGGTCTCTAGCCAGAGCGAGCGGAGTCAGGCCTTAGCCCTCTCACGCCTGGAAGGCACCTTGAAACAGCAGATACAGCTGTCCAAGGAGAGGCTCTTGACCCTGCTTGCCCAGGTAGAGGTCCAACTGGACTATGCCGAGGATGAGGTAGATGATTTTATCTTCCCTAGCAATGAGCTCTCCGAGATTATCAAGGCCATCAGAGAGTTGGCATCTACCTACGCTGTAGGACGCCTGTACGGTCAGGGGGCGAGGATTGTCCTTGCCGGTGCCACCAATGTCGGCAAGAGCACTCTCTTTAATCTCCTGCTCAAACAGGACCGTTCGATCGTAAGTGCTCTCAAGGGCACAACGCGCGACTACATTGAGGCCGACTGCCTTATTGAAGGAATACCTGTTCGTCTGTATGATACTGCAGGCCTGCGCGAGAGCGTGGACACCATAGAGCGTGCAGGGATACTGAAGACTGAGATTCTCATCGGACAGGCTGACTTGGTGGTCTTCCTTGTCGACAGCAGTGAAGTGTCCCATATTCCCCCCAAAGATGATCGTACCCTTATCGTGTACAGCAAAAGCGACCTGTTCAAGACTCCACAGGGGGAACTTGCCATCTCTGCCCAGAGTGGGCAAGGCATACAGGCACTGGTTTCTGCAATAGGAAAACGCCTGAGCGCAGGCTTCGGCTCTACAGGGGATGAGCAGGTGATTATAGAGAGTGAGCGCCAACACCTGTTGCTGGAAGGCGCTGCCGATGCAATGGAGCGTGCCTTGTCACTGGTAGAGGCGGATATTCCACTGGACATTGTTGCAGTGGAGCTAGGGGAGGCGATGCAGAACCTCGGTGAACTTACCGGGGAGGTCACCCCCGCGGATATCCTGACTAAGATATTCAGCGGTTTCTGCGTAGGGAAGTAAGATGGATTATGAAGCAATAGTAATCGGTGGGGGGCATGCCGGAATTGAAGCGTGCCTCGCACTGGCAAGAATAGGGTACAAGACCCTCATGATAACACAGAATCTGGACTCTATCGGCAGGCTATCATGCAATCCTGCAATTGGTGGCCTTTCCAAGGGAAACATCGTGCGAGAGGTGGATGCCCTCGGCGGTGAGATGGGCCACCTGATAGACCACTCCATGATACAGTACAGGATCCTCAACCGCCGGCGCGGTCCTGCAGTGCAAGCCCCCCGTGCCCAGGCTGACAAGTTCACCTATGCGCGCCTTGCCAAGGAGACCCTGGAAGCGCAGGCAAACCTTGCCCTCTTCATGGATACCGTGGTGGATATCCTGCTGGACAAGGAGGGTAAGACCATCATCGGGGTGCGTACTGAACGGGGCCACAGCATCTCGGCGAAGGTTGTGGTCCTCACCACCGGAACCTTTATGGATGGAAGGATCTTCATCGGCGAGTATGATGCCCCCAATGGGCGCCTGGACGAACCGGCAGCCATCGGTTTGGGTGAGGCCTTGCGAAAGAAGGGCTTCCCTCTAGGAAGGATGAAGACCGGTACCCCTGCAAGGGTACGCTCCTCATCCCTCGATTTCTCTAGGATGGAGCTTCAGGATGGGGATCCCATCCTGATGCCCTTCAGCTTTGACTATGACACTGTCGATCGTCCAATGCTCCCTTGTTACATCACCTGGACCAATGATGAGACACATAGGATAATTCAGAGGAACATCCACCGTTCCCCCCTCTATGGAGGGAAGATTGTAGGGAAGGGACCACGCTACTGTCCGTCCATCGAGGACAAGGTAGTTCGCTTTCCCGACCGTGACCGCCATCAGATTTTTGTGGAGCCCGAAGGGGTGGGTACAGAGGAGATGTACCTCAACGGCATTTCCTCTTCCCTGCCTGAGGATGTCCAGTGGGACTATATCCATAGCATTGTGGGCCTGGAAGAGGCCGAGATCATGCGCCCTGGCTATGCCGTGGAGTACGACTATATAGACCCGCTGAATCTCTTTCCCTCCCTTGAGAGCAAGCACGTCAAGAACCTCTTCATCGCAGGGCAGACCAACGGCACCAGCGGCTATGAGGAGGCGGCATGTCAGGGCCTTATGGCCGGTATCAACGCGGCCCAGAAACTCAAGGGTGAAAAGCCTCTCATACTCTCTCGCAATGAGGCCTACACTGGAGTCCTCATTGATGATCTGGTGACCTTGGGTACCAAGGAACCGTACAGGATGTTTACCTCCCGAGCCGAATACCGTCTGAACCTTCGCCATGACAGCTGTGACCAGCGTCTTACTCAGAAGGGGTATGACGTGGGCTTGCAGAAAGAGGAGAACCTCTTGCGCCTGAAAGCCAAGCTGGAGAAGATCGAAGCGGTCAAGGATTTGCTGGAAAAGCACAAGTATGGTCAGAAGAGTGCCATTGAGGCCTTGAAGATGCCAGAGGTGACCATGGAGAACCTCCAAGAGGTCATTGTTGAGCTTTCAGAGTTTGAAGAACCCATCCGCTACCAGGTGGAGCTTGAGGTGAAGTATGCAGGGTATATCAACCGTCAGGACAGACAGGTCTCCCGGTTTGAAAAGCTTGAAGGGTTGGAAATATCTGCAGACTTCGACTATGACGCCCTTGATGGGCTGAGTACCGAGTCACGGGAAAAACTGAAGAAGATACGTCCCCTTTCTGTGGGGCAGGCTACCAGGATAAGCGGGGTACGCAACGGCGACATTGCCATCCTTATCCTCCATGTGGACAAGGGAGGAAGGCATGGGCATGTATGATGAACTTCTGCTCTCTTCACTGCAGGGCCTTGGCCTTACTTTCGATAGAGCCCAAATGGCTCAGCTCAATGCCTACATAGCAGAATTGGAGCTGTGGAACCCCACCTACAAGCTGGTAGGTGCACAAGGCGAGGACCTCATTACCAAGCACATCATCGATAGCCTGAGTGCCGTCCCTGTGATGCAAAGAGTATTGCAGTCGTACGGCCCTGATGCCAAGATTGCAGACTTGGGGTCGGGGGCAGGCCTGCCTGGCATACCCCTGGCAATTGCCTTTAAGGATTATCACTTCACCCTAGTCGAACGAATGGGTAGGCGTGTAGGATTCCTGCGCAATGCTTTGGCCATCTGCCGCCTGACCGAGAGGGTGGAGGTCCTTGATAAGGATCTGAAGGAGGTGAATCAGAGCTTTGAGCTGATAACCTTCAGGGCCTTCCGCCCATTGTATGATATCCTGGACCTTGTGGAGCCCATACTTACCGATGACGGGGTGATCTGCTCCTACAAGGGACAGGCAGAATCCTTATCTGAAGAACTGAAGAAGGTTCAAGAGGTGTGCACCAGCGGGTGGTCACACTCGCTGGTGGCTCTGGATGTTCCCCACCTTGACGCAGAGCGGATGCTCTGCCTACTGAAGAAAAACTGATACCTCTGAGGCTGTTTGGTGTTAGTATGCTATGAGGAGAAGGTTGTGAAAAAAGGTACGAATACATATATTTTGGTAGGTGCTCTAGTCCTGCTCCTAGCGGGACTGTTGCTCGCATTCTCTGTGGCGTCTACCCAATTTTGGACAACTTTTCCTCTTGTCGGAACAACACTCACGCTGGTTTCACGCGTGGTTGGATTCTCTGCCTACGATTCCCCCTTGGGTCTCCTGCCCTTTACCGGCATGCTGTTTGTGTGGAGTGGCATGTGCTTTTCTTTTCGCAAAAAGAGGGTCTTCTCGTTCGTCTTCATCCCCCTTTCAGCTCTCATGTTCTATACCTTGCTGGTGCTTGCCCATATGTTGCAGATGAGTCCTCGTCCGGCATTCTTGCAGACTCTGCTCTACTCCTTTGATGCTGAGCCGCGTGTTGCTTCGTTGAGAGTAGTCATAGCATTCCTTATTGAGATGGCACTGTTTGTCGTCTTTACTCTACTTGGTGATGGTCTTGATAGGCGTCATCAGAGAAAAGAAACCTTCCATCAGTTACTCGACTTGGCAAAAAGCGGTGAGGCTGTTGATCTGCAAGACCTTTCCAAATGGCAGAGACGAAAGTTCAAGCGAGCACACAAGCGATTTGAGAAAGAACAGGATAGGATTCCAGACGAAGAGGAGAGTGTTCTCCTACACAAGAAGGCTGTAGAGCCAGAGGTTGACATCCTTAATGATGAACCTGTCGCATTCCCTCCTATTGTGGAAGTTCCTGTATTAGATACCCTGCACAAGAAGAGACAGCGAAAATCCAAGAGCGAACACATCCTGGATGTAGAGGAACAGCCTGCCGTTGATGTGGGTCTTGTAAGTATAGGTGCCTTGGAGACCATCAAGACGGAGAGAGATCGCAACAAAGGGGTCTCCTATCTTGAGATGAAGCAACGTGAGTTGCTAGAGAAGTGTGAGGCTGAAACCATACGACAAGACCAAGAAAAGGCAGAAGAGACAGATGATGAGCCTAGCAAAAAAGCCTCGGGAAAGCTTTCCGGATTTTTGCAAGGGGCCTTGGAAGCTGTAGGCAAGAGCTCTTCCCCTCCAGTCGATCCAAAGCCCGAACCGACAGGAAAGGCACGGGGAATGCTTGCTGAAGCCGTTGCATCGAAAGAGAAGAGCCGTGGCCTTGAGGCTGTTGCCCTAGGGGTGAGGATGCCTCAGAACCAAGAGGAGGACCAGCAACTACGCATTAGGGAGAGAATCCTCTCGGTGCGGCCTCCGATGGTTGAGAGACAGGCAGAACAAGAAAACCCTATGCCAGAAAACCTTGAAAATGTGAAGCAAGAGCCGGAACAGGGCATCAGCCCCTTTGCCCCCCAGAGCACAGCCAGACCCATCAATGGGGGGTTCAGTGAGGATGCCCCTGTAGTAGCTAAGATTTCTGATGAAGAGGATAAGCTGGAGGTTGCACGTGGCGTCGGAGGCCTCATGGCGACAGAGGGTAGTGACAGTGCCTTGATAAACCGAAGCAGAATCACCTATCAGTACCCCCCCCAGTCAATTTTGGTGACCTACCCTAAGATAGGGAACGAGATAAACCAGGAGACACTAGAGCGTGGCAAGACACTGGTGGATACCCTTGAGCAGTTCAATATCCATGTCGAACTCACCAACATAGTCAGGGGCCCTACGGTCACTATGCTGGAAATCCTTCCTGCCCCCGGGGTACGGGTCAATGCCATCGTCAATCTTGCCGACAACATCGCCATGGCACTAGCTGCAAGGCATGTGCGTATCGTTGCCCCAATTCCCGGCAAGTCAGCGGTAGGCATTGAGATACCGAACCGTAAGCGTGATGTCATTGGATTCAAGGAGATGCTCCCTACCATGGAGAGCAAGCAGTACCACATACCTATGGTGCTTGGCAAAAACCTTATGGGTGAGCCTATCGTCATGGATGTGAGTACCTCTCCCCACTTGCTCATTGCCGGCTCTACCGGTAGCGGAAAGAGTGTCTGTGTTAACTCCATGATCTGCTCTATCCTCTTTAGGTGTAGCCCCAAGGATGTCCGTCTCATTCTGGTTGATCCGAAGATTGTGGAACTGAGTATCTACAACGGAATTCCCCATCTGCTTACCCCTGTGATACATGATCCGAAGAAGACTCTGAAGGCTTTTGACTTCTGTCTGTATGAGATGGATCGCAGGTATAGGTTGCTGCAAGGCATCAATGCCAGAAATATTCTTGGATACAATGAAAAGATCATCGCAGAGCGTCTGGCGCGCGAGAAGCTTCCGTACATCGTGGTTGTGATCGATGAGTTTGCCGATCTGATGCACACCGTTGGCAAGGAGCTGGAGAATAAGGTGTCGCGCCTCGCTGCCATGAGCCGTGCGGTGGGTATCCATCTGGTCCTTGCCACCCAGAGGCCGAGTGTGGATGTCATCACCGGGGTGATCAAGACCAACATCCCCACCCGGGTTGCCTTTGCTGTTACCAGTACGACCGACAGCCGTATCATCATCGATGAGGGTGGGGCCGAGAAGCTGTTGGGTAGGGGTGATATGCTGTACCTCGCCAGTAGTGACCCCACACCCGAACGTATCCAGGGAGCCTTCCTCAGTGATAGCGAGGTCGAACAGGTCGTACAGTTTGTCTCCAAGCAGGGAGTCGCTGACTTTATCGACGAGTCGTTCTTTGAGGATGACGAACCCGTTTCCAATGGCAGTAGCTTTGACAGCAGTGATAGCAATGATGACGAGTCTCTGATGGAAGAGGCTCTTGCGATCGTTATCGAACGCAAGAGCGCATCAGCTTCCTACTTGCAGAGAAGACTCAAGATTGGCTATAACCGGGCAGCCCGTCTGGTCGAACAGATGGAAGAGCTTGGCTATGTGGGCCCTCCCAATGGGAGCAAGCCAAGAGAGTTGCTTAGGATGCCCTAAAGAACGTACGAAGAAAAAGAAATACGAGAAGAAACGTCTACAATCAGGATAAAGAAGGCATTTGAATGGTAAGAGAACATGCACTGTATAACGGGAAGCTACTTCTGGAGAAAGAGGCTTGCCTCCCCATAACAAATAGGGAGGTCCAGTTTGGATTCTCCACCTACGAATCCCTTCGGGTCATCAGATCCCATCCTGTGCATCTTGAGGACCACCTTATCAGGCTCGAAAACTCTTGTAGGGGAATTGGCCTGGCACACCCTTTTACCCAAGAGGAACTGAAGGCTTGGGTTTACAAACTCATCAAGATAGACTTGCTAGAAGAGGCTTCTGTGAGAATCCTTCTGGTTGGGGGTAAAGAGCCCATGTGCTTTGTCACTGCCTCTCCCCTGCTTACGTACCCGGAGAATTACTACACCCAGGGGGTGGGTGCCATCACCTATGAAGGGGAGCGCCTGATGCCCTCCTGCAAGACAGGAAACCTATTGCTCAACTACATGGCCTTGGAGAAGGCGAGAAGCTCTGGTGGCTTTGAAGCCCTGCTCGTAGATCGAAAGGGGCAGGTTCTGGAAGGGACAAGGAGCAATTTCTTTGCCTTCAGGGATGGTAAGCTCTATACAGCCAAGGATGATGAGGTGCTCTTGGGGATAACCCGTGAGCGAATCATTCAAGCTACAAAGATCCTGGGCATAGAGGTGGTCTATGAAGCTCCTCTGGCGAAGGATTTGCATGCAGGTCTGTATGATGAGTTGTTTGTCTCTGCAACCAGTATGGCAGCCATGCCGATCTCTACTCTTGATGGAAAAACTTTCAAAGCACCCTTTGAACGTACCAATGCCATAAAGGCACTGGTCCGTTCATGGGAGCTTGAGGACTAGGGAATGCAGGTTGGGGGATAGTTGGTTATGATGCCATCGACCTCCCACTCTCGCAGCCTGTCCAGACTCTCCTTGTCATTAACAGTCCAGACATTCAAGCCAATTCCCAACTCCTTACACTCGTTGACCATCTCCTGGTCAATGAGGTGTCTGTCGGGGTGAATATAGGCAAAGCCCATGCTTTTGGCCTGGTAGGCTATATGCCTAAGTGAGCGGTCTTCAAAGAGCAAACCACAGGGGATTGTCCCCTCGAGTTGTCTGATTCTTACAGCAGAGAGCCAATTGAAGGAGGAAAAAAGAACTTTCTCCCCAATGCCAAATTTTTTTACACTCTTTGAAAGTTCTTCCTCTATTCCTGTATAGTAGAGAAGATTGGTCTTTATCTCCACATTACTGATGATATCCTTGTCCCTGACATACGCACAATACTCTTCAAAGCTAGGGATGGGGGTGTGCCCGAACTTGTCGGAGAAAACCTTGCCGGCATTGATCTGTACCAGTTCGTCCAAGGTATAGTCATCGACGCTTCCTTCTTTTCCTGTAGTTCTCTTGAGGAGCTCGTCATGTATGATGACGAGCTTTCCATCTTTGGAGAAATGCACATCCAGCTCTATGCCCTGTGCCCCTGATGCGACAGCTTGCTCGAATGCAAGCATGGTGTTTTCCGGATATTTCCCGCTATACCCTCTATGGGCAAATATGTTCATCGTATATTCCTTATACCGTGAGGTGTTTTCTAGTGGTTGAGGATTTGTGAGAGAAAGAGCTTGGTCCTATCGCTTTTGGGATTATTGAAGAACTCCTCTGGTGGAGCTACCTCCACTATCTTGCCTCCATCGAAGAACAGTACGCTGTCGGCTACAGCCTTGGCAAATCCTAGCTCGTGGGTTACCACCAGCAGCGTCATGTTGTTGTTGGCAAGTTCAGTCATGACATCGAGTACCTCTTTGATCATCTCAGGGTCAAGGGCACTGGTAGGCTCGTCAAAGAACATGAGCTCAGGGTCCATGGCAAGTGAACGGGCTATGGCAACCCTCTGCTGCTCTCCACCTGAGAGCTGGTTTGGATATTTTAAGGCCTGGGCCTTTACTCCTACCCGGTCAAGGAGTTCCATAGCACGGCTCTCCGCCTCATCCTTGCTCTGCTTACGGATCCAGATGGGTGCAAGGGTGATGTTGTGCAGTACGCTCAGGTGCGGGAAGAGGTTGAACTGCTGGAATACCATTCCGATCTTGCTGCGGATCTTGTTGATGTTCTTGATGTTGTTGTCCAAGGGGATGCCATCGACGATGATCTCCCCTCTCTGGTACTCCTCCAAGGCGTTGATGGTCCTTATGAAGGTTGATTTGCCGCTTCCTGAGGGTCCTATGATGACAGAGACCTCCCCCCGATAGATGGTGTGGGTGATGCCCTTGAGCACTTCAAATTCAGGGGTGTACCATTTGTGTACATCCTTGCAGACTATCAGTTCTTTCTTTTGTGTATCAGCTTTCATGCTCGGTTTCCTTTATTTGTTGATCTTGCCGGTGACGCCCAACTTCTTCTCGAGTACCATGCTTGCTTTTGAAATACTGAAGCAGAGCACGAAGTACAGAGCGCCTTCAAAGAAGAGAACTTGGGCACTTCCGTTGAGGTATTTGGGATTGCTTACGATGGAAGTCGATATGCCAATGAGGTCTAGCATGCCGATGATGCTGATGAGGCTGGTATCCTTCAGTGCAGAAGTGAACGAGTTGACTAATACCGGTATCATGCGCTTGAGGACCTGCGGTAGGATGATGAATGCCATGGTCTTCGTAGGCCCTAGGTTGAGGCTTGTTGCAGCCTCATACTGCGTCCTGCTTATCCCTTGCAGTCCTCCCCGCAGGGCTTCGGCCATGTATGCACTATGGAACATCACCACACCGGTAAGGGCTCTGATGAAGACTGAAGGGGACCACCCTTGTGGAAGGGCCATCGGTAGGATGAGGTATCCGATGAAGAGAATGGTTATCAGGGGGACACCCCTGATAGTTTCAATGAGGAATATACAGATGCTCTTTACCACCTTCATAGAGCTTCTGCGCCCAAGAGCCAGCAACAGCCCGATGGGCAGCGAGAGGAAGATGCTGGTAAGGCTTATCAACAAGGAGAGCAAGAGTCCTCCCCATAGGTTTGTCTTGACTACAGGGATGAAGCCTCCCACACCTCTGATGATGAGAAAGCCTAGGGGAAGTAAAACAACCCATCCGGCGGTAACCAGAATAGCCTTTTTCTGTTGGTGTGCTCTTGTTCCAATAAAGAACGAGGAGAAAAGCAACAGAGCTGTCAAAAGCATACTAATCCTGTTGAACCTGCTGAACTTGAGCAAGGATAGCAACAGGATGCTGATGAGGATGAGGTACATGACCTTAGGAGGTGATGTCCTGCTCATGCTGAAGGTCAGTCCAAAGAAAATTGCTGCATACCAGAGACAGGCCCATACCCTCCACAGCTGGTCAGCAGGATAGCTCCCTGTGAGGATGAGCTTGAGGTTTGCCGAAATGACCGTCCAGTTCCAAGAGAAGAGTGGGATGATGGCTTTGGCCAGCACGAAATAGAGGACAGTAAGGGAGAGCAGGGTCAAAGTGGTATTGAGAACTGAGGAGAAGAGGTTCTTATGTACCCAATAGAGCAACGGATGCTCTATTTCCTTGGGTGTCTTAAAGGGGTCGTGTTGTAGTTCCAAAGCCATGGTTACCTCTCCTTTATCTGTACGCGTTTGTTATAGATGTTCATGACTAGGCTTGTCAGCAAACTCAGTCCCAAATAGATGGCCATGACCAGTATGATCATCTCCAGAGCCCTTCCTGTCTGGTTGATGATGGTTCCTGTAATGGCAAAGAGGTCGGGGAATCCTATGGCTACCCCGAGTGAGGTATTTTTTGCAACTCCGAGGAACTGGCTTGTCAGAGGGGGGATTACTACAACCTTTGCTTGGGGGATGATGACCAGGCGGATGGTTTTCATATGACTCAGGCCTAGCGATCTGGCCGCCTCGATCTGTCCCTTGGGAATACCCTGAATGCCTGCACGAAATATCTCGGCAATGAAAGCCGAGGTATAGAGAATAAGTCCTGAGAACAGGCTGAACCACTCAGCTGTCACATGAAACCCACCGGAAATATTGAACTTGCCCATCACAGGGATATCCTTGGTGAGGGCAGCATTAGGTAGGATGAAGTAGGAAAGTGTTGCCAATGCAAGGAATACAAGAGCTGGGTAGAGGGTGGTATGCTGTTCCTTGGCTGTGAGGTTTTCCCTTCGTTTTAGGAAGAGCAACAGGGCAACTGCAACGGTGAAAGCAAAAATCAGACAGAAGAACCAAGGCCTGAAGTATTCGTTGGCCTTGTATCCAGTCATGCTGATTCCACGGTTGGAGAGCGAGAAGGAGAGTAGTGTCTCTCCGCTTTCACCTGTTCGCTGTCCCATCATGATGGCGGTCTTGATACCTGGTAGCCTGAGGAAGAATGCCCGGTACCAGATAAGCAGCAACAGCAACAGGGGGATGTTTCGTATGATTTCAATGTAGAGTATCGCCAACTTGTTGATGATCCAGTTGGAGGAGAGCCTGCACAAGGCGATGATGAGTCCAAGTATGGTTGAAAAGACTATTGCAAGAATGGCGATTGAGATGGTGTTCAAAAATCCGGCAATAAGCATCCTCAGATTACTGGAGGTATTGGTGACCTCAATGACCGACTCTCCAATGTCGATATTGGATGCAATGCGCAAGAACTTGAGTGAAGGGATCATCCCTATCTTGGTAAGTGATTCTGCGATATTGCCATACACAAGAGCCACTAGGATGATGACAACCAGTGCGAATATAAATTGAGAGAGCTTCTGCCGCTTATACTTGTCTTGCCAAAGGGGGATGCTCTTGTCTTGAGAATGCATGCGGACCTCCCTGCCCTAGAGAAATGCCCCTGCCTCTGAGGAGGCAAGGGCCTTGTACCTTACGATCAATTGAACGGATTGGCGTAAAACAGTCCACCCTGGTTCCAAGGTTTGTTGTAGCCTCTGGTCACCTTCATGGGGATTCCCAAATTCCTGTCAAAGATCTCCCCATAGTTTCCTGCCTGTTTGAGGACTTGGTACGCCCAGTCTTGGGAAAGTCCCATCATGGGGCCAAGTTCCTTGCCGGTTCCCAAGACGTTCTTGATCTCAGGGCTCGTAGTTGTTGCGAGCACCTGATCGACGTTTGCACTGGTGATGTTATGCTCGTCTCCAAAGAAGAGGGTAAACAAGGTCCACTGGCATATGTCCTTCCAGTTGCTGTCCCCATGTCTTACTGCAATACCAAGGGGTTCCTTGCTGATGGTCTCTTCAAGACCCTTAAAGTCTCCTGCATTTTCAAACTGTGCAAGGAATACCACTGCAGAGGATTTGTCCAAAGATACAGCATCAACACGTCCGTTGATGAAGGCGCTCTTCATCTCATCAAGGTTCTCAAATGTCAGGGGGCGGTACTTCATCTTTTTGCTTGCCATGATGGCCGCAAGGTTTGTCTCGGTGGTGCTTCCTGTCAACACTGCAATCGATGCGCCCTCAAGGTCTTCCATGGTGTTGATACCGATGTTGTCACGAACGACAAAGGTCTGTCCGTCATAGAAGTAGGGTGAGGTGAAGTCAAGTCCAAGCTCGGTGTCACGCGTGGTGTTGATGGTGGCTGTGCGGATCAGAACGTCGATCTCTCCACTCTGTAGGGCGATGAAACGCTCTTTGGAGGTGAGGGGTCTGAACTCCAGCTTGTCAGGAGAGCCGAAGACTGCAACGCTAAGCGCCTTTGCCAAGTCAACTTCGAACCCCTTGTAGGAGCCGTCTTCCTGAAGGTAGGCAAAACCTGGGTTGGAGGCGTTGATGCCTACAATTATGTACCCGCGGTTCTTGATTTGTTGCAAGGTTGATGTTGCCGCTTTCGCCGTTGGTGCCGGTGCCGGTGCCGGTGCCGGTGCCGGTGCCGGTGCTACAACAGCTGCTGCCGTTGGTGCAGGGGCGGCTGCAGTAGGAGTCTCTTTTGCTCCACAGCCGACGAACAAGGTCAGGATAGTGAGTAGGGTGATCGCCCAAACGACTTTCTTTTTCATGATTCTTTCTCCTTTTGTATCTCTTCCAAGGCAAAGCCTTGGGATTCTACCCCCAGAAACTGTAGGTCGGGACGTGTATGGTCTTGTGTTCTGCACTCCCGTCCTTATCCTCTATGTGTGCAAGCAAGGTGTCACAGGCAATCTTTGCGATCTGCCTGATATCCTGAACTGTAATGAGGAAGTGGCCGACGACATGTTCGAGTAGGTTTTTCTGGACGATAAGGTCCTGGGTGAAGGAAAAGTTGTCGACCGTCATAAATTCTGATTTGCTTTCACGAAAGGAGGACTCCCCATAGGCTTTGATAAGATGAGGCATATAGAATCCCGAATGCAGGAAAATGGCTTCAGGTTTTTGGGGGAGGCTTTTCAGTACCTCTGCAAGGTTGGTGTCGTGTTCGCTCTCTCCGCTTGTCAGTATGAATGACTGTATCCAAGGTTCCAGAGTATGATCTTTCATTGCAGCGATGTAGCCATCCTCTCGCAGTTTTGCTGTGGAGTTTACCGCCTGGCCCGACCGATTCAGTAGGAGTATATTCTGTTTTCCTGTCCCAATCATCTTGGTGGTCATGTCGTACGATGCCTTAAAGTGGTCGGAGGAGATGATATCTGCCTTGATCCCCTCGGCATATCGGTCCACAAAGACAAAGGGGAACGAGGCCTTTTCCATAGCCTGATAGACACCCATCCGGGAAGAGGTCTTGTTCAGCGAGGCTATGAACATCCCGTCAAAGAGGCCTGACCGGTAGAGGCTCAGGGATTCCTGTTCCTTTTTTTCGTCATTGAAGGTATTGATCACCATTGCTTGGTAGCCTTTTGTTATGGCGTACTGTTCGATGTGATAGATGAGCTCTACAAAGAACCCCACAGGGGTGAAAGGGACAACGATGGCAAGAATTTTTGTATGCTTAGACTTCAATGCACTGGCGAGACGGTTGGGGACATAATTTTCTCGTTTAGCTATTGCAAGAATGCGTTGTTGAGTATCTTTTGCTATCCTTGCCTCAGTGGCCTTGTTGTTGAGCACAAGCGATACAACGGTAACAGAGACCCCAGCTTCAGCGGCTATTTTTTTTAGGCTTGTACCTGCCATACGGTATATCCCCTTTGCTAAAACGTTTCAGCACCTATAGTGTAGCATGAGTATGCATAATCTGTCAAAAATTATTTTCTACAATTATGACGCAGAATTTTCTTCCCAGAGAGGTACGTACACCCATATTCTCAGGGGTTTCTTCCTGCGAGTACGTGCAAAGCCAGAAAGGCTACGTGGATGGGTAAGAGAAAGAAACCTCCCCTTCAGTGGAAGTAAGAGCCTAGAAGCCTTCAGGGGCCTTTGCTTGGGGTGTCTATCTTAGGGGAGGTGGACAATTGTGTATAATTGCTCTATCTTTATGTATAGGGATCCCCACTGGTTGACCCTTCTGAAACTTGCGTTTTCAAATTCTTATAAAGGCGATATATAGTACTCATGAAATTTACCGAACTACCCATAAGTGAGCAATTGCTCAAAGGCATCTCTTCTGCCGGCTTTACCGAATGTACAGAAGTGCAACAACGTGTGCTTCCTGTAAGCCTTACCCAAAAAGATGTGATGATCCAATCAAAGACAGGCAGTGGCAAAACTGCAGTCTATGTGCTGACAATTCTGGAGAATTTTGTTCAAGCAGTCAAAGAGGGCAAGAACAAACCCAAGGCCCTCATTGTCGCTCCTACCCGGGAGCTTGCCGTCCAGATCGAAGAAGATACCCTCAAGCTCTCTGAGCATATCCCTGGCCTCTCAGTAGGATGCTTTTATGGAGGGGTGGGGTACGCAAAGCAGGACAAGGCCATCGAAGAGGGGTGTGACATCTTTGTCTGTACCCCCGGAAGAATCCTTGACTACCAGAAGATGCATAAGATTGACTTCAGGAACTTTGACATCTTTGTCGTTGATGAGGCTGACAGGCTGTTTGACATGGGCTTTTATCCCGACATCCAGAATATGTTCAGCCTGTTGCGCCCCTGCACAGAGAGGCAGACCATGCTGTTCTCAGCTACCTTGGGCACCAAGGTGAAGAACCTTGCCTGGTCGTTTATGAACAACCCTGTAGAGATAGAGGTCGAGCCTGAGGAGATGACGGTGAAGGCCATAACCCAGGAACTCTATCACATCTCAAAAAAAGACAAGTTTGGTCTGATGCTTCAGCTGTTGAGCAAAGAAAATCCTGAGAACTGCCTTGTTTTTACCAACACGAAAGCCCGTTGTATCGAGGTCTCCAAACGCCTTACACTCAACGGGTATGCAGCCAAATACCTTATGGGAGATCTTCCCCAAGCTAAGCGGCTCGAAACCATCGACCGCATGAAGGAAGGGAAGATCAAGTTCCTTGTTGCAACCGATGTTGCAGCCAGAGGCTTGCAGATCGACGACCTTGAACTGGTAGTAAATTACGACATACCTGATGATTTTGAAAGTTACGTCCATAGGATCGGGCGTACTGCAAGGGCCGGTAAGAGTGGCAAATCAATAACCCTGGCTGACGAAGAGTATGTATTCGGCCTTGAGCCGATTGAGAACTTCATCAACATGAAGATTCCTGTAATCTGGCCAGCTGAGGGCGAACTGCCTGAGGTTGAGGACAAGAGCTCCAAGTATTCCTTCCGCGATCTTGTTCGCAATGATGAGTATTCGCGTTCTCCTTCTTCTGGTGGGTCTCGGGGCCGTGGTAAACGACCTGCTCCTGGAGTAGCAAGAAGAGGGCCTGCCCCTCGTCGTGAGGGAACACAAGGCCGAAGGGACAGCTCCCCACGTCCTCCACGTGCAGCCCAAGGGACAAGACCTGCACCAACACCAAGAAGCGGTTCCCAACCGCAGAGAAGGCCAAGTGCGGCTGAGCATGCAGGACGCAGAAGCGGCTCAAGGAGCTACGCAGAGATCCAGAAGCTTTCTTTGGAAGAGCGAATGTCTTACTATAAGCAACAGTTTTCCAATGAGAATGGAGCACCCGCCAAGAGTGCGCCAAACAGACCTTCTCAGCCTAGAGTTGAGAGCAGAAACAGCCAAGGCAGAAAAGACGAACCCCGGAAGAGCGAACCCAGGAAAGACGAACAGAGAAAACCTGCACGTACCTATGAACCCAAAAAGAATTTGCCACCTAGGACCAAAGCTCCCGTATCCGAACCTGTCGTAAGGCAGGAGGAAGGCAAGAGCGGATTCTTTGCGAGATTGTTTAGGAAAAAGAAGTAATATGCTCAGACGTTTCATATCCTATTATCGGCCGTATAAAGCCCTGTTTTTTCTCGATATGGGGGTAGCAATATTTGCCTCCATCCTGTCCATCATCTTTCCATCCTTGACCCGGCAGTTGCTGAAGACCGAGATTCCCGATAAGAATCTGCAGGCAATCCTTATCATCTTTGCTGTGATGCTTGCCATATATGTGCTTCAGGCCATATGCCAGTATATTCGCATGACGTGGGGACATATCCTGGGTGTGAAGATGGAGACGGACATGCGTAGCGAACTGTTTGCCCATCTGCAAAAACTCTCTTTTGGGTATTTTGACAGGACCAAGACCGGGCATATGATGAGCCGCATCACCAATGACCTCTTTCAGATTACTGAGATGGCCCACCATGGTCCTGAGGACCTTATCATCAGCGTGGCAACCATTGTAGGGTCGTACATCGTCATGTTCTCCTACAGTGTCAGCCTCTCGCTGATATCCCTCATCCCCCTGCCGTTCATGGTTGCCTATGGCATGTATTACGGTCTGAAGATGCGCGCTACCTTCCGCAGGGTCCGCTCCACAGTCGCAGATGTGAACAGCAATGTGGAGAACTCCTTGATGGGAATCAGGGAGGTAAAGAGTTTTGGCCGTGAAGCGTTTCAGGAGGAGAAGTTCAACGACGTGAATAACGTCTTGCGCGACAGCAAGACCGAACAGTACAAGGTCATGGGCAGCTACCACTCCATTATCGGGCTCTTTAGGGAGCTCTATTACTTTTGTACCATCGCCGGTGGTGCTCTTCTGATCATGCGCGGATCTGTACAAGCTTACGACCTGGTCACCTTCATCCTTTATGTTGGTGTCGTCCTTCCTCCCATCGACCGCCTGATTAACTTTACCGAACAGTTGCAGCAAGGTATGGCAAGCTTCGAGAGATTTGTTCAGGTCATGGATGAGAGTCCCTCCATTGTGGACAAGCGTGATGCCTCGGACTTGCAGATTACTGAGGGGAATATCCGATTTGACCATGTCACCTTCCAGTATGAGTCTTCTACCGAGACTATCCTCAAGGATTTGAACCTTTTGATACACGGCAGTACGACCGTCGCGTTGGTAGGTGAATCTGGTGCGGGAAAAAGTACCTTTGCCTCGCTTATCCCCCGTTTTTATGAATCAGAACAGGGAAGCATCATCATCGATGGACAGGATGTCTCGCAGGTTACGCAGCGATCGTTACACAAGAATATCGGGTTTGTCCAGCAGAATGTGTTTCTCTTTGATACTTCCATCCGGGAGAATCTTCGTTTCGGTAAGGTCGATGCGTCTGAAGAGGAAATGTGGGCAGCACTCGATGCTGCCAACCTAGGTACCTTTGTACGTAGTCTCCCCCTAGGTATCGATACCGAGGTGGGAGAGCGAGGGACTCTGCTCTCTGGCGGGCAGAAACAGCGCATTTCCATTGCGAGGGTATTTTTGAAGAACCCTCCCATCCTCATCTTTGATGAGGCCACCAGTAGCCTCGATTCCGAAAGCGAAGAGCTTATCAGCGAGGCTTTTGTCCGTCTGTCCTCTGGGCGGACTGCAATTGTCATTGCTCACCGCCTCACTACGGTAAAGAATGCTGACTGTATTTTTGTACTGGATGATGGCAAGCTCATCGAACAGGGAAAACATGATGAACTGTTGGCTCAGAATGGCCAGTATGCTAAATTATACAGCAAGCAGGATTTTTCCTGAGAGGAGGGAATGCTATGAGAAAGATACGAATAGCGGTGGCTTGTCTATTGGCCGTCCCCCTGATTGTGCTATCACCAGTCTATGCATTCATCCCTGCAGCTCTGTTGTTGCTGTTTAGGGCTAAGAAGTCAGCCAACCGTTGGCTTGAGCTTTGTGCCCGGCTTATCAGCAATTGCTCGCTCTTCGCCCTTGGTGTTACGATGCACATCGATGGAGAAGAGAATCTGCCCACAGAGGCACCCATCTGCTATATGGCTAACCACCAGAGTATGCTCGACATCCTCGCTTTCGTCGGGCCTGCAAAGCTCTGGGCTAGTGTCTTTGCAAAGGCTGAGCTAAAGAGGATGCCCTTTATCAACCTCTGGTGCTATGCCTTGGGTTGTGTGTTCATCGAACGGAACAGTCCCCATGATACAGTGAAGGCAATACTCAAAGGCGTGCAGAAGCTCAAGGAAGGGAAACCGATGCTCATCTTCCCTGAAGGTACCCGTAGCAAGGTTGACACCATCGGTGAGTTGAAGAATGGTAGCCTCAAACTGGCTACCCGTTCGAAGGCCATCATCGTTCCCATTACCATTAAAGGCCTACGTGATGGGTTTGAGGGCATAACAAATTTTAGGCGTGTACATGCCTACCTCTCCATTGGGAAGCCCATCCCCACCGCTTCCCTCTCCAAGGAGGAGATTGCGACGTTGCATGAATGGGTGTATGGTGAGGTGAAGAAACGGTTCGATGAACTACCTAACTAAGGGCGACAAAGAACCCTGTCTTGAGGTCAGGGGCCTTTGTTTTACCTATCAGTCATGGAAAAAAGAGGAGAACTCCCCGGTCCTTACTGGCTTGGACCTCTGTCTGGAGCACAAGAGCAAGACACTCTTGCTCGCTCCCTTTGATACAGGCAAAAGTACGTTGGCTCGCATCATAAGCGGTCTCTGTCCCAAGTACCTTCCGGGTGTTTTGAAAGGCAGTGTCCATGTTTGTGAAAAGGACCTTTCTGAGTGTGAGCCTTGGGAGTTGCTGCTCGACTGTGGCTACGTCTCCCAAAATCCCCAGGAACAGTTTGTCGCCCTCTCTGTTGAGGATGAGATTGCCTTCCCTTTGGAAAACTTAGGCCTTAAGCGTGAGGAAATCATAAGGCGTGTCGATTCTGTCCTCACCAATTGGGGGCTAATGCCTTTGCGCTCCTCAAGCCAACAGGAGTTGAGCGGTGGGGAACGTAAGCGGGTACTGCTTGCTGTCCAGCAAGCGCTCAATCCCCATCTTTGGGTGTTGGACGAATCCTTTGATGACCTCGATCGTTCTTGGCGTGATTACCTCACCACCTTGATCAGAGAAGGGGAGCAGACCACACTGGTGCTTGCTTCGCGGTATCTGGAACAGTTTGAAGAAATCTTTGACCGGTTTGCCCTTCTGGAAAACGGCAAAGTCCGTTTTGGTGAGAAGGACGAGATCCTCCAAGCTTTCTCTGTCCTCTGTGGGGATGAGCTTCCCAACCCTCTGAAGGGTCAGAAGCTTCCTACAACGGCAGGGCATACCCTTTCCTGCTCCTCCCTGATGGCAGTGCGAACCCGAGTCAGTACGTTGGAGGCTAAACCCTTCAGGCTGTCAGTACCTTCGTTTCATATCCACAGCGGGAATCTTGTTACTCTGGTGGGGCCGAACGGCAGTGGCAAAAGTACCTTCAGCCGGTTGCTGTGTGGGCTCGATGAGCCCAAAACAGGGACATTTAGTCTCGATGGGAAACTGATGGGCCAAAAAGGGCTGAACCGCAGTGTCGGCTACCTGTTCCAGAATCCTGACCTGCAGATATTCCTGCCTACTGTCAGGGAAGAGCTGTCATGGTCGTTGAAGAGGCGCAAGGACCTCAGTGACGGACAGGTACAGGTGATGGTCAGCGAGTGTGCCTCCCTCTTCGGTCTTGACCCCGAAGAGACTCCCTCAACAATGAGCTACCCCCTCAGAAAGGCTTTGCAGGCAGCGGTCTATTATCTTCTTGACCGTCCTTTCTATATTCTCGATGAACTGGACAACGCCCTCACCTATACGGTTTCCCTCTCCATCATAGCCCTATTGCGGCGTAATGGGGCTGGAATCCTGCTCATCACTCATGACCGTGCGTTTGCTTCTCTTGTCAGTGAGACCACCTATGCCATCGAGGCAGGTATCCTGGAGGAAGCATGACAACGAACACCTTTGTTGCAGGCAATGGCTTTCTCTACCGTATGGACCCGAGGGCCAAGATCATGTCCATGTTGCTCATATGCATCTGGCTGTTCCTCCCCGTTACGCTGGAAGGACTCTCTGTAACGGTGGTGTTGCTTATCCTTGTGGGTAGCGTGAACACCGGCTTGAGCCACACTGCAAAGACTTTCAGATCCATCTTGCCCATGCTTGTATTCATGGTTCTGTTCATGCCCTTCAATGTTCGTCTTGGCCAGAGCCTTATCACAGTCGGGTCATTTACGCTCATAACACAGGAAGGCGCCCTGCAAGCCGCAAGGCTGGGGGGGCGCTTCATCGGAATCACATACGCTTGCACCCTGCTGTTTGCAACCACACCCATGACTGAAGTGATGCTTGCACTGCGCTGGTATCGTCTTCCCTATAAGGCCTCGCTGGTGATTACCTTATCCTTTACCTATATCCCTTTTATTGCTGACAGCTTTACCCAGATTATGGAGAGCCATCGTCTGCGAGAGGGGGGAGATTTGGAGAAGAAACGCTCCATTTTCAAACGGTTGCGAGACCTCCTGCCCACCCTTACCAGTGCCCTGGTGGTGGCTTTGCGTTCCATCCCGTACCTTGCGATGAGCCTGGAGCAACGGGGCTTCGGCAGAAGTGAGAAAAGAACAAGCTATCACTCGTTGGATTCGTACCGACATGTCTTTACCGATTCTGTCATTTCTTTTAGTATACCTGTAGTCTTGTGGTTCATGTTCAGAGTCCGATAGGAGAAATGCTTACCATGGAAAAAAATCGTAATGCGCTGAAGGTCGCGGTTGTTGCTGTCCTTACAGCAGTTGTTGTCGTGTTCACTATGATAGTGCGTATTCCCACAGCAAAGGGCTATATCAACCTCTGTGATGTTGCCATCTGCTTTATCGCCTTCACGTTCGGGCCTTGGTCTGCCTTCATTGCTGCAGGCCTTGGAACAGCCTTGGCTGACCTGTTCAGTGGCTATGCCCAGTGGGCGCCCATCTCGTTTGTGGTACATGGGCTTGAGGGTTTGTTGGTAGCCTTGATAGTGCGGCAAAAGAGTTCGATAACAATTCCCTTTGTCACTAAGATCCTTGCCGGCATTGTCTGCATGGCCACAGTTTCCCTAGGCTATTTTGCCCTTTCAGCACTCTTTATCAGTGGCGTATCGGTAGCGGCTGCTGAAATTCCTTGGAATCTTGTGCAAAGTGGTGTTGGTGTTGTCCTAGGCCTTGCTTTGGCAGCTGCTGTCAAACGTGCCTATCCACCAGTTAGTTCCCTTGCTTGGTAGCATCAGAAAACAGTTTTCGGTATACTTTCATCTAACCAGAACCCGTAGGAGCATCTCATGCAACAGTTCTCTCACGACACCATCGTAGTACTCGATTTTGGTGCCCAATATAGTCAGCTTATAGCAAGAAGAGTGCGTGAAATGCACGTCTACTCCCAGATAGTCCCCTATACGACCAGTGCCGAAGACCTTAGGAAGATGCAGATCAAGGGTATCATCTTCTCAGGAGGGCCCTCCAGTGTGAGTGGCTCTGGCTCCCCCCGACCTGATGAAGCGATCTACTCCTTGGGCATCCCCATCCTGGGTATCTGTTATGGCCTGCAGGTCATGAGTGTCCAGAACGGTGGTTGTGTACAGCGCCCTGACAAGCGTGAGTATGGTATTGCAGAACTCGAGACTGTTGACAGCACATCCGCATTGCTACAAGGGATTTCTGCCGGATCCAAGCTTTGGATGAGCCACGGTGACTCTGTCTCCTCAGTAGCAGAGGGGTTCAGGCAGACAGGCAGGACAAAGAACTGTGAGTTTACGGTCCTGGAAAATGATGAGAAGCAGTTCTATGGGGTGCAGTTCCATCCCGAAGTGGTCCACACGTCTGAAGGTACACACTTGCTCTCCAACTTTGTCCTGAAGATCTGTAAAGCCGCCCCTGATTGGGATATGGGGTCGTTTGTGTCGACTGCCATCGAGGATATCCGAAAGAAGGTAGGGGACAAGCAGGTGCTTTGCGGCCTTTCTGGTGGGGTAGACTCAGCTGTGGCTGCAGTGCTCATCCATCAGGCTATCGGTGACCAACTGGTATGTGTCTTTGTAAACAACGGCATGCTACGCAAGGGTGAGGCCGAGAGGGTGCAGAAGGTCTTCAGGGATTCCTATAAGATCAGGCTACAGTATGCTGATGCCCAGGATGCATTCCTCTCTGCCCTTGCGGGGATCACAGAGCCCGAGGCTAAGCGCAAGATTATCGGCAAGGTGTTTGTCGATACCTTCTACGAGGCCGCCCGCAGTGCTGGGGAAATCTCTTTTCTGGCGCAAGGCACCCTCTATCCAGATGTCATTGAGAGCAAGAGCCCCTCTGGCGGGCCTTCGGCAACTATCAAGAGCCACCACAATGTCGGAGGGCTTCCTGAGGATTTGAAGTGGGACCTTCTTGAGCCTCTTCGCGAACTCTTCAAGGATGAGGTACGCGAGCTTGGACGTGAACTCGGCTTGCCTGAAGATATGGTGAACCGTCACCCCTTCCCAGGTCCTGGCCTTGGTGTTCGTTGTGTGGGCGAGGTCACCAAGAAGCGTCTGGATACCCTGCGCGATATCGATGCCATCTTTATCGAAGAGATTCGCTCAGCGGGCCTCTATGATGAAATCTGGCAGGCTCTTGCCTGTCTGCTCCCTGTGAAGAGTGTCGGGGTGCAGGGGGATGAGCGAACCTACGAAGAGGTCTGTTCCTTGCGTGCGGTAACCAGTGAGGATGCGATGACAGCAGACTGGTACCGTTTCCCTCCTGAGGTGCTCGAGCGTGCAGCCAATAGGATATGCAACGAGGTCAGTGGGGTCAATCGTGTGCTCTACGACATTACCAGCAAGCCTCCCGGGACGATTGAGTGGGAGTAAGGGAACTGTAAGGATACCCAAGATACAAGCATGGTAAACACACCCCCTGATAGCTGCAAGGAGCTTTCGGGGGGTGTGTTGTCTGTTGCCCGTAGTAGACTATTCTCACAACCTTTCTCCTTCACCCCCCCCCTTGGTTTCTGTCTGAGCTACAGGGAAGGAAAATATCCTAATCACTAAAGGACACTTGGCTTGTAGCATAGAGAGGCTGTATCCGCTTCTTGTATACCCTGAAAAAGAAGAAGAGTGAGAGGGCGAGCGCAGAGCTTTCAGCTATGATGAAGGCATACCAGACGGCATCGAGGGTGAAAAAATGTCCCAAGAGGTATGCTACAGGAAGCAGGAATACGAGCTGACGGGTGATGGATATCAGCATGCAGAGATATTCAATATAAAAGAATCCGGTAAGACGTATATCTGTGATAAATTCATAGTATTACTTCTAATTTCAGTATATATTCATAAAAAAATACATATAATTGAGAAATTATCACAAAATTATGTTGATTTTTCTATCAATTTGGTGCATAGTACAGATACAAGGAGATATCCATGTTACTGCAGTTCAATTTTTCCAATTATAAATCCTTTCACGATGAAGCATCCCTTGATCTTTCGGCTACCGGAATTTCTGAACTTTCTCACCACGTAGTACAGCTAGCTAATGAGAAAGTACTTCCAATCAGTGCTATCTTTGGCGCTAATGCAAGTGGAAAATCCAATGTGTATAAAGCTTTCTCCTATATGAAACATCTGGTAGTACGGTCCTTTCAGTATGGGGGTGCCACTGAGACGGTAAAAGCTACAGACGAATCATCAAATTTCCCCCAACCTCCTCGTTTTGCATGGACAAAGCAGAACAATAAACCTGCATCCTTTGAAGTCTATCTCCTTGATCCTCTTACCTTGAAGACTTCCAACTATGGTTTTTCCATTGATGAAAAGGGAATAGTTGAAGAGTGGCTGAATGAGAAAGCAAAGACAGCCAGAAAAAGTAAAAATGTATTCTTCAGAAGTCGGAATGAACAGGAAAATGATTTTTCAGGACTCTCGAAGGCAGATACAAACAACTTGCTCACGGCGCTTGAACCTGAGGTATTGGTTATTTCTTTGGGGAACAAACTGAAGGTACATACCTGCCAGGCAATTGTTCAGTGGTTCTATCAGTGCGAAACCATTGATTATGGCGACCCGAGCGAGAATTATTTCCTCTGCAACCGTCTCCCTAACAACTTTAAAGAAAAGGAAATTCAAGACAGAGTCATTACGTTTTTTGCTTCTTTTGATGAAACGATAAAAGGATTCAAGATAGAAGAACTTCCTTCAGAAGATGAAGACGCACCCAAACGAATCTATATTGAATCTTTGCACCAGGCAATTGATAGTGAAGACTTAATTGGGATAGGGTTGCATTATGAGAGTTCAGGTACGATAAAAATGTTTTCCCTCTACCCTGTGCTGATGAATGTTTTGGAACATGGGACTGTTCTTTTTGTAGATGAGCTAAATTCTCGGTTACATCCATTGCTTGTACGTAATCTAATCAGATTGTTCTCTGATCCAAGAACAAATCCTAATCATGCTCAACTTCTATTCACTACACATGACACGTGGCATCTTGCAAATAAGAGTCTTCGACGTGATGAGATCTGGTTCACTGGGAAAAATTCAAAAGGAGAAAGTTCGCTCTATTCTCTAGCAGACTTCAAGCCTGAAGAGGGAACGAAGATCCGGAAGGATGAGCACTATGAAAAGAATTATCTTCTCGGGAAATATGGGGCAATCCCCTCAGTAAGTACCATGCAAATTTTATTCCCAGATGATTCTGCTGCAGAGGGTGAGCAGCTGTATGAGTAGGAAAAATCATGAGGGAAAACGGAAGTCTCGAAATATGCGAGCCTTCCGAATTCCAGAACTTGGATACTATCTTATACTAACTGATACTAAAGAAACAGAAGAGAACTATTTCACAGGGTTTCGTGATTCTCTGCCAAGAGAAGTACAGAATCATTTGGTTATTAAAGTAATACCAAAAGTTGAAACCAAAAATTTGGTGTCACGATGTGTTGAAGAACTGGATAAAGACCCGCATTACAGAATTCCATGGATTGTGTTTGATCGTGACCAGGTTAGCAACTTTGATTCCCCAACGAAGCGAGAGTAGCGGAAGCATGCTTCCATTACCGAGCGAGTGGCGGGAAAGCAAGGTGAGATACCCCGCCCCTTGGGGCGGAAAAGGAGGCAACGCCTCCTGGGCCCAGGGCTTGCCCTGGGGTATTGATACCTTTCATTCCATCATCGAAGAGGCAAAACAAAAAGAAATTCATGCAGGATGGTCAAACCCCTGTTTCGAAATCTGGCTCCATGCATATCTTGAGGATCCTCCCTTTTCTGAGACTTCAGTCCAAAGCTGTGAAAAATTTGGACACGCCTTCAAACGTATTACAAAGCAAGAATATGACAAAGCAGACAAATCTATCTATTTGAAGTTGAAGATGTATGGAAATGAGATAAAGGCAATACAAAGAAGTAAACAGAAATGCAAATCTTCATACCAGAGCCTACAAAAACTATCTCCTACATCTCAATATTCAGTGACTACCGTGTATGCACTGGTTGAAGAGATCTTAAAGAAGGTTGAAAGCTTATGACAGTTTTTATCACTCAACCTTTGAAAATCCTTAGGCAACTGAATCCCTGTGTGTTACCTCAAGCCTGTTCCCTAGTATGATGAGCCTCCCAAAAGTTAGATGTATTGTCACCTATGGAGGCCCTCGAGCAAAGTCATTGGAATTTAGACTCAAAGCTATATATAGGGTTTTAGAAGAGGGTGGGAAAAATATGTAGCATTTCCCCCCTGTTGTGATTCAGAGTCTTTATACATTTGCTTCTACTGAGTAGTTATGCCTATTCTCACAGCCTTTCTCCTTCACCCCCCCCCCTTGGTTTCTGTCTGAGCTACAGGGAAGGAAAATATCCTAATCACTAAAGTACACTTGGCTTGTAGCATAGAGAGGCTGTATCCGCTTCTTGTATACCCTGAAAAAGAAGAAGAGTGAGAGGCCCAGTGCAGAGCTTTCAGCTATGATGAAGGCATACCAGACGGCATCGAGTCCGAAAAAATGTCCCAAGAGGTATGCTACAGGAAGCAGGAATACGAGCTGACGGGTGATGGAGATCAGTATGCTGATGTATCCGTCCCCTACAGCTTGGAAGAGAGCCCCTAAGGCTATGCAGATGCCAGCGCTGATGTAGCAGAGGCTTATCCTGGGCAGGGCTATTTTCCCGATTGCCATCATCTCATCTGAGGCGTTGAACCAGGAAAGAAGAGTCCCTGGTAAGAACCTGAATATGGCGAAGCCTGTTGTCATAATCAGCAGCGATACGATCAGTCCCACCTTGATGGTCTCCATCATTCTCTTGGGATTCTTTGCCCCGTAGTTGAACCCCAGGACTGGGATCATTCCACTGTTCAGACCGAAGATGGGCATGAAGACCAAGGACTGCAACCTGAAGTAGACACCAAAGACTGAGACCGCTGCTGTCCCGAAGGAAATGAGCAGCTTGTTGAGGCTGGTTGTCATAATTGTGCCAATGGCCTGCATGATGATCGAAGGAAGGCCAACGGCGTAGATGTCAATGACGGTACGCTTTTCAAGTTTGAAGTACTTTGCCCTGATCTTCACTTCCTTGTTCTTGCGCACATAGTAGATGGCAAGCAGGGATGCCACATGCTGGCCAATGACGGTGGCAATGGCCGCCCCCAAAACACCCATGGATGGAAAACCAAAGAGCCCGAAAATGAGGATGGGGTCGAGTATGATGTTTATGATGGCACCTGTGCTCTGGATGATCATGGGGTGGATGGTGTCCCCTGTGGCCTGAAGGATGCGCTCGCACGTGATGTCTACAAAGATGGCGAAAGAGAAGAAGAAGCAAATGGTTACGTACTGGGTACCCATCTGTAGGAGATTTGCATCATCAGTGAAGAACCCGAAGAAGGTCTTGGAGAAGAAGAGCCCTAGAATGGCAAAGAGTATCCAGCTGAAGAAGGAGAGTGTCAGACCATTGTTTGCCGCCTTTTCAGCTCCCACATAGTCCTTGGCACCCAGTTTTCTTGCCAGCAGGGAGTTCACTCCCAAGGATGTTCCAACTGCCACTGCAATGAGTAGGTTCTGCATGGGAAAGGCTAGGGACACGGCTGTAAGGGCTACCTCGCTATATTGTGCCAAAAAAATACTGTCGACGATATTGTAGAGGGCTTGGACCATCATGCTGATCATGATGGGAAAAGACATGGATAGTACTAACGAAGGTATGGGCTTGATGCCCATCTTGTTCTCTTGAATTGGGTGCACAAAAATTCCTTATGCCGAAGAGTTTCGGATAGCTAGTAGTATCATAGGTGTCAGGTAATGTAAAGGTAGTCTTGACATCCACAGAAGGTACCAGGAAACTTGGGTAGATTTGTACGCTTAAGTATTGGATTTGAGGAATATTACCTTGCAAGGTCTGTTTTTCACCCTGTAGAGAATGGGAACACTGTTCCCATCCCCTACAAGGTTATAGGTCCCAAAAATAGTTAGATCAGCGTGGTGTGTTTGGCCGGGAAAGCAAGGTGAGATACGTGAGCCCCTTGGGGCGGAAAAGGAGGCAACGCCTCCTCTTTCCAGGGCTTGCCCTGGGGTATTGATACCTTTCATTCCAAATACGGCTTTGGGCATTAAATTCTGTTCTCTTGCACAACTGGTGGCCGTTCAATACAATAGGGAAAATCGTAAAGAAAAATATCGGGAGGTATTCCCCATGATAGTGTGTAAATTTGGTGGAAGCTCTGTAGCTGAAGCCCAGCAGATTCGGAAGGTCAAGCAGATTGTCGATTCTGATCCCAGACGACAGATAGTCATAGTCTCTGCCCCTGGCAAGCGTTCCAAGGATGACGAGAAGGTCACTGACATGCTCTATGCATGTAATGCTATGGTCCAGCAGGGACTCTCTTGTAAGGACCTGTTCAAGAAGGTATCCCTCAGGTACACCACCATACTATCTGATCTGGGAATGCAGGTAAAACCCTTCCTTCCTGTATTGGAAGAGGTGCGTCAGATGATAGATGCCGGCCATGGCGCTGAGTATGCGGCAAGCAGGGGCGAGTATCTTGCTGCCAGGATGGTCGCGGCCTTCTTTGGCTGGGAATTTTTGGATACCGATCCCCTTATTGTCATCAATCATGACGGGACTGTTAACCCCCAGACTTGGGACAATATCAAGAAGGCACTCAAGCCCAAGGTGAAATATATTGTTCCTGGGTTTTATGGCTGCGACCCCGAAGGGAAGGTGAAAACCTTTAGCCGTGGGGGATCAGACATTACCGGGGCCATACTTTCCAGTGCATCCCACGCAGAGACCTATGAAAACTGGACCGACGTGTCGGGCGTGTTTTCAGTTGACCCACGGCTTATCCCCGATGCGAAGGTCATCAAGGAAATGACATATCGTGAAGTAAGGGAGCTTGCAGGTGTTGGGGCCGGTGTATTCCATGAGGAAGCCATTGCACCCATCCTTGCTTCGGGAATACCTATCAATGTGAAGAATACCAATGCCCCCCAGGATGCTGGAACAATGATACTCCCTACACGAGAGATCGGGGACCATACACTGGTGGGTGTTTCTGCCAAGGGTGGATTAAGCCGTCTTTCCCTAAGAAAGCTCATGCTGTTCAAGCGAACTGGTATACGGCATGCTCTTCTTACCATGCTCCATATTTTTGGCGTACGACCCTCTTTTTCCTTGTTTGGAATTGATAGCATCGTATGGTTCTTTGAGAGTTCACAGGCAAGTGACAGTGTGCTCAACGCCATGTGCGGCAGGCTGAAGAGTGAGTTCGATTTGGAAGAGGTTGCTGTTGAATCGGGGCATGCTGTCGTAGGGATCGTAGGATCAGGGGTTATGCAGGATAGTTCTGTCATTGCAAAGAGTACCACCGCCTTGGCTACTGACAAGATTACTCTGAATTTCTTCAACTATGGGTCTTCTGATACTTCCATCCTTATTGGGGTGAGTGGGAATCAGGCACAGGATGCGGTGAAGAGCATTTATAGGGCATTGTTCTAATACATAGAAACAAGAAATTTGAAGCTGTATGAATATATTCCGAACTAGGAATAGTATTTATACAGCTGTGTTTTTCAAGATAGATATGTAGTATCCCTTGTACTAAAGGGACTTCAGTGTGAAGCAACAAAAAAGAACCGGTCCAGCAATGGACCGGTTCTTGATAGTCTCAGAATTATTACTTTACAGGTTTAATGACCTGTTCAGTATCGATGTCGAAGAACTTGGCTTTTGCCAAATCAGGAATCAAGTAAATCTTGCTGTCAACCTTGGGGACTACAGTGGGGTCAATCTTTCCGATTACCTGGCTCTTGGATGTTGCAATATAGACGTGGGTCTCAGAACCGAGAGGCTCTACAACACTTACACGGCCATTGATGGTCTCTCCCTCTTTCTCAGAATGGCTAAACTTTACATCTTCAGGGCGGATACCAAAGGTTACGCTCTTTCCAACATACGGGGTGAGCATTTTCTTATGCTCAGCGGTCAGCTTCAAGCGGAAAGTCCCTTCGTTAGCATAGAGATCAGCACCATCAGCTTCAATTGTGGTTTCAAGGAAGTTCATTGGTGGTGAACCAATGAATCCAGCAACAAACTTGTTCTGGGGCTCGTTATACAACGGCAAAGGTCCTCCGATCTGCTGGATGATACCAAACCTCATGACAACAATTACATCAGCCATGGTCAGGGCTTCAACCTGGTCGTGAGTTACATAGATCATCGTTGCTTTCAGACGATTGTGCAGTGAGGAGATCTCAGCACGCATCTGAACACGAAGCTTTGCGTCAAGGTTTGAAAGAGGTTCGTCAAAGAGGAATACCTTTGGCTTACGAACAATGGCACGACCTACAGCAACACGCTGTCTCTGTCCACCGGAAAGTGCCTTTGGCTTTCTTTCAAGGAGTTCTTCAATTTCAAGGATTTTTGCAGCTTCACGTACACGCTGGTTAATCTCTTCCTTGGGGAACTTACGGATTTTGAGACCGAATGCCATGTTATCATACACGGTCATGTGGGGATACAGAGCATAGTTCTGGAAAACCATTGCAATGTCTCTGTCTTTGGGGGGAACGTCGTTGACAAGGTTGTTGTCAATGTATAGTTCACCGCTGGTGATGTCTTCAAGACCAGCAATCATGCGAAGTGTTGTGGACTTACCACAACCCGAAGGTCCAACAAAGACTACGAATTCCTGATCTTTGATGTCGATATTAATATTATCGACAGCCTTGACGTTTCCGTCATACACCTTACAGATGTTTTTCAGTTGTACTGTGGCCATAAAGCCTCCAATTTATTTTATCTAGGACAACTGTACCCCAGCCGGAGATGGTTGTCAAATAAATTTTCAGATTGAAAACGATAAAATCTTTTAAGACCTTATAAAGTATAACAATAACAATTTCATTATTTACGAGAATTGAAACAATTCATTCCTTTGGTACCGCTGATCACCTGTGTATACTAGTAATCCAATACTTGGACCACAGGTATCAGGGAGCAAACAATTGAGCAATCCAATTTCAATTTGTTATTTACACGTTACCCTTTCTTTGGTATTATCCACTTGACGCGCTAGTAGCACAACGGTTAGTGCTCGTGCTTCCCAAGCATGAGACGAGGGTTCGATTCCCTTCTAGCGCTCTTTAGGCCCATAATCCGAGGATTGTGGGCCTTTCTGCTTTTCCCCTCTATTCAACAGAATCTTGAATTCAGCTGATAGCCCTTCTGACCCTGATATCATGGTATGAACTTAGGGTCAGAGGTGAAAATAACAAATCTATCTGTAACGTTTCATCGTTAGGGTGCTGAACGTCTCTCCGACTGGATAATATCATCTATCGATTCGAGCTCTATCCCC
>JAEINL010000139.1 GCA_016342655.1 Sphaerochaeta sp. | reverse complement strand
CATCTCTTATCTCCTTGGGTAGACGATAAGGTATTGGCTGTTTTAGCGAAACCTACGTGTTGGTATGAAGCTTACAAAAAAGCCTTAATTTAATGCAACAAAAACAATTAATTTGCATTCGCCTAGGAGCTCAGACCTCGTCACTTCTTAAGTTGTGAACATTGATTACTTTTACGTCACAGATGATATCAAGGACACCTTGACTACGTACAGAGGGCCTATGCTCCTTCTGGTCACACTTTCCTTGGCCGCTTATGGCACAGTCTTCTATTCGCTGAAAAAGTTCTCCACTATGTATGCCTTGGAAACGGAAAACCTAGAAATACAGAAGGAAACAGGACGCCTCCATGAAGCAGCACTACAATTGGAGCAATACGCAAACTATGACACGTTGACTGGACTGCCCAATAGACGATTCTTCTTTGAAAGTTTGAAAAAGGCTGTTACAGAGAGTGAGAGACATGCAAGAAGGTTTGCCCTCCTGTACATCGACCTAGATGGATTCAAGGGTATAAATGACGCCTATGGCCATGAAGTTGGGGATGAGGTTCTCATTACACTAGGGGGACGGTTAGTGAAGGGCATCCGAAAAACAGATTTCGTGGCACGCCTGGGTGGGGATGAATTCGCGGTCATCCTGTATGATATCGAGGAGATGACTGTTGCAGAGAATCTTGCCAAGAATATTCATGAGATGCTACAAGAAGTCATTCACACGGATTCCCTGCAGTGCACGATCAATGCTTCTTTCGGGATTGCTCTCTATCCTGATACTGGCAACGATTGCGAAACATTGCTAAGAAATGCCGATTCAGCTATGTATGAGATAAAAAGGAAGGGAAAAGGAAAGATAGGGATATTCAGATACTGACCAAAGTGATAGCCCAGGTTTCCTTTTGGTTGCAATTTTGGCCATTGGGATAGCTACCGAACGGTTTTTCCTATGGTGTAGGAGCTTTGATACAACCCAAGGAATAAGGAATGAATTGAGATGGAATGAACCTTAAAATTAAGACATAGGGTATGGTAAGGGGGTTTCTATTGAGAGCTTCTGGACTTATAATTTGCAAACTTGATATTTGAAAAAAAGTTGAACGAATATGCATTGGAACATGGGTGATGAGCTATTACTGAACATGAAGAAGCCTCCAGTGTTTCCAGAGACGCCCCTGATTCTGTAGGCTGACATTTCTAGAATCACTGTCTTTTTAAGGACATCCATACCTGTTTCCAGAAGGAGGATCGTGCGTATGAAAAAGCCATTTGCCCTTTTCCTCTTTCTTTTCATGACAATGTTCCTTATGGCCCTTCCCCTCTTCGCTACCCGCGACCCAATACTTTGGAATGAGCAAGAGCTTGCATTCATGCAGGAACATCCTGTGATCTGCCTGGGTGTGGACCCCGGGTTTGTACCGTTCGAGTTCATTGATGAGGATGGCAAGTATTCTGGGATAACCGCAGACTACCTAGCCCTAATCAGTGAAATGACCGGCTTGCAATTTGAGGTGAAAAAAGGACTCACCTGGCCCCAAGCGTACGAAAAAGCGTTATCTGGGGTTCTTGATGTTTTGCCTGCAGTGGGAATGACTGAGGAACGGGAAGCCTTGTTTCTCTTCTCTAAACCCTATTATTACTTCAAGCGGGTGATAGTAACGCAGGACACAAATACCGACATATCGAGCATGGAGGATTTGGAAGGCCTAGCTGTGGCTGTACAACGGAACAGTTCCCACCACAGTTACCTGCAATCATACCCGATGATCAATTTGAGTCTATATGATTCTGTGGAAGGGGCACTTGCCGCGGTTGCAACCGGCTCGGAAATTGCATTCATCGGAAATCTCGCCACGACGAATTACCTAATCCACACAAACGGTCTGACCAATCTCAGATATGTATCCTTCGAAGCTGAAAAGCCACAAGCCCTGCATGTTGCCGTCAGGAAGGATTGGCCGGTTCTGGTAAGCATCCTGGACAAGGCGATGGATTCCATACCAGAGGCTGAGAAACTGGCAATCAACGATACGTGGATTGCTTTCGAAGCGGATATCGACTACGCCCCGATCATACGCATCATCCTCATCATAGGAGCTCTGATAGCAATCGTACTGGGAGTCTCCTTCTTCTGGATAGCTCGACTACGAGCTGAAATACACCAAAGAAAACAAATCCAGTCCGCCTTGGAAAAAGCCAAACAGGAGGCTGATGAGGCTAATTCATTCAAATCATGCTTCTTGGCGAGGATGTCTCATGAAATCCGTTCGCCGCTCAATGCGATTACGGGAATGGCCTACCTTATGAAAAAGACCAGCCTTACCCTGACTCAGAAAATGTATGCCGACAGGATTACCCAAGCCTCATCCAACATGTTGAGCATCATCAATGACATATTGGATTACTCAAAGATCGAGGCAGGAAAAGTTGAACTGGAGACGGCCTCCTTCAGCATGGACCAAGTAATCCAGGATGTGGTTAATATCGTATCCTACAAAATAGAGGAACAGGGCATCGGGTTCAGACTGTCCAAAGACCCCTTGGTACCCAACTGGTTCTTCGGAGATTCCAAACGTATCGAGCAAATACTTCTCAATGTCCTAAACAATGCGGTTAAATTCACCAATACGGGTGAAGTATCCATGGATATTCGGCTAAGAGGCAAGGAAACTGATACCTATCACCTGTCATTTTCCATCAAGGACACCGGTATTGGGATGAACGAAGAACAAGTCAAGAAACTCTTTGTCCCCTTCATCCAAGCAGACACCAGCATCAGCCGACGCTTCGGCGGGTCTGGTTTGGGATTGTCCATCGTCAAGAACCTTGTTGATATGATGGATGGGGAGATACAGGTTTTCAGCACAATTGGTGAAGGCTCTACCTTTATCATCCTATTGTCCTTGCTTGTAGACAAGGAGAAGGAATCCGTATATATACGGGCACTCGCCGGAGATCACTTCAAGGATGTCAGGACACTCGTGTTGGAAAAAACCGGTGCGAACATGAACCTCATAGAGAACTATCTTGGAGCCTTTGGCATGCATTGTGAACTTACCACATCCCAAGTGAGCGCTCGCAGCATGCTGGAGTCGGCCGACGGCAAGTTTACGAAACCCTTCGATCTGTTCATCATCGATTACGATACCCCTGAAGAGGGTGGCTTCAATTTCGTCCAAGCAATCCGAAACAATGGGAAAATTGTAAAGAAACCGAAAATCATCATGCTGTTGCCGATGATGAGAGAGGATCTGTTTGACAAGCTCAATGAACAGAGAATTGATATCGGACTGGGAAAGCCCATCATCCCCTCCATCTTGTTCAATGGCATTTTGGAAATCTTCAATCTGAAGGCTGTATCCGCCTCACAACCAACTGAAAGAAAAATGCCAGAAGTGGAAATGATGGACAGGACATACTCTGTCTTGGTGGTTGAGGACAACAAGACCAACCAGCTAATTGCAAAGTCACTATTGGACCAGATAGGGGTTGAATCTGTCATTGCCTCTGACGGCAGGGAGGCTGTGACTCTTTTTGAGCAGAACAAGGACAAGCTTACCTTAGTTCTGATGGACTTGCACATGCCTGTCATGAACGGGTACGAGGCAGCAAAGGAGATCAGGTCCATCGCTTCTGAGATTCCCATTGTCGCCATGACCGCTGATGTGATTTTGGGTGTCAAGGAAAAATGTGCTGAGTGTGGAATCCATCACTACATCAGCAAGCCTTATGACCCTGACCAGTTCATCCAGACGATACGAGCTCTCATTGTTGAAAGCACAAACACCGATTTGAAAGAACCTGCAATACTTGACATCCGTGCCGGCCTCATGAACATTGGAGGAGAGGAGGATGTGTACACTAAGGTTCTTGCTGAATATTACCTTGAGAACCAGGACACTTTGGACAGGCTCTCTTCTGCAATCGATGGAAAACGATATGCCGATGCAGCACAGATTGAACTAATCCGCTGCGCGGAAGCTTTTCACTCATAGTGCTCGTGAGTCCTATCCACCCTTGCAAGATTCTACC
>JAEINL010000138.1 GCA_016342655.1 Sphaerochaeta sp. | reverse complement strand
CAGATAAGGCTCGGGACCGAGTAGCTGCTAAATATGGATTGAAACCAGCGTCAAGTACAAGTTAATTTACGCTTACAGACAACCAGTACAAAAAGGTATATCAAATTGATGGTCACCGAGTAGTAGACCAAGAGATAGTTGAAGCGTACGACATACAGATAGAGGATTTCAGGAAAGGCGAGCGTGATTACGCTGGAGAATTCAGTTATCAGTATGATGAGTGGGAATATTGCCACAACAAAGATAAAAACTAGGAATAGCTTTAGCCTTTGAGGTTTTTCTCCATGGGGCTTTGCTTGTACTTCGGGTATTTTCACCTTAGGAAGGGCAAATTTCTTTTGTAAACGTTCGTCAAGATATCCTTGTATCTGCTTTTTTAGGACTGCATTTCCAGCCACCAAGGGACGAAGAATTTCTACCATCTGTTTTTCAAGATCTTTATCCTTGTTCTGATTGAGGAAAAACAATAATCCACTGGTATGGTTGATCCGAACCAACTCCCCGATGAGGTCGGAAAGGACTTTTTTCCTTGAGTACGATAGGGTGGAAAGTAAGTATTCAATCTTGTTGTCCAAGACCTTTGCCAACAGTTCCTTCTGGTTTGCAGAACGGGTTTGTATGAATAGCGTAAGCAGCTCAGAGAGTATGGAGGGATCTCTGTAAGACATTTCTGAAAGGCCCTGCACAACATGTTCCTGTAGCGTTTTTTTGCCAGAAAATGCCAGAAGCTTTGGAATTGTTTTTTTGTCCGGACTTTGTGTATAGGCGTGGATGACTGCAATGAGTATGTCTTTCCTTTTGCTGGTGATGAAGACTTCATCCAACAGGAGATCTGGGAAATGAAGCTGCAGGGCAAGTAAGGCTTGTTTCCGTACTGAAGGAGAATCACTTTGGGCTTGTAGGACCAGATACTCCTTAAGGGCTTCTGAAGGATACTGGACTGCAAAGCCACATATCAACAGCTGCATGTATTTTCTGGAATTGTCTAAACGGGTCTGTAGATAGGGAAGCAGTGTCTTTCCGTAGGAATAGAGAAGTGCACGATAGGTTTTTGCCATCCAAGGGGTTGCCCTTCTGAGTTTGGAAATAAGAGGGAGAATGGCCTTTCTGTCCTTCTGCATTGATAACGCCTGGCCAATGTACATTGCAACCACAAGATCCTTTTCTTTTTTAAGGGCTGTAAGCAAGGCTTCCCTGACTTGTTTGTTCTCTAGATATCGGAGTTTAGCTGACGCTTCAATCCTTGTAAGTCTGAACGGGGAGCGAAGGTTCCGGAGCAGGCGGCCAAGCAAAGGACTCTCCAACAAGAAACTAAGGCACAGGTCATTCAATTCCTTGGGAAGTTTGACTGAGTCGCTGATCTGGCGATAGAGAGCAAGCAACTGTGTAGGCTTGACTTTCTTTTTGTCGAGCTTTCCGTCGAAGAGATTTTGTCTCAATATTTGTGCTTTCGCAGAGTGTTTGACGGATCTCTTTTGTCTGACAACCTTTAGGATAAGTGTCGTCAGCAACAAAACTATATCCAGAGATGCAACGATGAGTGTCAAAAGGATGGCGAACTTTGCTGACACGGATTACATCTCCTTTCTTTTGAACTGGGAAGCAAGGATATTCACTACTCCCGATAGTTCATACAAGGCGACTGGGCGGATAAAGAAATAGGAAATTCCCAAGGAGAGTGCTCTGAGTACCGTTCGCTCATTTTTATTTGCAGAGATGAGGATGAAGGGAATTCGTTGCGTGTTGGAGGTTTTCAGCAGCTCCTTTCTCAAGGTAAAGGAACCGATCTTCTCAATCATCTGTTCACAGATTATGATATCCGGTAGATTAGTGGTAATGAGTTTTTTTGCCTCCAATCCATTTGAAACCGTCAGCACCCGATAGCGTTCTCTCTCAAGGGTCTGCTGTATCAGATCTCTGGCCAATGAAGGTTTGTCTACCAACAACACTGTAACAGCTGACTTGGACCCACCTGTAGAAGTTGATGTATACATAAGTATCCCGTTGCCCTGTTTCTGTGCCAGTTTGAGACGGAAAAGGGCCGTTTGGGTCATTATCTGTGCCATCTGCTCTTTGTCTCCCAATACGCTGGAGGGCAATTCACTAGAGTGGTAGAGCCCCATGGACACGCTTATGGGAATAATGAAACTCTCTTCTTCAGCTATCTTGTTCCGTAGGCTGTTTGCCTTTTCGATTGCTTCTTCCTTGGAGGTTGATGGAGAGTTGATGGCGAAGATTCCACCCGCAAGTCTGCATATTTTGGTTTCCAGTGAAACCTGAAGGCGAATCAGATTGGCAAGAGTGAGCATGGTCTTGTCACCCTCGGCACTTCCAAAATCAAGGTTAATATTTGAGAGGTTGTCGATACTAAGCACGAGAAGGGTAAGGATTCCACTCTCATGTACGATTCTGTTCATTTCCTCGAGGATAAATCCTTTGTGAAACTCCTGATTATTGAGTTGCGTGACAGGGTCGATAAAAAGTCTCATGTTGCGCTCACGAAGTATAGCCTCCAACTTTTCGTTTTTATATTGCAAGGTTTCTGCTTTACTGCGTTGTTCATCCAAATTTTTCTGGGTGTGGAAGGTCAGGGTTTCAAAACTTGGAGGCAAGGTCAGATCATATTCTTTGGCTAGCAGTTCCACCAGCGAAGCGATGGATGAGAGCCAAGCAACGCCTTTTCGTTCCTCGATCAGTGAAAATAGCTCATTCCAGATATCTTCTTCAGGTACTGATGCCTTGATGAAAACTTTTTCCTTATAGTTCACTGTGAATGGAGAAGAGTCGAAGACCTGATGCACGAATTGATTCCCATATAGGGCAAAATACCGCTTAAGGATTTTGTCGCAGAGTTTTAGTATCCCCCCAATGTCCTTGACTTGTTTGCGGAAGACAGTAAGAAAAAGTCCACACTGCATATTTCTCAGGGTGAGAATGTGTTCTTGGATACTCTCCTTGATTACTGATCCGTGCTGAGGACAGATCATGTCAATCTGATAGTATTGGAGTTGCTCCATCACAGGCTTGAGAATCTCATGGGAAGGCATGTAGACCTCGTGAAAGGCTATCATCCCTTCTTTGTATTCAGGTCCGGCAAACAATTCCCAATTGGCTGATATGCTTCCAAACACATCACCGGAAATAAGTGTTTTCTGTTGGGGTAGGTAACTCATGATAGCTCCGGGAAAGTGAAGATAGGGAGCAAAGAGAAAGCCTATGGAGGATCCATCCTTGCAGGGATATTGGTAGTTGTTCTGGTTGACCAGGTAATATGCACTCTTCAATCCATAATACTGAATAATCATGGACGCACGCTCATGGCAACAGAGTTTCCCTGTAAATCCTGCCTGTTCGAAGAGGGGCAAAGAAGAACAAAGATCTGGGTCTTGGTGGCTGAGTATGATAGCCTCAAGGTCTTGGATAGGGATAATTGACCGAACTTTAGTAAGAACGATTTCTGCATCAAGGACAGAACCTGGGTCAAACAACAGGTAACTGCCTCCCTGGAAGAGAAGATAGGGGTTGCAATGGAGGTTTTTCTGATTGTCAGAAGAGCCCACCCACCAAAGGTTTGGTGCAAGCTCTACCGGTTTGGTGAGGTCTATCATGGTTGTATCCTTTTCTTGAAGAAATAGTGTTGTAAGAGGGCATAACTTGATTTCAACCGTTCCTTATAGGTAGGTTGGTTCCAAGGTTCCCAAGCAATAGTTGGTGCGAACACTGAGTCCACCAGCTGGTTTGTCTGATTTTCTACTACAAGAGCTGACACCACAACACCCTCTGATTGTGCAGTCTGAAGCACGTCACGCAAAGGGTCACTGTAATACGTTCGTGCATCATCAAGCACAGTTCCGCTTGAGGGGTCACTGACATTGACCCTTGTCCAGGGGATTCTGAGAGTGAGGGAGTTGTCTACCCTGTCCCAGTGGTTGGTTGAACCTAAGAGATTTCCATACCGAAGTAAGCTGCTCAAGAGTGGGCAGTTCTCATCACTTTAGCCTCGTCTGAAAGTTTATTGCAAACTTCCCAACTTCTTGGTGCCTTGGTCTAAAAATCTTGACGAAATCCAACGCCTCTCTATGCATCTCACTTTCGGCAGTAAGGAATCCTACTTTTCTGAATTAACCTAAAACCCGATTTTTACTCTTGTTTCCCCTTGGCTCCAGGGGGATTTCACGTGTTCCTTG
>JAEINL010000137.1 GCA_016342655.1 Sphaerochaeta sp. | reverse complement strand
AAGCAGGTCAGGGATTTCTATCAGGAGCTGAAGGTGAAAGTGCCATCTTCACTAAACCTGAAGGAGTTCAAGGCTGATACCCTAAAACTGAAAGCTAACGTATCAAAAAAATGAACTGATTTATGGTTCTACTTTTGTGTTTATCGTAGGCTAAAGATGAGGTGAAGGATGGATCGGCATTCCTTCCTGGAGGTGAAAAATGAAAATATATATTCAAAATATGTTGCAGAAGACCTAACACAGCACAGGTATTTTCTTAGTGATTAGGTAAGTAAGTTGTTATATATTTTATAAATAAGGTCATATTTTTTAGAATTCAAACGAAAACAAGGGATATCACGAATGGTTAGCAATAAGCAAAGGGTTTTATTGGATACCTAGCAAATATATAAGGAAAATATACCCTGGGAAATGAGGGCAAGTGAAGGCGAAGACTGAAGACACAGAAAATACTAGGAATATGATAGGAAAAGAGAAAACAAGAAAAAAAACGGGGCTGCTAGGCAGGCCCGTTTTTTTTTACAGTTTGACAGTGATTAGCTGCGAGGTGAAAAATCCGACTTAGGAGCTCCACAGAGAGGGCATACCCAATCTTCTGGAATATCTTCAAAGGCTGTACCGGGCTTCACCCCATTATCAGGATCACCTACAGTGGGATCATACACATACCCGCAAAGGTCACATTCGTATTCTTTCATAGCTGTTTCCTCCTATATAGTAGCATAGCGATAAACGTTCTGGGGGGCAAGAAAAATATTACTGATAGATGGCAAGTATCTTGGTAAGCATCTTGCAAAACTTCTTTTTGAAGCTTTCAGGAGAGAGAATTTCAACTGAATCACCACACTGGATGATCCTGAGATAAAGTTCTATCGAGTTCTCCACATCCATATTACATATCAAGGCACCTTCGGGATTCTTGGAAAAGATCGGTGTCCCATGGACAATTGACCGAAAGACGTTCATCGCTGAGCGTTCCTTCAGCTTGAGGCTGAGGGGAATCATATCCAGACTCTCATAGCGCTCTTGGGCTTCCTTTAGCTTGAAAGGTTTTAGGTTGTCTGGGATGGTGTACGTCTCATCCAGGATTGTTGCACTGGTTATGGTGCTGATGTCTATGGTTATGATCTCGGTAGTGTGTCGCAGTCTTCCTGTAACGCTTATGGGGTGTCTTCCGCCACTGTCCTCTTCCCTAAATCCGATGAAGTAAGGGGCTAGTTCGGTCTCGATGGGGTCGAAGCCTTTTAGGCTTTGGATGACACGCACAATGCGTCCCGATACCCAAGAGTCTATGAGAACCTCCAGGATGGTGTTGAACTTGCTACTTTCTTTTTTCTGTTGGACTTGCTTGTCGATTTGTTCGGCAAGGTTGATGACATTGTCACTTATTTTTGGGGCATAGGAGCGCATGTTCATCGCAAGTTTACGTAGGCCTGAGGCAAGGTGTGGGTTCTGGAATTCACTGGTGGATGCCAGTACTTCTGCAGAGAGATTAAAGGCAAGGCTTTCGTAGACACTGAGGGCAATGTTCTCATCGCCCTCATGAGGCTTGATCTTGATGAGGTTGTTTTCCTCAAAGATATCTATATATTGCTTGAGTTCGTCTACGTACCTACTGATGGTAGAGCGATGGACTCCCAAACGTCGAGCGATCTCCGCACGTCTGAGCCCTTCGGGGTGTGAATGTAGGAGTAGTTCAAGCTGTGCTACACGTTCGCCTTTCATGGATAACCTCTCTAATGCACCATTCTGCAACAAAATTCATGTCAGTATACCATGAATATTGGCTAATTCAAGGGATTTGCAACAAAAAGGATACAAAAATGGGTTCATTGAACTTGATTCATACCCGTGATACTATGTTCGTATAGGAGAGATTGCTATGGAAGAACGTCTGACGAAACTAGAGATAAAACTTGCGTATGCCGAAGAGACTGTTCTTGCCTTGGATGCTGTAGTCAGCGCTCAGGCCAAGGAGATAGCTATCTTGTTCAATCGTCTGGAGAAACTGGAGAGGCGTGTCACCTCCCTGATGGAAAATGGTGAGGACGGCCTTCCCGATAACGAGAGGCCGCCGCACTATTAAGACTAGATAAACAGGTTGACCTTGCTTTTTGAAGCAGCCCCCATATAGGTTGCGACTCCCCCGACCTCAACACCATCGAGCAATTCCTCGCGCGTGATGCCCATTATGTCCATCGACATCTGGCAAGCGATCATGCGAACTCCTGCCTTCTTTGCTTCCTCATACATCTGCCTGACCTGGTCCACATGTTTCTTCTTCATGCGGCCTTTCATCATTGCAGCACCCATGCCTCCCATATTCATGGAAGAGAGAGCGAGGTCTTCCATCCCCTTGGGAAGCATGGCGCCAAACATCTTGCCCATGAAATCTTTCTTTACAGGGGCATTGGGTTTTTTACGCAGGACAGAGAGTCCCCAGAAGGTAAAGAACAAGGTTACATTCTTTCCTGTTGCCGCAGCTCCGTTTGCCAGGACGAAGGTTGCAAGGGCCTTGTCCAAATCATTGGAGAAGACAATCATAGTCGCACCATTATCAGGATCACAGATGGCAGGCTTGTTGCCATGGGAATCGGGAACCGAGCAGATGGAGGGGTCCCCCTTGCCAATAACCGCTTCGATGATGCCAGCAGTAGTGTTCAAGGATACAAGCTCGTTTCCGGTCAGACTGCACCAGGCTTGGACATCGACGCCAAAGCCAGGGTCTGATGCCTTGATGACGATTCTGTCACCATGCTCGAGGTTGTCAATCTCTTTCTTCAGGCGGATGATAGGCCCTGGGCACTGTAGGCCGCAGGCATCGAGCTTGAGGATTTTGTTGGCAGAGGGCCTTCTGAAGCTACCGTCTTCGTTGAGTACGTTAACGTTCTTCTGGATCATGATTTTCTGCAGGTCCTTGTTCTCCAGTAGCTCGAGCTCTCGCATGGCGACTTCATAGGTTTTCAGACCACCGGTGAGGTTGAAAACCTCTGTATAGCCATTCTGACGTAGGATTCTCTCTGCAAGGTAGCCGCGAAGCCCGATGGCACAGTAGACAACAATCTTCTTGCCCTTGGGTACCTCTTTGAGCCTATCACGGAGATCGATGTTGGGGATGAGATGGGAGCCTTCCATGCTACCCAGCTCAAACTCTTCCTGGGTGCGCACATCAAGGATAAAGGCACCTTCCTTGCGCATTTTCTCCGCCTCTTCCCAGGTAATGGTATTTGAATATCCATTCAACACATTCTCAGCAATGAAGCCTACCATGTTGGTGGGATCCTTAGCACTGGAGAAGGGTGGTGCATAGGCTTGTTCAAATTCGGCTAGGTCTCTAATGGTGCCACCTTTTCCGATGAAGGCTGAGATGACATCGACTCGCTTGTCTATGCCGTCATAGCCTACCGCCTGTGCTCCCCACAACTTCCCTGTCTCAGGGTGGTAGAGAATCTTAAGGGTAAGCTGACTGGCATTGGGATAGTACCCTGCATGGTTGGCAGCATGGGTGATCGCCACCTTATAAGGAAGGTCAGCTTGTTTGAGCCCTTTCTCTGTAAGGCCAGTAGATGCTACGGTCATTTCAAAGATCTTGGCAATGCTCGTTGCAATAGTCCCACCGTAGGGTCTTGTATCCCCATCGATGATGTTGTCTGCACACAGGCGTGCCTGTTTGTTGGCAGGACCTGCCAAGGGAATGGTCATGGGAAGCTTGGTCAGAGGACTAGTGAACTCGATAGCATCCCCTACGGCTCTGATGCTCTTGTCGTTGGTGGTGAAGAACTCGTTCACCTTGATGGCACCGTTCTGTGCCAGCTCAATCCCGGCTTCCTTGAGGAATGCCGTATCGGGGCGGACACCGATGGAGAGGATGACGATGTCAGCATCGATGATGGTCCCAGAGGAGAGTTCGACAGTGACCAGGGAGTCATGCTTCCCAAAGGCCTTAACCCCATCACGGAGGTAGAGGTCCACCCCTTTTGCTCGGAGATGCTGCTGCACCTGGGCTGCCAAGTCATAGTCGATGATGTTCATCACCTGCTCGAGGGCTTCCACAACAGAGACTTTTAGTCCTCGTTCCTTGAGGTTTTCAGCCATCTCCAGACCGATGAATCCGCCCCCGACCACAACTGCACGTTTGGTGGCAGGGTTGTCGATCTTTTCCTTGATCATATCGATGTCGGAAACTGAGCGTAGCGACATGATGGAAGGGTGGTCTATGCCAGGGATGGGAGGCTTGAGGGGAGATGCCCCTGGACTGAGGATGAGAGTATCATACCGCTCGTCATACTCGCTATGTAAGCTTCATACCAACACGTGGGTACACCTCACCTTGCCATTGGATTAGAATGGCTTAGGTAATGCAAGAGTAAGGATGTATTATGGGTTTGAAGCTATTTCAATCATCCCAG
>JAEINL010000136.1 GCA_016342655.1 Sphaerochaeta sp. | reverse complement strand
GGTGGTGTGAGAGGTTGGGGCCGTGAGGCCCCTGCCTACTCGATCAGGGCTTGCCCTGGGGTATTGATACCTTTCATGGATTTCCTATACATATGGGGAGCTCTGTAGTAGTATATGTGTACCCTCCAGAGAGGAACACAGAGGGGAACACACAGAGAGGAACACAGAGAGGGGAGGATTTGGTTATGGAAGCATACAATGCGTTACATGCACTGATGAAAGGTCCCTTGCCTTCGCTTTACTTCTGTATAGGGGACCCTGTGGTGGGTAATCCCACCGAGGCTATGGTCGAACAGGCCTTCAGGTCCTTGGATTTCCCTGGCAGATATCTTACCTGCAGGGTTACCAAGGAGGAGCTGGCCCCTGCCCTTTGGGGCCTGCGTGCCCTAGGCTTTGCCGGGGGCAATGTCACAGCCCCCCATAAACAGACAGTGCTGCAATACCTTGATGACCTCAGTGAGACTGCCCTGCTGTGCAAGGCAGTGAACTGCATTACACGTAAGGGCGATGGCACCTACTATGGGGATAACACCGATGGCAAGGGTTTCTTACAGTCGCTGACTGAAAGAAACCTGCAGGTGAAAAACAAAAAAGTAGTAATACTTGGCGCAGGGGGGGCAGCTTCTGCTATCGCCACCAGCCTTGTCCTGGCCAAGGCAGGGGAGGTGGTGTTGGTAAACAGGACAGAAGAGCGTTCGCGCACCCTTGCCAAGAGGCTTTCGGGAATCTCCCCCACTGTCCTCTCTGTAGACCGTTGGGTTGGCACCTATGCGATACCCAGTGATGCGGAGGTGGTTGTGCAGGCAACGTCCGTGGGACTGTTTTCCCCTTCTGCTTGTGTTGATGTGAGCTTTCCCAAAAGAAATAATGCATTAATTGCTTGTGATGTTGTATTTAATCCTGTCCAAACGTTGTTTTTACTACGAGCGCAGGAATCTGGTTGTACCACTGTCGACGGTTTGGGCATGCTGGTGAACCAGGGAAGACTTGCCATTGAGATGTGGACAGGAAAAAATCCTGAAAAGGAAGGGATGAAAGGAGTATTGGAGGAAGCTTTTTCCCTATAGTGACATTTCTAATTTTAACCGATAAAATAGGCAATTATGAACTACTTTTGTATTGCATGCAGGACAGGGGGTGAGGCTAGAGCACGGGCCCACCTTAACAAGTATTTTTCCCGGGAGCTGGGCGACCTGAACGACGTGAAGGTATTCTACCCTCAGAGGCGGATGTTTGAGCGGAGGAAAGGCAAGAAGCTGGTCACAGACCAGCCTATCCTTCCAGGGTATTTGATGGTCTCGACTGAGATTGATTTGCAGAGTCACACATCCCCGATAAGGAGAATCCCGGGTTCCTATGGATTCTTGCACAACCTTGACAGGACTGTTGCCCTTAAGGGGGCTGACATGCAGTATGCAGCCTGGATCATGGGCAACAAGGGTCTTATCAAGCCGAGTAAGGTTGAGTTCAAGCAAGGGGAGCCGATCAAGGTGTTGGAAGGTCCCCTCATGGATCTGCATGGGACTATCCTGAGGGTAGACAGAAGGAGTTCTAGGGTTTTGGTGGCATTTGAGTTTGCCAATGAGGTTCGTAAGGTAAGTATGCCTGTGGAGTTTATTGGTTCTGATACATAGGTGCAATGAGGAGATGTGCATAAACAAGCAAGAATGAGTACTAAATGATAGGGAATTCTTACTTATGGCTACTTTATCTTTCTCTTTGCAACGATACTTTCCTTTTTTTAGTTTACACGCAGGGTGAAGAATGCTATGCTATCTTTAATTTTGTAGGACAGAATCAGTATTGCTTTTATATCATAACTGATTCATATATGTTCTCATCCTTTCTGCTGTAGGTTCGTCCTGGCAAAGGGGCTCTGAAGCTTCTCCTGTAGCCAGACTAGGGTAGTCTGGGTTGGGGAAGGTTTGTTCTAATAGTATCAAAAACCAATATAATGAGGTACCAGTGGCAAGTCTTGCAACAAAGCGTATAAGGCGGACAGTCTTTCTCTTGTGCTTTGATGCACTGTGGGTGATAGCCAGCGGCTTCTTTGCCGCCTGGGTAGTATTCCGTACTATACCCCCTTCTTTTTATTCGGTAGTTGCACTGAACACTATTGCTCTGTTGCTCTCCTTGTTGGTGGTGAAGTTCTATAGGATCCGCATCAGTGAAAGTTCCCTTGACCTTCTTAACCGTGGGTTGGTGGGCTTTGTCCTTCCTTTTGTGGTTGGGATACTGATTTTCACGAGGTTTGACTCTTTTTCGTCCTTGTGGATTCCCTTCCTCTGTGTTTCCGATGGGTTCGCTTTTCTTTTTTTAATGGCCTTGCGGTATGCCTACCGCAACGCTATTAACTACCATATCAGGCAGACAAACAACGGCAATCCCAGGACCATAGTATATGGTGCCGGGGAGTTGGGAAACACCTTGGTTCGGCAGTACAATAAGGGCCGGCTCCCGTTCCATATTGTAGGGTTCGTCGATGACGATCCCGATTTGCAGGGAACAGTCCTTCTAGGCCTTAAGGTGTTTGGGACTGTAGAGGCCCTTGACAAGGCCCTCAAACAGACCCAATCAAAAGCACTTATCATAGCCATCACTGAGATTACCCAGGAGAAGATGCTCGCCGCTGTTGATGCTGCCAAGGAAAACAACTGTGAGGTGATGGTCATCCCTTCCCTTTTTGAAATGCAACAGGGTGGCGCTAAGGAACTGGACCTCAGGAGCCTTGACTATGCTGACCTTTTGGGAAGGCCTCTTATCAAGATCGACAGGGAACCTATCAAGGCTATGGTGCGGGACAAGAGGATTCTTGTTACCGGAGCCGGTGGCAGCATAGGCAGTGAGATCTGTAGGCAGCTGCTTAGCTATGACCCTAGCCAACTGGTCCTCCTTGATATTGATGAGACTGAACTGCATGATCTTTCTTTGAGGCTTCATAACTTCCAGAAGGAGTGGAGTAGCCTTATAGTGCCGGTTGTGTGTGATATCAAGAACCGGAAGAAGATCGACAGGATATTCGAGCAGTACAAGCCCGAACTGGTTTTCCATGCTGCAGCGTACAAGCATGTACCCCTGCAGGAGCTCTATCCTGAAGAGGCAATCAACACCAACATTGGTGGTTCCTACAATATCCTGCAGAGTGCCAAGACACACAAGGTACAAAAGGTGATTGTCATCTCCACCGACAAGGCGGTGAATCCCACCAACGTCATGGGTGCCACCAAGCGTGTTGTCGAGCTTATGGCCAGAATGCTTAATACTGCCGAAACTGAGATAATCAGTGTCCGCTTTGGCAACGTCCTGGGAAGCCGTGGGAGCATGCTCCCCCTCTTCATGGACCAGATCAAGGCCGGGGTATCCATTACAGTGACTCATAGGGAGATCATACGATACTTCATGGCCATCCCTGAGGCCGTAGGCCTCGTCTTCAAGGCTGCTTCCATGGCCAAGGGCGGGGAAGTCATGGTCCTGGATATGGGACAGCCAGTGAAGATATACGACTTTGCACTAAAACTCATTAAGTACTACGGCGATGGAAGAAGCCAGGTAATCATCACAGGCCTGCGTCCTGGTGAGAAGCTCTATGAGGAACTCTTGGCAAATAAAGACACTACCATCCCAACAGAAGACAAGTTGGTCTTCAAGGCAAAGGTCAAGAAGTCCAAGATGGAAGAACAAGAGCTAAGCCAACTGATAACCTCCCTACCAGAGAAGAGTCCTGAAGAGCTGGTAGAGATTCTGCATGGGCTCGTACCGGAGTTTGAAGGGACGAGGGTGTAGGGGCGGGTTAAAGTAAAGAAAGAGAAAATAGAGAAAGAGAAAAAGAGAGAGAAAGAGAAAGCTAGCTGTTTCCATTGAAGCAAGAAGAGGCTTTAAGCCTAATGCCTCTTCTTGGTCCAATGGAGAAAGTTTAAACAATCCCACTGTTTCAGCAGCTTGCCTCCTTAAGTAGGGGAAGTGCTGTTTCCAGATACCAAGACAGTATTGCTTCCCGTTCAAAGACGATATCCTCTCCACATAGTTGATAGGGTATTGATCCTGGATGAGCCTCTGAATGAACAAGTATAAAGCCTGCTAAATCAAATGGTTCAAAACCAAACAAAAAGGCTACTTCATCTAGACTGAGAAGCCGAGCATTGTCTGTAACAGATAGATAGGGTAGATTCCCGCTCTGGATATAAGGTTTCAGATAACAGGTATAGGTTGCATTAATTTCTGACCGTGAGAGGAAGTTCATGATATGGCCTCCTCTACTGAACAAGAAAGAGAAGCTGCATAGCAAAGGAAAGAAGAGACTGTAATGCCAAAGGCTTTACAGTAGATCTCCAGCGTACTTAACGCTGGATAGCTTTGATAGCGTGATTGCTCCCGTAGGCTAATGGCAGTCAGTTGGAAATGCGTACGCTTAGCTAGCGTTGTTTCGGACAGACCTAGTTCCAGACGAACAGCCTTAAGTGCATAGGATATTTGCTCTGGACCTATACTGGGGTTCTGGGGTTCTGGGGTTCTGGGGTTCTGGGGTTCTGGGGTTCTGGGGTTCTGGGGTTCTGGGGTTCTGGG
>JAEINL010000018.1 GCA_016342655.1 Sphaerochaeta sp. | reverse complement strand
CAATAAATGATGATTTATTGGATGTTTTAGGCATAAAAGAATAGGGTTCTGCACCCTAAGGATGAAACGTTACAGATTGATACCTTTCATTCCTTGGGTTTCGGATAATCAATTATCAGATGTAGGTCATCCAGTTGCTCCTTGTCGAGGAACGAGGGGGAATCATCCATAGGGCTGATACCCGCCGTATTCTTCGGGAATGCGATTACCTCATGGATTGAGGTTTCCTCACACATGATCATGAGCATCCTGTCGATACCAGGGGCTATTCCGCCATGAGGGGGTGGTCCGTACCTGAAGGCATTGAGCAGGAATCCGAAGCGTTCCTCAGCAGTCTCGTCATCGAAGTTGCAGATGCGGAAAATTCGCTTCTGCAACTCAACATCATGGATACGTATCGAGCCGCTTGCTACCTCGTACCCGTTGAGTACTAAATCGTAAAGGTCTCCCTTCACACTGCCCGGATCAGATTCCAAGGTGTCGAGGTACTGGCTCTGGGGCATGCTGAACATATGGTGTGCAGCCTCCCAGTGACTGCCTGTCTCATTGTACTCAAAGAGGGGGAAGTCGATGATCCAGCAGAACTCAAAGCTCTTGCGAATCAGATTGAGGTCCTTGCCCAGTTTCGATCGTACAGCACTAAGGCTGGCACAACAACGCTTCCAGTTCTCATGGGCTACAAAGAGGATGAGATCCCCTTCCTTTGCTCCAAGCTGAGACACCAATTCATCCTCCAACCCAACAAAGAACTTGCTTACACCACCTGATAGGGAGGCCTCGGCTCCTACCTTGATCCAGGCAAGGCCTTTTGCCCCGTAGATCTTGGCAGCATTTTCAAGCTCGGTGATGAACTTGCGGCTGAACTCCACCCCTTCGGTCTTGGGTGCGCAGAGGGCTTTCACATACCCTCCGGCAGCAACAATATCCTTGAAGGTAGCGAAGCTGCTCTTCTGGGCTATTTCATTCATATCGGAGAGGGGAAGGTCAAAGCGGAGATCAGGCTTGTCATTGCCATAGGTATTCAAGCTGTCTTCATAGGTGAGTCTTCTGAAACTGACAGGAAGATCTACATCCATGACCTCTTTGAATACATGACCGAATAACCCTTCCATAAGGGAGAGGACGTCATCACGCTTTACAAAGCTCATCTCCAGGTCTAGCTGGGTAAACTCCAGCTGACGGTCTCCACGGGCATCCTCATCACGGTAACAGCGGGCGATCTGGAAGTACTTGTCAAAGCCCCCGACCATCAGGATCTGCTTGAAAAGCTGGGGACTCTGTGGAAGTGCATAGAACTTGCCGGCATAGAGACGACTGGGGACCACAAAGTCACGAGCCCCCTCAGGGGTGCTCTTGATGAGTGTTGGTGTCTCAATCTCATAGAAATCCTTGCCAGCAAGATACTTTCTGATGGAGAAGATGAAGTCATGGCGAAGCTTCATTCGCTTTTGCATACCCTGGCTACGCAAGTCAAGATAACGGTATTTGAGGCGCAGATCCTCACGGGTTTCCTTGCCATCATCAAGCTGGAAGGGTAGCGGTGCACAGCGGGAGAGGATTTCGATCTTCTCCGCCTTGACTTCGATCTCACCTGTTGCCATCTCAGTGTTGATCATGGATTCGGGTCTGAGGCGAACCTGCCCGGTTACTGCAATACAGAACTCCATCCTCAGCTCGTTGGCAGTGCCCTGCAACTCAGCTGACGCATCGTCATCGACCACAACCTGGGTAATCCCATAGCGGTCGCGTAGGTTGATGAAATGTAGGGAGCCATGGTTGCGGTCCCGATGGACCCATCCGTTGAGGACAACCTTTTTGGTGTCATCTGCCATGGTCAGTGCTCCGCATGTCGCTGTTCGTTGTGTAAATAGTTCTTCTGCCATACCGTTCCCCTATCTGTGAAAAGTATTCCTATCCTATACTATGGATGGCAAAAAGACAATTGCCAGCTACTGGGGAAGCTCCCTTACCATAATTCTCTTTTTCTGCAGGAATTCGATGGCATCGACAGCCGCTATAGCGGCACTGGTTGTCGTGGTATAGGGGATTTTCAACCGCATTGCCTTGCTCCTTATCTCATCATCACTGGCATGGGCCAGATATCCCATCGGGGTGTTTATCACCAAGGCTATGGATTTCTCCTTGAGGTAGTCGGTGAGGTTGGGTCGTCCCTCGTGCACCTTCTGGACCACTTCAGACAGGATTCCCTCATCAAATAAGAACCGTGCAGTACCTTTCGTGGCAGCTATCTGAAACCCAAGGGCCTTGAGTTTTTTCACAACCGGGAGAATGGTCTTTCTGTCTTTCTTGTTGACGCTCACCACAACCTTGCCTGAGGTAGGCAGGTTGTTCCCGGCACTGATCTGGCTCTTGGCAAAGGCTTCTCCAAAACTCTTTCCCAAGCCGATGGACTCTCCTGTTGAACGCATCTCAGGGCCTAAGGCCGGGTCGACATTGCTGAAGCGGTCAAAGGAGAAAACAGCCTCCTTTACCGCCCAGCCAAGCAGACATTTGCCTTCCCCTATGCCACCCTTCTTGCCTACCAACCTTTGGTGTACAAGATCCTCGTTCTCCCACACCCTTACAGCTACCTCCACGAGGTTTACCCCGGAAGCCTTGGATATGAATGGCACTGTCCTCGAAGCCCTGGGGTTTACCTCAATGAGGTAGAGCAAGTCATCCTTGACGGCAAACTGAATGTTCATCAGGCCTTGTACCTCCAGGGCGAGGGCAAGCTTGTGTGCCCACTCTTTCATCTGGGTAAGAATGGTGGGATTGGACTTGTAGGTGGGAAACACTGCTGCAGAGTCGCCGCTATGGATGCCTGCCGCCTCTATGTGTTGTAGGATTCCTCCTATATAGATGCTCTCTCCATCACAGACTGCATCGAGGTCATACTCAAAGGCATCCTCAAGGAACTGATCCAGGAGAATGGGTGCCTTCTTGCTTGCACAGATGGCTTTTTTCTCTATGAGGTCTTCTATTCCCTTCTGGTCAAAGATGATGAACATTCCCCTGCCGCCCAACACATAGGAGGGTCGGACAAGCACAGGATAGCCCACCTCTTCAGCAAGGGGTATAAGCTCTTTCTGGCTATAGGCGGTCCTGTTCTTTGGTTGGCGTAGTCCCAACTCTGTTACAAGAGCAGAGAACTGCCCTCTGTCCCCTGCTTTCTCCAGTCCTTCCAAGGAGGTTCCCACAAGCTTTGCTCCACTTGTCTTGAGCCTGTTTGCAATATTGAGGGGCGTCTGTCCGCCTAGCTGTACGATTATGTTGTTTGTGCGTTCGCGTAAGAGGATTTCCTTTGCCTCTTCTGCACCCAACGCTTCTATATAGAGGCGGTCGCTGATGTTGAAGTCAGTGGAGACCGTCTCTGGATTGCTGTTGACCATGATGGTCTTCTTTCCAAGCTTTCTGTAGGCAAGGGATGCAAGGGTGCAACAGGTATCAAACTCCAGGCCCTGGCCTATCCTGTTGGGCCCGCTTGCCAGGATGACCACGGCCTCCTCACCTAGTGGGGGTGCTTCGTCGGTTTCGCCATAGGTTGTGTAGAGGTAGGGCGTGATAGCTTGGAACTCCCCTGCACAGGTATCGACATAGTGGGTGACGGGATGCAGGTCGTATGCATACCGTAGACGTTCTATGGAACTCTCTTCTGTCCTGAGGAGGGTCGCAATTCTCTTGTCACTCATGCCGGCCATCTTAGCCTCTAGAAGTATATCCCTATCGAGGCCCTGTTGAAGGCGTTTGTCCAGTCTGCTCTGCTCTACCAGCAGATGGACAAACCATGGGTCAAATCCTGTGATGTCAGAGATCTCTGAGGCAAGAGCCTCTCCTTGTCTGCACAATATAGTATAGGCTGCAAGGATTCGTAGAGGGTGTGCGCTTCTGAGCAGCACCTCAACCTCACTGGTGCTATAGCGATGCTCTTCAGTGAGGTCTGTAAGGCCTTCAAGCTTCTGCTCTGATGATCGCAGAGCCTTGTTCAAGGCCTCAAGGGCTGTCCTGCCCAAGGCGAGGGCTTCCCCTACACTGCGCATCTGCGTCCCCAAGGCAGAGGGGGGAAGGGGGAACTTCTCCAGTTCAAAGCGGGGGACCTTCACAGCACAGTAGTCAAGTGCTGGCTCGAAGCACGATACCGACTTACCGGTTATCTCATTTATGATCTCATCGAGGGTATAGCCCACTGCAAGCTTTGCAGAACAGCGTGCGATGGGGAACCCTGTCGCCTTGCTGGCCAAAGCTGATGAGCGTGAAACCCTTGGGTTCATTTCGATGACCACCATCTTGCCGCTTTTCGGGTCTATGGCAAATTGGACATTGCTGCCTCCACACTCAACGCCTACTGCCCGTAGAATGGCTATGGAGGCATCGCGCATCTTCTGGTATTGGTTTTCATCGAGGGTCTGGATGGGGGCGATGGTTATGCTGTCTCCCGTATGGACTCCCATAGGGTCGATGTTTTCGATCGAGCACACGATGATGGCATTATCCAACTTGTCGCGCATCACCTCCATCTCAAATTCCTTCCACCCAATGAGGGACTCTTCGATGAGGGCCTCATGGGTGGGGCTGGTTTCCAGGGCATGTTCTAGAAGAAGGGGCAACTCATCATGGGTGAAGGCTATCGCTCCTCCCATACCTCCCAAGGTATAGGATGGGCGGATAATGAGCGGCAGACCCATGCTCGCTTCCAAGGCAAGGCCTTCTTCTAGGGTGTGGATGATTGTACTCTTGGCACTTTCCAAACCAAGCCCCTCAACGATCTTTTTGAAAGCGCCACGGTCTTCAGCCAGACCAATTGATGCAATGGACGCTCCGATGACCTCTACGCCATACTGTTTGAGCAGTCCCAGTCGGTCAAGCTCCAAAGTAAGGTTCAAGGCAGTCTGTCCCCCCATGGTGGAGAGGATGGCATCAGGTTGCTCGCGCTGGAATATCTGTTCGATATACTCGGGCCTTAGAGGATCCATATATATGTGTTCAGCGATGCCCGGCGTTGTCATGACGGTTGCTGGATTGGGATTGATCAGGGTGACTTCATAGCCCTCTTCCTTGAGAGCCTTCACCGCTTGTGTTCCGCTGTAGTCGAATTCACAAGCCTGGCCGATGACTATCGGCCCGCTTCCCACTACAAGGATTCTCTTGATATCTGTTCGTGCGCTCATGATTTTTCTCCCTGTGCGATGCTGATGAACCGGTCAAAAATCCAAGACCCGTCATGGGGGCCTGGAGATGCTTCGGGGTGGAATTGGACAGATGCGATGGGTTTCTCCTTATGCCAAAGTCCTTCAATTGATTGGTCGTTTGCATTGATGAACCAGGGAAGGACACAAGAGGGCAAGGATGATGCCTCGCTCATATAGCCGTGGTTCTGGCTGGTCACAAAGGTCCTACCAGAGAAGAGGTCCCTAACGGGATGGTTCGCCCCATGATGGCCGAACTTCATCTTGGCGGTTTTCCCTCCCAAGGCCAGCGTCAGTATCTGGTGACCGAGACAGATGCCTACTGTCGGAAGGCTCTCCATCACTGTCTTGGTCATGGCCACTGCCTCGGGAAGCATCATGGGGTCCCCAGGTCCATTGGAGAGGAAGAGAGCATCACAGTTGTGGCTCAGGACCTCTTCAGAGGTAGAAGAGCTGGGCAACAGGGTAACTGCTGCGTTACGCTTGTATAGTTCGGCTATGATGGAGCTCTTGATACCGAAGTCGACAAGGGCAAAGCGGATGATCGGGGACGTGGGTGTAGGTACCGAAGAGGGAGGATCGACCAGCGGGGCTCTGACCGACACACCTTCGATGAGGTTACGCTCTGAGATTGAGGGCAAGGAACTAAGAGTTTTCAAAGCTTGTGTCTTCTCTGACATAGTCAGACTAGTATGCCCGTTACAGAGCAACAGTGCATTGCAGGAGCCTTTTTCACGAAGGTGTAAGGTCAAAGCCCTGGTGTCGACACCACTAATTCCACAGACGCCTGATTCTTTCATGAAGGCATCTAAAGAGACCCTTTCCAAGGGAAGAGGGCCTTCATACAGTGATCGAATGATAAGAGCCGAAGAGGGAACTGCTATGGGGCAGTGCGTGCTCTCAGAAAAGAGAGGCTCACACCCATAGTTTCCTATGTGTGGACTTGTCATGACCACCATCTGCCCATGGTAGGAGGGGTCTGTGAGGATTTGCTGGTAACCACACATGCTGGTGTTGAAGACCACCTCTCCAAATAGAGGTTGTGTGTCCAGTTCCGTATAGAGAGGAGCTCTCTTTCCGAACCCCTTGCCGGTGAAGGTCGTTCCATCTTCTAGGATGAGAAAGGTTGTTTCCATTATCGCTCCCTTTGTCCAAATTGTTGGGAGAATACCTAATTTTCCGTATTTATGCAACATAAATATGCATAAAAACACCAATATTTTGAATAAAAATACAAAATGCAACAAAAATTGAAGAAATTGCAACATATAACTGTTTAGAGAACTCCTTTTTTGACTTCATCTCTTGGGTGCATTGTGTTTTTGCTTATTCTCGTCAATGGTATTACCAGAAAGTCTTTCGAAAACTTGAAGCACTATCAGCAGAAACATCTCTTAATTGCAGAGGAGGATGAAGTATGGTAGGGTATGATCTGAAAGGAAAAATCAATATGGCAAGATTGGATTCTCTCTCGGTCAGTGGTTTTAAATCGATACGAGAAATGGATTCCCTACCCCTTACAAAACTAAATCTTCTCATTGGTGCTAATGGATCAGGCAAAAGTAATTTCCTCGAATTGTTTAAACTTCTTCGCGCAAGCATGCAACTTCCTCTACCAGGATTTAAAGATACAGATCTTAAGAAATATGTTTTAGATTCTGGTGTTGCTGCAGATTTTTTATATAAAGGAAAACCTGAAGCAACTCAGATATACTTCAAGCTGGACTTTGGAGTGAATGGTTATAGAATGGTTTTAGTCCCGACTCAAGATGACCTGCTTCGTATAGATTCGGAAGGAACGTATTATAAAGATATGAATCATTGGTATAATCTACATTCTCCTGATGGTTTTACTCCAGCACTATTGGCAGACAAGGATACCGAAGGGGTGTTTTCGAAACATGGCGTTGGCTACTACGTATATGAATCAATAAAAAACTGGCAAATGTACCATTTTCATGATACTGGACGGCTATCTCCAATTAAATCATCTCAAAATGTTTTTGATTATGGGTATTTGCGCTTTGATGGTTCAAATTTAGCTAGTTATCTTCTTTATCTTAAGGGCCATCCTTATCATAGTTTTTTCTATTCCCAGATAGTGGCAGCCGTACGCCAGGTAGCACCGTTTTTTGATGATTTTATTTTGGAGGCGAATCCTCAAGATCTAGTCAGACTACTGTGGAAGCAAAAAGGATCAGATTATCCTATGAAACCCCAGTTGCTTTCTGATGGGACTCTTCGCTTTATCTGTCTCGCTACAGTTCTTTTACAACCAAAGCATCCTGATACCATCATCATTGACGAACCTGAACTTGGCCTTCATCCATATGCAATTGGCCTTTTGGCAGAACTCATGCAAGCAAGATCTACTGACACCCAACTTATTGTGGCAACTCAATCGCCTGCTTTGATCAGTCATTTTGAGCCTGAAGATATTATTGTTTGTGACCGAATGGAAGGACAGTCTACCTTTACCCGGCTGAATTCTAATTCATTGGATGTTTGGTTGGAAGATTATTCTCTTGGTGAGCTATGGACAAAAAACATACTGTCTGGTGGTCCTATCCATGAATGAGATTATAGTAATTGTAGAAGGGCAGAGCGAACAATCCTTTTTGAGATCAGTTTTGGCACCATATCTTGGAGAGCAGGCCTGTTATATCAGTGCTCAACTCATAGGATCTCCTGGACACAAGGGTGGGGGTGTCTCCTTTGAACGTTTTTCCAAAGATGTAAGAAATGCCTTGAAACAAAGAAGTACTACCTATATCTCCTCAATGTTTGATTTTTTTCGGCTTGACTCTAAATGGCCAGGTATGGATGAAATTAAATTGGCGGCAAGTGCTGGTCGGAATCTAGATAAGAATTTTTTGAGTGAGATACTGGAAAAATATACTTTGGATAAACTCAAAGAGATGTTTCCTCAATATAATATTACCTCGCGGGTTCTTCCCTATTTTTCCTTTCATGAGTTTGAGGCACTGCTCTTCTCAGATGTCCAAAAACTCAGTGAAGGATTATGTGTACATGAACAGGATTTGCAACGGATTTTGGATCTTTATGATGGTGACCCTGAATTGATTAATACAGATCCTTCAAAAGCCCCTTCCAAAGTAATAGAATGCATGAATCCCCAGTATAAGAAAGTTCTTCAAGGATCCCTAATTGCAGCCTCAATTGGAGTACCTAAAATGCAGGACAAGTGTTCTTGCTTCAACAGTTGGGTCACCCGATTATTAGAACTTTCCTGAGATGTTTCTTACCTTATTTCACTCTATTGGAATGTTCAATATTTTAGGGATGTAAAGAAACTTTCAGTGACATCATATCAAGACGATTACCAGAGAATACCATATTTTTGCTACCAACTTCTGCTAACTTCTCTAGTCATCCTGGCCTTTAGAACTATAAACACAATATGAGTAATAAAACCTCAGATTTCTTTCTCAACCTCAAAGGCCACTTTTTTACTGGTAATCTGAGGTTTGTCCTCATGTTGCTTACTATGATTTATTGAACTAATCCGCTGCGCGGAAGCTTCTAAGCCATAGTGCTCGAGAGCTATATCCACTTCTGCAATATTCTACTGACATGAACTGTTTCCCTCCCAACTCCTTCCCCATTTTGGGTGTGGTTCTTCTGACCAAGCCTCTCAACTCCTCTTGCCCGTGAGTCTCATCCATACTCCTTCGGTCTCTTCCCATATTTAATTGAGTCCTCCCCAAATCCTCCTGTACCATGGTTGTGGTTCCTAGAACCAAACTATTTCACAGGAGGATTTTACCGATGATGACGAATGAACAGGTATTGGAGAAGATGGAAGAGGACTTTCTGCTTCGGGGGAGTTCTGAAAAGACCAGACAGACCTATCTCACAGCGCTGAAGAGGTTCAGCGAGTTTGCAGGGAAGGAGGACAGGCTTGCCGACTTGAATCAGGATAACCTGAGGCTCTTCCTGTTGCATTTGCGCAAGGATTGCAAACTTCAGGGGACCAGCATCAACACCTACAATGCAGGGTGCAAGTTCTTCCTGGAGGTTGTGCTCGACAAGACAATCAACCGCAAGCAGGTCCCCAATGTACGTGCCTACCACAAGCAGCCTGTCTACTTCAGGGTGGAACAGCTGCTGCAGTTCTTTGCACATCTCAACAACATCAAGGACTTTATCTTTTTTCTCATCCTGTATGCGACCGGCATGAGAACGTTTGAGCTGAAGAATATGAAGTATACGGACATCGAGACCGACAGCCATTCGGGGACGAGATTCGTGAGGATTCCCCATGGGAAGAGAAACAAGGAACGGATGGTGGTGCTACCGGAGGTATGCTACCAGGCACTGCGCCATTATTGGTCAGAAAACAGGCCGGAAACCCCAGACAAATGGATGTTCCCGGCCAAGACGATACTAGGTAGCTCGAAGTGCACTGTATCCACCAATGATTTCAAGACCTGCCTGGAGCGTAGCAGATTGTCTTCGGAATTTCATCCCCATAGCCTGCGAAACAGCTTCAGCTGCCACTTCATGCAGAACAACCCCCATGGCATCCTGACACTCAAGCACCTTCTCGGGCATGCCTCGCTCGCCTCCACAGAAATTTACCTACCCCTAAGCTATGTCGACACCACTAACACGCTGAGTCCCTCGGAAATCTGTGAAATGATCTGGAACCAGTACAAGGCCCGTCATGCTGACTCGCCCACACTTTGAGGTACAGGACATCCTCGCGCACTCGTTCGACAGCTTCAGGGGCGGCAATCCGCTGGACAAGGACCAGTACAAGGCCGTCAATGCCATCCTCCACTGCAGGACGGCAGGGCTGGGTGGCCATAAGGACTCCTGTTCCTGCGGGTTCTCGCGCATCAGCTACAACAGCTGCCGCTGCCGATGCTGCCCCAAGTGCGGCTCCATGAAGAGGGAGTCCTGGATTGAGGGAAGGCTCTGCAGCATATTGGATGTGAGACACTTCCACGCCGTCTTCACAGTCCCCGGCGAACTCAACGCGTTGGCTCTGGCCAACAAGGGAATGTTCTACAACCTGCTTTTCAAGGTCAGCACGGAGACGGTGAAAGCCCTTGCCACCGACAGCAAGCATCTCGGGGCGTTGCCGGGGATGACAGCGGTGTTGCACACCTGGGGCAAGACCCTCGTCTTCCACCCCCACATCCACATGATCATCACCGGAGGTGGATATTCACAGATGGGATGGGTTGTGGGCAAGAGGAAGTTCTTCCTGCCTGTGAGGGCCATGTCGAGGAAGTTCAGGGGGCTGTTCGTAGCATCTCTGCGCAAGGCCTTCACCTCAGGTGACATCACGTTCGCACAGGATGAGTTTGGTGCCCTTCTGGATACCGTCATGGGTAAGGAGTGGGTTGTCTACTGCAAGAAGCCCTTCAAGGGTTCCGAAGGGGTGTACAGGTATCTGGGTAGCTACACCCACAGGACCGCCATTACCAACAACCGGCTTTTCGAGGTGACTTCTGGGAAGACAACCTTCACCTACAAGGACTACAAGGACAAGTGCCGGCAGAAGACATTGACCCTGGATAACGAGGAGTTCATCAGGAGATTTCTCCTGCATGTGCCCCCCTGCGGGTTCACGAGGATCCGACACTATGGGGTCTATGCCTCGGCAAGCAAGAAAACAAAGCTTGCCAAGTGCAAGATATGGACCAGGACCAAGGGCAGGGTACTGAAGAAGGAGACCCTGCAGGAGACCGTCCTGAGACTCTACAAGGTCAACCTCTCTGTCTGTCCTGAATGTGGGGCATTGCTCTCAAGCAGCATCTTCATGCCGGGCGGTCCTCCCTAAACACAATAGAGCATATTCCTTGTATCCAGACCCCTCTGCACTGCCTGGGGGTAAGGGGGCCTATTGTCAAAAAGGCATCACCATGGTAGAAAAGACAGGTCTGCCGGTTCTTCGGCACTTCAGACGCACCCGATATTGCATTTTTTGGAAGAGTGGGAGCTTTGATTTCCCCATAGCAGCTGGGATTAGTTCAATGGCATTATTTCAAAAATTCTGTAACAAGGCTCAACCCAGCACGTGTGGATTGAAGCCTCTTGTCTGCGTCTCTAACGAATTTTGGAAATGAATGCTAAGAATTAGTTTTTCCCTGCCAGTAGCATTTTTGTTGCCATTCCAGTTGTGGGTGATCAGTGGCGATAGAGTGCCTTGAAGAATACAGAAACCCCTTTTTCCTGGGTCCCTTATTGCATTAACACGCATTTCCATGGTAGCCTTACAATAGTCTCAAATGAGACGGTAAAAACTGCTATTTTGGTGATTATCCTCTATTATATTGGATAATATGGCAATAAAAATAGCTATAAGAAACTAAGGATTTGTATGCAAACTGAGTTCTTTCCTGACCATACACTACTGGAATTGTTACTCGATTCCAAAACGCTTACTCCCTCATCATTACTACGGAGATCCTATCCGAAGGGACAGGTAGTGGGTGACACAGAGGGTTCGGTCTCTTTGGCTGTCTTTGTGGAAGAGGGGGAACTTGATGTGTTCAGTGTCGCCCTCGATGGTACGAAAATACTTGTCTCCACCTTGGGTAAGTCTGAGGTTTTTGGCATAAGCAATCTCTTTGAGGAAGAGGACCTTCGCACCCTGTTGCAGTGTCGAACCGATTGTGTGCTTCTTTCTGTTGGCAAAGATGTGTTGCGAACAGCAATACTCAAGAGCCCCTTGGCAATGGTTGAATATGCAAAGCTTTGTAACCGTAAAATCCAGTTCTTGATTAGGCGCATCGAGCAGCTCTCCCTCACGTCTGCCCGATTAAAGGTTGCAGAGTACCTTGTGAGCCACACCACAGGAGAGAATCCTGAATTGTCCCTGATTTCCAAGGCTTCTTTAGCCCTTCCTTTAGGCATCAGCAGGGCCTCCCTTTTCAGGGAACTCGCTTCACTTGAAAAGTTGGGAGCTGTAGACAGTGACGGCTCAAATGTTCGGGTGACAAACCGCAAGATTCTGGAGAGTATTCTCCAGAAATGAAATATGCATGGTGCCTGTATGGCACAGGAGTAATTTGTATGAAGAAGTTTTGTCTGATCCTACTGGTATTGGTGTTGGGCAGTGTAGCCCTGTTTGCAGCAGGTGCGAAAGAGGGTGTCAATGTTGATCTCTCAAATCTGTCACAGAGTGGAAAAGAAATTGTTGATGTAAGGGTATTGGCTATGAAAGGGCCTACTGCCATGGGAATGGTCTCTCTGATGGAAGAGGCAAAAAAAGGCGTGATGGATGGCAATACCTATACGTTCGATGAGTTGGCGACCATCGATGTGGTTGTAACCAAGCTGGTAAAGGGTGAGGTCGATATCGCAGCAATTCCTGCCAACCTTTCCTCTGTACTGTTCAACAATACCAAGGGAGCCTTAAGGGTTCTGGCAATCAACACCCTTGGAGTCCTCTACATCATGGAAAGTGGTGATACGATTACTTCCATCGAAGACCTCTCTGGCAAGACCATCTTTTCCACTGGAAAGGGAGCTTCTCCTGAGTATGCTCTCAAGTATCTGCTCAATTCCTATGGCATAGAGGATGTGACCATCGAGTGGAAGAGCGAGACTGTGGAGTGTGTTGCAGCTTTGGCACAGAAGCCAAACAGCATAGCAGTGCTTCCCCAGCCCTTTGCCACCGCGGCCATGATGAAGGATTCTAGTATTCGCGTTGCTCTTGATATGACCAAGCTCTGGGAGGATATCCAGGGTACACAGGCTTTCCCCAGCACCATGATGACCGGTGTAGTGGTTGGTCGTACCTCCTTCATCACCGAACAGCCAGAGGCTGTTTCTACTTTCCTTGATCACTATGCAGATTCAGTGGCCTATGTCCAGTCTCATCACCAAGAGGCTGCAACTCTTATAGGGGCCCTGAATATCGTTCCCGCCCCTGTAGCCTTGAAGGCCTTACCCTACTGCAATATCACCTATATTGACGGCAAGGAGATGCAGAGCAAACTCTCTGGCTATCTCACTGTCCTATTCGATCAGAACCCCAAGAGTGTAGGTGGAGCACTCCCTACCGATGAATTCTACTTCATCCGCTAATAGGCGGGGCACCATCAGAGTCTGGTCGGTTCTTTTCTGGCTAGGGATATGGCAACTCGTTGCCATGACCCTAGGTCAGGATATCCTGCTTGTCTCTCCTATTGCTGTAATTCTGCACCTCTTTGAACAGGTCCAAGTCAGTTCCTTCTGGCGCTCTATTGGGTACTCCTTTTCAAGGATCGCTGGGGGCTTTCTCCTGGCAACCCTTATGGGAGTGCTTTTTGCAATCTTTTCTTATCGCTCTCGTTGGGTTGAGGAGCTGCTGGCTCCTCCCATACAGACGATAAAGGCAACCCCTGTCGCTTCGTTTGTAATTCTTACCCTTGTTTGGATTTCTCCCCAAAACCTTTCGGTCTTTATCTCCTTCTTGATGGTGTTGCCCCTCATATACACCAATGTGCTGATGGGTATACGAAGTACTGATGAGAGATTGTTGGAGATGGCACAGGTTTTTAGGGTCCCTACCTACAGACGTATCCGATATATATATCTCTCCCAAGTGCTTCCCTATTTCCGTTCAGCATGTTCGGTTGCTTTGGGGCTGAGTTGGAAGGCTGGGATTGCAGCTGAAGTGATAGGGCTTCCCCAGGGTTCTATAGGAGAGAAGTTGTACCAGGCTAAGATTTATCTGGATACTCCGGATATGTTTGCCTGGACGCTGGTGATCATCACCATTAGTGTATGGTTTGAAAAGATCTTCCTTATTCTTTTGGACAGGGCGATGATAAAGATGGAGCACCTATGAAAAAAATGCAGATTCAGGAAATCTCCAAGCGGTATGGTAATACTGTTGTATTCGACCGGTTTAGCTGCACTTTGTACCCAGGAGAGGTGAATGTTCTTTTTGGTGCTTCCGGTTCAGGAAAGACCACGCTGTTGCGCCTTCTTATGGGGCTTGAGGAGGCAGATGAGGGATCGCTGTCTTCTTTCGAAAAGGTGCGGATCAGCTCTGTCTTTCAGGAAGATCGCCTATGCAATAACCTCTCGGCCTTCTCCAATGTGAAGCTTGTTGTAGCGTCTTCAGTCTCTTCGGATCAGATACAAGAAGCCCTCATAGCTGTAGGTCTGGAAGATGCGATGCGCAAGCCTGCAAGAGAGCTTTCAGGAGGGATGAAGAGAAGGGTAGCCCTTGTTCGTGCCTTGTTGGCTACCTACGACCTGCTCGTTCTTGATGAGCCCTTCAAGGGGTTGGACGAATTGACAAAACAACAGGTAATTGCCTATACAGAAAAGAGGACCAAGGACAAGATGGTAATTCTTGTAACGCATGATCCTGAGGAAGCAAAGCTGTTAGGAGCAAAGCATGTGATCAACCTTGAGGGGATAGCATGATCACAACGCTAGAGACGCCTAGCTTTTCTTATCTAAGGTAAAGTTATCGGGCTTGAAGGCATCACTACCCAACCAGAGGTCTATCTGCAGACCACTGTCCGAGTTGGAGACACTTGCCTGTTTTATCTGCCACCCAATGAGTTTGAGCCTTGCCCCCCAAGTCATATCATGTCCTGCCATCATTCCATAGTATTGGGCTAGCTCAGGGCGTGGTGCCTTTGGGTTGAGAGATTTGCGAATCTGTTCCAACTCTGACTCAGACCTAGGGCGGTCGTCAAAGAAACTGACATGCGCTCCATCCTCTTCCTGATGAAGAGAGACAACCAGCCTGAGGGGGTTGCTTTCCAGCATGAAGTTTGTGAGCTCTCCGATAAGACGACCTAGAATTTCTTTTCGCTTCATTGTTGGAAATCCTCCTTGGGACGATTGGTTTGGTACCATTGTAGAATGGCCATGAGAAGGCTTGCGGTAAGGCCCCCGGCAAATCCGTTATTGTAGAGGTCCAACCCTCCATGCCATGCTGCGGTGGTCTCTACCATGAAGAGATGTATAAAGCCTGCAACTATTCCCGCACGTATCCCAAATCGCCCAGCGATAGGGGCTAGGGTAGTGCAGAAGATGGCGGCCAAGATGGGTCCAGGATCAGAGAGTTGCTTGCCGAATACCAGTGTCGCCAGAACAACCCCTGCCACTATTGGCCAGACATTCCTTAAGGTTTTACCAAAACCACCAAAGCCCATAACTGTCAATATGCCCCCGATTACCGGTCCGTTGAACGGCGCCTTGACCACCCAGACATACAAAGTGGAAGCAAGACCCAGCAGTCCCATGTTGATCAGGGCTGATCCTGCAGTTTCGGCATCGAAAAAGTCAGTAGGAAGTCTTCCTGGAAGCTTTTGCAATGCGAAAACCCCCTTTACTGTTTCACGGAAATGAGGAAGCCCATCAACAACGAGGGCTGAAATGATAAGGAATAGTGATAGTACTGGAATAAACAGTATGAGAGCTGGTTCTGCAGTTGTATTCCAGATGACGGTTATGGGTTTCATTGTATTGGTAGCAATGAGTAGGCTTGAGGCAAACAGGCCGATAAAGCCACAGCTGAAGCCTACATTGTAGAGGTTGTATCCCTGATGGAGCTGTAGCATGGATCCTGCAACTGCTGGAAGGATCAAGCCTGCTGCAAGCCCACTGACAAGTCCTAGGGGAAGGGAGAGTCCAAGGGGCAAACCAATCTCAAACATTATGAAGGTCACCACAGGGCCTAAGGCTGTGCCAAAGAGAGCTATAAGGCTGTAGGAGCCTAGGCTCTTGTTTGCAATCTTAGCGGCAATCCAGACTCCTGCTATAAGGGGAAGGATATTGAGGGGTGTTTTACCAAAGAACCCAAAGCCTATCATGGTAAAGATTCCAGCAATGGTTGGTCCTGAGATGCTTACTGATGCAAAATAAATAAGGACAAGTCCAATCATTCCAACCAAGGCGGCATTGAACATCGCACCGCCCACCCCTGCTTGGGTAAAGTCATTGATCAGGCGCGCACCACTAGTCTGGATGGAGAGAAATCCTTTCAAAGTTTGAGCCGGTCCATCCAAGGCTAATCCCAGTATTGCCAATCCAAGGATAAAGGTAAGCATAATCGTATAGAGGCTTTTTTCAGTGCGTTCCATATCGGGGTTCTTTTCCTTTTACGTCCGGATGATTTCATGCTAAAGGGAAATGAGGTGTTGCGCAAGAAGTTTGAATAGAGGAATGGAAGAGGAATGAATCAATGCATCTATATTGTTCCTAGTGAAATGCAGTTTCTTCCCTTTTGCTTGCTTTGGTACATCAGCTGATCGGCCATATGGATGATTATTTCCTTTGGAACAGGTTTTTCAACAATGACCAATCCGATGGAGATGGTAACTTGGATGTTCTTTTCATTCACCTGCAAGGAGGATGATTCAACAAGCATCCGCATCCGTTCTGATATTTGTTCCAAATTCCTATTTCCAATGGACGACAGGATCACAAGGAATTCTTCTCCTCCCCACCGGGAGACGAGATCACCTGAACGTACTGCATTCACCATACTTTTAGTTGCCATCTGAATAGCCAGATCTCCAACATCGTGACCATAGGTATCATTCACTACCTTGAAATGGTCAATATCGACCAAAGCTACTGCAAATGGGGCCTGGAATTCCTCTAGCTCCCGTAGTTTGCCTGAGAGGTAATTTTCTGTATACCTCCTATTTGAGAGCCCTGTGAGTTGGTCTGTCATGGCGAGAATTTTAAGTTCCTCAATGTCGTGCTGCAATTCAGAAGGGGTCTTTTTCTCAGAGAACAGTTCTATTGCCCCTAGGAGTTTCCCTTCATCAGACAAGGGGAAAGTCCTTACGTTCACAGGCACTCTGTGCCCATCCTTATGGTGCAGGTATACTGATGCCTCACGATTGAGACCATCTTTAATGGTTTGGTGTAGGGGGCACCCGTTCGTGCACAGGTGTGAGCCAGCATCATCAACATGATTGAGGATATTATCGTAGCAATGACTGTCGAGGACTTCGGAGGCGGAAAAACCTGTTATCTCTTCAGCATAATTGTTCCAGAAGGTAATCTTGCGATTTGTGTCTACAAAGTAGACCCCTTCCTTGATGAATTGTAAAATTTCTTTATAGATTAAGTCCTTAGTCATTTTTTCAATACCCCATACTAATGTATCTGTAGTAAGATTGATGGCTCACCTGAAGAATGTCAACGAGATTACGTGATTGTTTCTTGTTTTTCATGCATATACTTCGACTGTGAAAATGCAGGGTGAATGCACCAACAATCTTTTCTTGAAGGTACACGTACGTACCTGAGGTATGGTTCTAGGTACTAGAAAAGGAATAATCAAATGAGAATAGTGCATACATATCTTGCATAAGGGAATTACCCATACATAAAACCAACAACCCCTCTCTTGCTGTATGGCAAAAGAGGGGTTGTCCACTCTATTGGTATTCTTAAGAATCTGAATTTCTCTCTAGAAGCGGAGATCCAGATTGCCAATCACCACTATAAGTAACCACGACGAGAAGATTAGAGCCGAGATGTGGCTCATCTATATCCCGCTGCAGGAGATCTGGCCTGTCCTGGCTTTCTCCTACTGTCTTGGGAACGTCATTGACATTGCCACGTTTACGAAGACAATCCTTGAGTTGAAGGTCTCCTTTGAGGTCAGGCATAGTTCGCACTCCTTGATGCAGGAGTCCTCTCTGAAGAGAACATAGAAGTGCTGTTTGAGAACAGCTGTCTCTACAAGAGCGTGCTTTCAGAACATCGCTCAACGCTTGTGGCAAAGGAGAACCTCGTCTCCTACAATTCTAGATATGTCTATATCAAGAAAGCAAATGACATCCCCAAGCTGAGGAGCTTGAAAGTACCTCACCGGATTTACATAAGCCAAGAGGCTGTGTAGTTAGAAATAGACACAGTGAACTATAGTTTAGTAGCATTGATTTTGAGAACAACACCCCTATGCCTGAGCATAGGGTATGATTCCTTTCATATATCTGGGGACCCTGTAAACATCTCTATTTTGGAATACGATCAATGTCTTGTTGGTTATGCTGTCTTTTGGTTTGAACTGCAATGAGAATAAAGGCAACTACCGAAAGAGCAATCCCAAGAATATCTGTGATTGAATTTGGGAAAATAAGCATACCTGCAATAACAAATAAACCTATTCTCTGATAGCTTTTCAGATATATTCCACACCATCCTTCAAATGATGCGGCCATGAGCAATACAGCGAGAATAGCCACAATAGATGCATACAGGGTTTGTCCAAAAGAAGTACCGACCACTAATAAGCCAGGATAATATACAAAAAGAAAAGGAATGATGAAGCCAGCGATACCCAGTTTAAAAGCCTTTACTCCCGTTTTCATTGAATCAGATCCAGAAATGCCTGAGGCTGCATAGGCGGCCATTGCTACTGGCGGAGTAATGAATGAGATGATGGCAAAGTAAAAGACAAAGAGATTAGAGGCAAGTATTCCAATATCAGCTTGCAAGAGCGCAGGAGCTGCTACTGTTGCTGCGATTACATATGCAGCTGTAGAGGGTAAACCCATGCCCAAGATGATACAGGCTACCATGGTCATCACTAGCATGAGAAAAATATTACCGTTAGCCAGGTGAAATACTATTTGGGCGAATCTGACTCCCAATCCAGTCATGCTTACTATTCCAATAACAATTCCAGCTGAGGCACATGCTATACTGACAGGAACAGAAGATTTTGCAGCGTGTAAGCAAACTGTTTTCAATTCTTTTAGTGGAAGTCTTCGTTCGTTTTTGATGGTCCGAACAAAACCTATCAGTAGGATTGATCCAATTGCAAACAGTGCAGAATAACTTGCTGAAAAGCCAAAACCCAATAGGCAGATAATCAGAACAACCATTGGTAGGAGATGGAAGTAGCCTTCCTTAAATATTCTTTTGGCGTTGAGTAGCTTTGAATTATCTTCTGGTTTGATACCCAATCGTCCCGCTTCGAAGTATACGGCAGCTCCTAGACTCAGATAGTAAAGAATGCCAGGAATTAAAGCAGCGATGATTATGGTGGAGTAGGCAATACCAGTCATATCTGCCATGACGAAGGCTGCCGCTCCCATGACCGGAGGCAGTATTTGTCCTCCTGTAGATGCTACAGCCTCAACAGCCCCGGCATATTCACTCGAATATCCAACTTTTTTCATGAGTGGAATTGTAAAGGTTCCTGTAGTAACGACATTAGCAACAGCTGAACCGTTGATTGATCCCATCAGAGCACTTGAGAGTACCGAAGCTTCTGCAGGACCTCCTCGCATTTTCCCTGTGAGTGCATAGGCTATATCAATAAAAAACTTACCTGCCCCAAATTTATCCAATAATTCTCCGAAGATGATGTAAAGTACAACAAATGAGACGGCAGCACCAATTGGAGTTCCATAAATCCCTTCAATTGTCCACCCCACATAGCTGGTAATGTATTCTAAGTCATAACCGCGATGCGCAATGATATTTGGAAGATGAGGTCCAAATACGGCATAAGCCAAGAATACTAATGCAATAATTGGTAGTGCTAACCCAATTGCCTGACGAGAAGTTTCGAGGATAAGAATAATCAGAAGCAACCCAAACACCATATCTAACTTCGTAATTCCCCAAATGCCCTTTTCTCGTATTACATCAGGGGTTGTCTGAAATAGATAGTAAATACCAATCACGAGGACTACGAGCAATAAGACCCAATTGAGCAGGTTTTTTTTTGGAGACTGTTCTTTTTGCACTTTATATAGGTACCACACCAACATAAGTGAAAATAGGTGAATCACCCGCGATTGCATTACGCTAATTGAAGTGCTCATCGTAATGAATAAATGGAAGAGGCAGATACCTACAGAGAGCAAGAAGAGGGTTATTGTTACCATCCTGCTCATTTTCAGTTGCATTTTTTGCACAGAAGTTTCTCCTAAGTATGTTCAGTATAATCCAAAAATGATCCATGAATATTCCCGTTTAGGAATATCCATGGAAAAGGTAATAAATTATTTATTTATTTATACTCTGGGGGAAACAGTTTGGGATCAATTGTGAATCCCTTTTCTGTAAAGTACTTAATCGCTCCGTTATGCATTGGAACAGAGAGCTCAGAAAGTGCAGTTTCCAAAATGACTTGTTTGGATACTGATGCAGTCACATTCCCCCATTCTTCACGATTTTCCCAGATAGCCTTTACTATTCTATAGACTTCCTCATCTGTAAGATTAGTTTTTGTGGATGTCAGCATCAGAACTCTACTGATGGGGACAGTTACCACTGTATCCACGTTTGCATATGTGCTTGCGGGAATTTCATATCTGCTCCAAAAAGGAAAGGCTTCATAGAATGCAGGATCCGTGAATGAAATCATTTTCACTTTCGCTGAATTGGTCAGGTCCATCAATGCAGCTGATTTGAGTGGATGTGTGCAAATAAATGCAGCTATCTTATTATCTTTGAGAGCAGAAACAGCTTCGCTTTCAGGGATAAATTGCGGTTTGATGTCATCATAGGTCAACCCATAATACCCTAGAATCATACGGGAAGCCATTTCACCTCCTGAACCAGCCGCTCCTACCCCTATGGCTTTGCCTTTGAAGTCTGCAATACTTTCTATCGGGCTATTGGAAAGAGTGAAGACCTGTATATAACTGTATATTGTGCTGAATAAAGAGCGTAAATCTGATGCCTTTCTTTTTTCAAAATCACCATTTCCATTATATGCAAGCCAAGCTATCTCGCTCTGGGAAATACCCATAACCAACTTCCCTGAGGTTAAATTACGCACATTCTCAACCGAAGCCGCCGTTGCCTCACCGGTGCTTGCGATTCCCTCAACATGGTTTGTAATGGTCTCTGACATAGCTACCCCCATTGGGTAGAGAGAGCCTGCTGTACCTGCTGTTCCAATAGATATCCTTTTTATTTGAGGTGCAGCAGAAGTTGTTGCCTCTTCCTTTTCACCTTGGGCAAAAAGTCCCATACCACATAGCCCAATCACCAATAAAATCACAATAAATTTTTTCATAGCCATAATTCTCCTTTTTATTTCTGCTTGATATTTGCATGTAATGATGTCATCAATTCAAAGAAATTTGGAAATGAAACAGAGGCGTACTCAGCATGATCAATTTCAGATTCCCCTTCAGCTATCAGCGCTGCTACAGATGTTGCCATGACAATACGATGGTCATGATGTCCAGATATCTTTGCACCAGTGAGCTTTGAGTGATAGATAGTCAAGGTATTCTCTGTCTCTTCAAATTTAGCACCCATCTTTGTCAGTTCTTCCATAATTGACTTTGCACGGTCAGTTTCTTTCAATCGACAAGCCCCAATGTTTTTTAACACTGTCTTTCCTTGTGCATAGCACCCCAAAACGGAAAGGATAGGCACTGCATCTGGAGTCCCGCTGCAGTCAATTTCAATTCCTTGTAATGGTAAACCTCCTTCAACTGTGATGCCTCCCAATCCATTATCTTTAACGTGTATATTTGCACCCATTTCCTTCAATATTTGAATAAAGGCTTTTTCACCAGCAAAATCATTAGTATCAAGTCCATGGAAAGTCACTCTTGATTCTTTGGTAATGGCCGTTGCAATTAAGGGATACCCTGAGGTGCCCCAATCTCCTGGGAGAGTATAGGTAAATGATTTGAATTTTTGCCCACCGCGTACGAAGAATTCGTCGTAGTTTCTGTTTTCCACTTCGATGCCCGCATGTGCAAGCATTCCAATGGTCATGTCTACATAGGGGCGTTCAAGAAGATTTGTCTCATGGATTAGAGTATCCCCCTCTGCAAGTGCGCATGCACAAAGGAATGGGGTCATCCACTGGGAGTTGACTCCTGGAAATTCTATCTCTCCCCCCTTAAAGGGCCCTTTGACTACTATAGGAGCACTTCCTGATCCTCTTGTTGAGAACGCAGTAGCACCGAGCTTGTTCAAAGCGTCAAGCATGGGTTGTGCAGGACGGTAGCATATCTGGTAATCACCGGTAAGGATGGAATAACCAGGGATCAAGCCGCATAAGGCCAAAAGAAAGTAAAAACCGGTACCGGAGTTCTCTGCATCTAGCACACATGCGGGAACAGCCAGTTTCCCTCCGGTACCTTCAATTATCCATTTTTTATCATCACTTGTATCAACTTTTGCTCCAAGTGCACACACCATTTTAACGATGGAATAACTGTCAGTGTTGGTCAGGGGATTGGTAAGGGTGGAAGTTCCTTCTGCAAGTGAGCCAAAAATAATTCCACGGGCAGTTCCAGACTTGTTACCAGGGATAGTTGCAATTCCTGATAACGTTGACTTTTTCACAATAAATTTCAAAATAGAATCCTCCGATCGGCTAATTGATTAACGTTTACAGTTCGATAATAATCATAACACAGAAATTATACATGTCAATAATATTTATCAAATTATTTAAACCATTATTATAAAAGAATATAAAAATATTTTATAAATATATACATAATGATGGTTATTAAATGATATTTGCTGAACGTATAACAATTGAGTAACATTTACACTTTATGATTGTACAATGTGTTTATGTTATATATACTACAGGTTATGAGCATAATAGAAAAACATACCCATTCAATAAAGGATATTGCTAGGCTTAGCGGTGTTTCAACAGCTACGCTTTCACGGTATTTCAATGGTCAGAGTATAAGAAAGAATAATGAAGAAAAAGTAAAAAGAGTACTTGAAGAAACAGGGTATAGACCAAGTATTGCAGCACGTTTTATGAAAGGGAGTTCTTCTGGGGTGATAGGACTAATAGTACCAGAAATGAATCATCCTTTTTTTGCTATGATTGCTGAAGGGATAATGCAGGAAGCAAGAAAAAATGGACAATTGGTGCTTTGTGGAACCAGTGAAGGGTCGGTTGAGGTTGAACGGCAAGTAATCAACCGTTTTTCTCAATCAATTCTTGATGGTCTTATCTATATTCCTGTTGCAAAAGCAGAGAATATTCCAGCTCTGGAGAGTTTTCGGAATCTTCCACTCGTAATTACTGCCCGGAGAAATATTATTCCAGGTGTCCCGCATATCTACCACGATGGGGAGAAAGGAGGCTATCTTTCTACGAAGTACCTCATTCAGCTTGGGAGACTTCGGATTGGTTTCATTGCAAGTTTTTGGGATGCCCCTTGCTCTCATGAAGAATTGCTTGATTTTGCAACAAAACCAGCCAGCTATACGTTTTCTTCGATAGAACGTTTTAGGGGTTACATTAAAGCCTTGAATGAATTTGATATCCCTTTTGATCCTGACTTAGTAGTCGTCACTGGATATGAGCATAAGAGTGGCGTAGACGCAGCTTCATCCTTAATTGGGCGTTTTTCTAGTTGTAATGGGATCATTGTCATGACTCAGGCGGTAGCCAATGGCTGTGCAGCACAGTTTAAAAGGCAGGGGTACAAGATTCCTGAAGACCTCTCCATGATTATCTTTGATGCAAATGAAAGCAAGGCGGATTATACTTTTACAAGTATTGAATTACATCTATTGAAGATGGGAGAGGAATCGGTAAAGGAATTAAACATGCTTATGCAGGGGGAACCAGCAGAGGATATTTGTCTTGATGTTGAACTGTGTGTGCGAGACACCACTGCTATTCTTAGATTATGACTGTAATGGAAATACCTTTTGGGATTATCGCCAATACCGGTGCAATTGTAATTGCTGGGCTGTTAGGGGTGTTACTAAAAAATAAGATTCCAAGCCGTATTATAGAAACATTGCCAGTCACGTTAGGTTTGGCTGCTATGACCATCGGGATTGCCGCTATTCTCAAGCTAAAAACAGTACCTGTTGTAGTGCTTTCTCTGATTATCGGTTCTATTATTGGCGAATTGTGTAATATAGATAGGAATCTGCTTAAAGCAATGCGAAAGCTCCAGAAGTATTCAATATTTTCAATTAGAAAAGAACAACAAGAGATATTCATCACGCTTCTTGTATTGTTCGGTGCAAGTGGAACGGGCATATTTGGTGCTTTACATGCAGGTATGACTGGAGACAATTCAATTTTACTTGCAAAATCAGTACTTGATTTCTTTACTGCAATTTCATTTGCTACGACTCTGGGGTTTATTGTTTCAATTCTTGCCATCCCTCAGTTCATAATCCAATTTCTCTTGTATTATTTTGCTTCTTTGGTACTGCCTCTTGTCACGGACTCTATGCTTGCTAACTTTCAAGCTACAGGTGGTGTAATAACATTTGCAATTGGGCTCAAGATAGCAACGATAAAAGATATTAGAGTTGTCAACTTGATTCCTGCACTCTTTATTGTGTTTTTCATTACAGCCTTATGGGAAAGACCCATTTAGGGGTTAGAGTAATGAACAGGAGCTTCCGCTTGGAAACTCCTGTTCATCATTAATATAGTATAGGCCTATTTCTCATTGCACAGGTTTCTTAGAAACGTATATCCAGATTGCCACTCACCGTCGATAGCTTAACCGATGTTTGCTTATTCCCCGTGCTGGCAAGGGCGGGAGAGCTCTCTTGTCTCTGGTTGTTGAAGAGAATGGATCCGCTAATCTTGGTAGCCCGAATATCCAGATCCTCTGTCTTGGTCAAGTCCAGCTCCAGACTCCCGCTGGTGGCAGAGCCTTCCAGTCTACCCTGAGGGAGAATATGAACCAAGCCTTCGATATCCCCACTGATGGTATGCAGCGAGATGTTCTGCCCTTCCATACGATCCACTTCGAAATCACCACTGGTGGAACCAAGCTCTAGCTGTCCCTCACTTTTGGCGGAGTACCCACTGGTAGTGCCACTGATCGTCTTGATCTGAAGAGCATCAGAGCCTGTCAGGTTGAGCATGTCCACATCTCCACTAATGCTAGTGAGCTGAATCTTGTTTGCCTCAAAGTCCTTCATGAAGAGGATGTCTCCACTGGTGGTCTTAATCACCAGCTGGTCAAGCTGTACCTGGGGTAAGGTTATCACCAAAGGTGTCTCTTGGCTCTTGAAGAAGTTGAGGAAGCCTCGGGAGGGAGGGGAGACAGCAATGGACAATTCCGTACCTTTTTTACTGGTCTTAAGGCTGTCCCTATCGTTTTCCCCAATACTAACTAAAGCTTCCTTTGCCTTTGGATCAACAGCCAGGACAACGTCAGTGCTTATCGTGCTGACAACAAGCGAATCTGAAGCTGAAAAGGAGTAGGTCTGCTCCGATCGGTTCTCCTTCCCCCGCTTCTGCCAGACATAGTCCATGGAAAAGAGTAGGGCAATGGCACTTACCAGGATGATAAGGAAAATCTTGTTGGCTTTGGTATCCTTGAGCATATTATTTCCCTTCGTGGAGTCTGTCGTCCCAGTCACGTTCCTTGTTGAACATATCGTTTTCCATTTTTTCGACCTTCTTCTTCAGACGGTCATACTCAGCTTTCAGGTCCTCTTCACTGCGATGGTCGGTGTTTGCCGTATAGTACTCACCTTCAAAGGCCTGAGGCCCTGGGTTCATCGGGATGATGAGAGCTGCTGCCAAATAGATGATAGCTCCAGGGAAAGCACCTGTCGAAAGGACTACAATGAGTACGATAAGCCGTACCATGTCAGGGTTCAAGTCACGCCACTCGGCCAAACCAGTTGCTACTCCGAAGACTTTTCCTCGTGGTGATCTGTAGAGTTTTTTTGTTGCCATACCAATCATTCCTTATTTCCCTTTTCTTGAGCCTTACGGCTTTGTATAATTGTTTCAATATTGTCCAGACGTTGCTGAAGGTCATCAATGCCTTTTTTCAGCACTTCCCGTTGGGAATCCTTGGCAGGTTCCATCATCGGGGGGAAATCATCGCCCTTTGACCGCTTTCTCTTCTTATACTTTGAGTTGTAGTCGCTGTAGGTCCCTGGTGGATACCCACTCTCCATCTCACGCATTCTCAGAGCCGCATCCATCTTTCTCTTTTGCATTTTAGCCCTCTCGTCGATGGAGGTCACGATGATGATAAAGGAAAAGATGACTATCAGAATAAATACCGCTTCCATTCAATAACTCCCTTCTCTGTCAGAGGCCTGCGCGTTTGCGAAGGGCCGCTATCTCAGCATCGATATCATCCATCTCTTCAAGGTCCTTGAACTTCTCATCCAATGAGCTAAAATCGTACTTGTTCAGGTCGTTGTTTGCCTTCATCCGGTCGATTTTCTCTTCCATGTTAGAGAAACGTTCATGGGTTGCCGATTCAGCAGCACGTCTCAAGGTCTCCTGGGCAGCCTGTTCTTCCCGAGCACGTTTGCCACGCTCTACCATCATCTGATATTTCTGCTTGACTGTCACCAGTTTGTCCTCGATCTGGTTGATCTCGTCCTTACTGACCTTGATGGTCTCATCGGCAATCTTAAGATCAGAGGCAAGTTGCTCCATGGCATCTATAGACTTTTTTCTTTCAAGCAAGGCTTCCCTCGCAAGATCTTCGCGGTTCTTGCTTATCGCAAGCTCTGCTCTGCTTTGCCAACGCTTGACTGCACTCTCTTGTTCCTTGTAGGAACGATCAGTCTTGGCTCTGCTTGCCATCTTGGCTGCACAAGAGCTCTTGAGCTCGATCAGTGTATCTTCCATTTCCTGCATCATCAGCTTGATCATCTTCTCAGGGTCTTCAGCCTTGTCGAGAAGTGAGTTGATGTTTGCATTCACAATATCTAAGAATCTTGAAAAAACTCCCATATTACTCTCCTTAGGTAGTAGTACCACCTGTTCTTGTACCAATCAGGATGCACAAAGCATGCCAACTATCAAAAATATGAAAAAAAGCTTGTAAATCCTTTCACTGCACAACATACAGGATTCTTGCTTCCCAGTTCTTCTTTTGTATGGTATCGTGAGGATGGTAAAACCTACCAACTATGGTGCATTTTACCAAAGCGGGTGAGATAATGGAATCCAATCAGGTAGGGTACAGCCAGCAACTTTTAGGGGAGAGTGAAGTCTTTCTTGACTTCCAGGCCCGGCTTAGCCGTGCGGCGAAGGTCAATCGGTCAGTCCTGTTGGTAGGGGAAAGGGGAAGTGGTAAGGAAGGTGCTGCAAGAAGACTTCATTTCCTATCACCTCGTTGGCAACAAGCCCTAGTTACGGTCAACTGTGCAGCCCTTCCTCCTTCCCTCATTGAAACCGAATTGTTTGGCTATGAGCAAGGAGCTTTTACTGGAGCACAAAAGACTAGGAAAGGACGGTTTGAAGAAGCTGAGGGCGGAACTCTCTTTCTTGATGAAATTGGCCTCATCCCCTTGGAAGTCCAGGAGAAAATCCTTAGGGTTGTGGAGTATGGCACCTTCGAGAGGGTAGGCTCCTCAGTCACCCATGAAGTTGATGTCAGGATTATCGGAGCCACCAATACCGACCTTCCACAGCTTTGCAAAGAGGGCAAGTTCAAGGAGGACCTCTTGGACAGGCTTTCCTTTGAGGTCCTGTTCCTTCCTCCCTTACGAGAACGCTCAGAGGATATCATGCTTCTTGCCAATTATTTCAGTTCGAAAATGGCCTTGGAGTGTGGAAAGAGTGAGATGCCCCACTTCAGCAAGCAGGTGGTACAGCACCTTATGACCTACAGCTGGCCAGGGAATGTGCGTGAATTGAAGAATGTGGTGGAAAGGGCTGTCTATCGTAGCGACACTACAGATATCGAGGATGTTCAGTTCGATCCCTTTGCCAATCCCTGTGCAGAACCAAAACAAGAGGCTCTTGCCCTTGAGAAGGATCTTGATCTTGCCACGTATGAGCAAGCACGTGAAAAGCTGGAGCTTTCCTACTTGCAGAAAGCCCTAAAGCGGGGAGAAGGCAATCAGAAAGAGGCTGCCAAGTTGCTAAACCTTACCTACGATCAGTTCCGTGGACTGTATAGGAAATACAAAGATCAGCTATGACATTCTCCCTCGTCCTAAGATTGTTGGCTTTTTGTTTTTGTTTGGTGAAAGAGAAGCAATACAGAACCAGTCTGGAGAAAGACAACTAAAAGGACCAGGGTCATCTGGTGATGACCCTGGTCTGAGCACAATACACTATGAAAACTAGAATTGCTTGCGATGACTGCAGTCCCTGAGCTCTCACGCCCTGTTTCACTGGTAACGTCTTTATCTTGCAGGCATCAGCAAAGCTGATCCGAGGTATGCTATCCCAATAGGGACAAATCCCACCTTGAACAGAAGAATGACAGCAATGATACGCAGTGCCAGTACTGGAAGTCCTGTCCAGTTAGCCAGTCCTTCGATGACTCCTAACACATACCCGTCACGCTCCCGATAGAGCTTATGGGTCTCAGAGCGTGGATAATCCATTATTTCTTCTCCTTCATCGATGCTTTCAAGGCTGCAAGCTCTTCTTCCAGGGCGCTGTCTGTTTCCATCTTGCTGAATTCATCACCGCTGGAGCGTTTGCCATGGTAGCCCGACATTTCGGCATCAGCTTCCATGCGCTCGATATTGCTTTCCAGTTCACTGAACTTGCGGGCAAGGTCGCTGCTGTCAGTACTGTGCAGAGTCCTGGCTACCTGTTTCTTCTCTTTGGCACTGGTTGCACGCTGGACAAGAACCTTCTGCTTATCTTTAACTTCTTTCAGTTTGTCAGCTATCTGGGTAAGCTGCACTTCCTGACTTGCCAGGATGCTGTCAAGGTTACTCAGCTGTTCGTCTATGAGGCGAATCCTTTCACTGCAGCTCTTTTTTTCAGAGAGGGCTTCCCTTGCCAAATCCTCACGCTTGTTCGTGATGGCAAGCTTGGCACGATCTTCCCAACGCTCGATTGCCTTAGTAAGCTCTTGTCTCTCTTTGGTCAGGCTAGTCTTCTCTGCCTTGCGTGAGGCTGCCGAAGAGCGAGCCTTGGTAAGGGTATCTTGCAGTTCGGTAATCATGAGGTTGATCATCTTTGCGGGGTCTTCGATCCTGTCTAGGGCACTATTTAGATTCGAATTGAAGATGTCTGCGATTCTTTTAAACACGTTCATTAGGGTCTCCTTCTGCCACTTTGTGGCTCTTTGTTGGTACGCTAACATCAATGCATATGGCGTGCCAACTTTGGGAAAACGGTGTTTAACCATGAAAAGAAGAGGTTTTTCCTCATTATTATCTTCAAATACAAAAAAAAATCAAAATATTGGTAAAAAATACCAAATACTCTGGATAAATTAACCAACAACGTATGAACCGAATCCAAAAGGGACTACACAAGGAGAAGCACCCCCATAATGGAAGATTGGAGGAATGGACCCTTCTTGTACCCAAGTCCCTAAGCGTGTAGACTCTATCGCATGAGTACCTTATATATGGTAGCCACTCCCATAGGAAACCTTGATGACATCACGTACCGAGCAGTTGAGACGCTGCGAAGCGTTGACGTCATAGCCTGTGAGGATACCCGGCATACACAGACCCTGTTACAAAAATATGACATTCAGAAACGTCTCATTGCATGCCATGCGCACAACGAGAGCAACTCTGCCCAAGGTATAGTCGCCCTTATGGAAGCGGGAAATGACATAGCCTTTGTCAGTGATGCCGGAACACCTGGAATCAGCGACCCTGGCCTACGTGTTGTAAAGGCCGTGCGTGATGCCGGCTTTACTGTGGTTCCTATCCCGGGGCCCTCAGCTGTGGCAACCCTGGTCAGTGTCGCAGGGTATGTGGGAAAGAGCTTTACCTTTGAAGGGTTTCTCTCCCCCCGCAAAGGAAGAAGGACCAAACGTCTCACCGAGCTGCTTGGGCGAAACGAAGCTTTTGTCATCTATGAATCTCCCTTCCGCATCGTCAAGACGTTAGACGAGATATCAGTCCTTGACCCCCTTCGTCAGGTGGTGGTAGGCCGTGAGATGACTAAGAAGTTTGAAGAGTTCCTTGTGGGAACTGCTAAAGAAGTCTCAGCCATCCTTTCAGGCAGACAAGCGATTAAAGGGGAGTTTGCCCTCTGCATTGCCCCCATTGAGGCATCTGATAGCGATGATAACGATAGCGAAGCTTAGGACACTCAAAGACCGCACCTGCGTGCGCAAGTGCGCCCTCCTCTTTCACGAGCAGAGCCAGAGGATACTGCAGGGCAACGAACCTGATCAGGTCTATATCTCCGGTCTCTGTTCCTTATTTGTCTCCCAACAGTTTCTTGCAGTATTGGATGATGACCAGCTTAGGGACGTGAGGAATCTTTCTTCCGGACTTGCTTCTACATCTGAATCAAGTCTTCCCTTTATCCTGGAAGACCTTCATTATACCCTTTTGTCTGTACTGGGAAGCGAGCCCTCCGACTGGGACTTTGTTGACAGGCAAGGGGAGTTGGATGCTTCTTTGCGTGAGGTGCATCCCCATATACTCATTCTCGACCGCTTGCGATCGCCTTTCAATGTAGGGTCGATCTTTCGCAGTGCCGACTCGTTTGGCATCGAGCAGATATGGCTGGTTGAAGGTACAGCTTCAGTTACTCATCCCCGTGCTGTCAAATCAGCTCGTGGGTGTGTCGCTACAGTTCCGTATCGTTGGTTTTCAGAATCTGCTCTCATCGAAAAGCTCAGCTCTTCCTCTATGGCCCTGTTTGCCCTTGAACTGGGAGGCTCTGATCTAGAAACGTTTCCCTTTCCCAAATCTGGAGCTGCCATCATAGGAAGCGAAGAGATGGGGGTAAGCCCAGCCTTGCTGTCTTTGTGTGATAGGAACCTTGGAAGGGTGTCCATTGCCCTAGGGGGCACCAAAGGATCGCTGAACGTATCAGTGGCCTCCGGCATCATGTTGCAGAAATGGTATGCTACGACCTGCTAGAGGTTACCGCCTGGTACATCTTTCTCAGCCTGTCTTCAATCTCAAAGTTAAAGTTACCCGCACTATAGTTACCCTTGGTGTTACGTATGCCTACTGGTCTTCCTGTAAGGATGCGCATCCCTTCATCAATGGTGGTGATGGGGTATATATGGAACTTCTTCTCCCTGATGGCCTCAAGCACCTCATAGGAGATTATCAGGTTGCGCACATTCTGGATCGGGATGATGACACCCTGTTTTCCACTCAGGCCGGTAGTGAGGCAGGTCCGATAGAATCCTTCGATCTTCTCATTGATGCCTCCAACCGGCTGGATCATACCCATCTGGTTGACCGAACCTGTAACGGCGATATCCTGGCGTATAGGTAACTCCCCGATGGCTGAAAGCAAGGCATAGAGCTCAGAAGAAGAGGCGCTGTCCCCATCGACCTCAGCGTAGGACTGCTCAAAGGCAATGCCTGCATAGATGGAGAGGGGAAAGGTCCTCGCATAGTGCTTGCGCAGATACCCTTCCAGGATAAGCAGACCTTTGTCATGTATTTCACCACTAAGGCCAGCTTCGTGCTCAATATTGACAATGCCTTCGCTTCCTGGGGCAACACTGGCAGTGATGACCGTCGGCGTGCCGAAGGAAGAGGCCCCCCTGTCCATTATTGCAAGGCCGTTGACAACCCCGACCTTAGAACCTGTCAGGCTGATGAGCATCTCACCGTTGAGAATCTCCTCATTGATGCGAAGCTCTGTAATGTTACTGAAGTAGTCACGCTCCTCGTTTGCCTTGAGGATGAGCGTCCTGTCGATAGTGTCCTTCTTCTCAATTTCAGCCCAGTAGTCTGCCTCGATGATGATGTCATAGAGCTGGGAGAACTGGGTGGTGAGCTCACTGCGGGACTCTGCATACCAGGCACTGTAGCGTAGAAGCTGGGACAAAGCAGAATTATCGAGCTTCCTCTTTGTATGTTTCTCGGCAAAGGCATTCAGGTTTGCTATACTCTTTGCAATATTCTCATCAGTAGAGGGCATGGCGAAGTCAAACTGTGAAGAAACCTTGAAAAGATTCAGGAATCTCTCATCGTGTTCAGTCAGAGCGTCGAAGGTGTCTTCATTACCCATAAGGATGACCTTTACAGGGATCTTTGTCATCTGTGGCCTGATCTGGCCCTTTCGCAACTCACCCTTGACCAAAAGGTCTGCCTGCAAGGCAAGAGCTGATGCATCGAGGTACCGTTTCAGGGCATCCCAGAGGCCATCTTCAGAGAGCAATTCCTCAGCATTGATGACAATGAAGCCGCCTTCCGCTTCCAGAAGGGAGCCTGCATGCAAGCCAAGGTGCGCAAAATCAGCCTTGTCATCGAGGGTACCGAAAAGGTTGGAGAAGGTTGGGTAGTTCTCAATTATCAGGGGTCTTTTACTCGTCTTGCTATGGTTGACCAGGAGGTTTACCCGATACTTGCGGGCAAAGGGATCCTTTTTGAGTTGTTCGTCAGTAAGGTTCTGTATATGGGAGGCTTGTCGTATCAAATCGGAATGGATATGGCTGAACTGCACCGAAAGGGAGGGGGAATTGAAATCCTTTTCTATGGTTTTAAGCAACTCTGTTGCCTTTTCCTGGAAGGTGGTGCGGCCTTGGGCAAGAAGGGCTACCTTCTGGCTGAACAGCTCCATGGCATCAGAGAATCTTTGCCCTTCCTTGGGGGGGAAGGTGAGGGCGACAGGGGAGTCAGGCTGGAGGTAATTGTAGGCATAGACGATGTCCTGTAAAAGAGAAGTATCGGATCTGAACCTCTCAACACTCTCCTTGATAGCTTCGAGCCTGCCGCTGCCTGAGTTGCCGCTGACAAAGAGGTTGTACCCTCCCTTCTGAATGGCAAGACCCATTTGCAGTGAGCGTAAAGCCCGTGGTTGACCCACGATAGAGGGTCCCAAAGCAAGTTTTTTGCACTCTTGTATACGTGCATCTGTAAAGTCAAAAGCAGCTTCCTCATAGGGAAGTCTCTGTATCTTCGTCACTTTTTCAACCATGCCAGAACTATAGGAGGTGGAACAAATCAAGTCAACTCTTTATACTGTACCCCATGAGACGCAATGAATTGGTTAGATACCTTGATGAGTACCTTTCTGTCGGGCTTTTTTCATCCCTTGACCCCTCACTCAACTCCTTGGTTGTCGGTGGCCCTGACAAGGAGGTTTCCAAGATTGCCTTTGCTGTCGATGCATGCCAGAGGACCTTCGATCTTGCCAGCCAGTGGGGAGCGGATATGCTCATTGTCCACCATGGCCTCTACTGGGGAAGCCCCTTGCCCATTACAGGCGCCCACTACAGCCGAATCAAGACTCTTCTTGATGGCAATATCAATCTTTATGTTGCACACCTCCCCCTCGATGCTCATCCGTCAGTTGGTAACAATGCTGTCATGGCCTCGTTGCTAGGCCTTGTAGAGGTACAGCCGTTTGCCCTGTTCAAGGCAGTGGCGATCGGTTGCAAGGGAAACCTACCAAAACCCCTTACTGCCCAAGAGATAGCAATGCAGCTTGGATTTACCAATCCCATCCTCCTGCCTTTCGGACCTGCATTGATTTCAAGCGTAGGCATTGTCAGTGGCGGGGCCAGTGACGATGTCCACACCGCCCTCTCAGAAGGCCTGGATTGCTTCATCACCGGAGAGTGTGAGCACCAAATCTATAATGACTGCCTCGAGCAGGGCATAACCATGATCGGGGGAGGCCACTACGAAAGTGAGGTTTTCGGGGTCCAGGCGCTTGCCGAGCATCTTTCTGCTGTGTTTGGAGTGCAGACCCTCTTCCTTGATAATCCCACCGGCCTGTAGGCAAAAGCGAAAAGAGTGTAGTATAGTGGCTCCTATGGAAACAAAAAAACCAAGTAAGGCAATACCACTACTGCTAACCCTCGCTGTAATCATTTCAGACCAGCTCTCCAAGGCCTGGATAGTGGCTACTATTGCGGAAAACACTATAGGATTCCGATTTTTAGGAGACTTCATTGCTATTGTGCATGTGCGGAACACCGCCATTGCCTTCAGTATGGGAGTAGGCTTACCTGCCTTCGCTAAGCTTGTGGGATTCATTTTTCTCCCAATTATCCTCCTTATTGGGGTAAGCGTGCTATACTTCTCCAGGAAGGTTGAGTTGACCCGTCTGCAGCGGTGGACCCTCGCGCTCTTCTTGGGTGGCGGGATTGGTAATCTGGTAGATAGAATCTTCCGCTCCTTCAGGGTGGTCGATTTCATTAGTGTGAAGGTCTATGGTTTTTTGGGCTTTGAGCGATGGCCTACCTGGAATATTGCCGATGCTTCATTGGTGATCAGTGGAATCCTGATTGCCCTTACGATACTATGGACTCCTACGAAGAAGGAATTAAACGATGTCTAAGAAATCCAATACTATCTGGTTCATGCTGGTGGCAACAGTACTAAACATTGTCCTCATGCTTGTTCTGTTTCTGATTTGTTTCATACTTATCACACGATTTGTAGACCCTGCAAGTTCCTTAGTTCCCCTATGGCTGGGACTCTCATTCCTGGTGAGTATCGGTGGAAGCTTTTGGCTTTACTCGGTCATCATCAAGTGGATGACCAAGCGTTTTGAGCTTGAGGAAAAATTGGCCCCCCTGTTTTCCAGAAAGAGAAAAAAACCTCGTCGTGAGGAGTAGTGATGCCTCCATCCATAGCCGCCTTTACCAGGACTTCCTGGTTTCCCTTCAGTGACAAACCGGTAATACGGAGCCTGTGGTATATGCCACGGCTCTGCGACCCTTTTTTCCTTTTTCCAGAAGAGAGTCCTGACGGTAAATGGCACCTATTTGGTCATACATGGGTGGGCATAGAGCACTTTATCAGTGAGAACGGCATTTCTTGGGAACCTAGGAAAATGATCGAGCTCAGAGGCCACTCCCCATCAATTTTCCGGCAGGATGGCATGTGGTATCTGCTCTACGAGAAGCATGATGTGACCCTGACTCCCTTGAAAAAAAGACTGAGGGGAAAACGGGCGGATAAGAACAAGTCCAGCCGTTTTGAGATGAGATCGTCCAGTGACCTCATTATCTTCAGCGAACCCAAGGTCATCCTTGACAGCAAGGATGTCCCCTTTGCACAGGACGGACTGAAAAACCCCAGAATTTCCCGGCCTCAGCTGTTTAAGGATAGGGAAGGCTACCGACTCTATTTCGGAGCCTCCCATGTGGTGCTCGAAGACACCAAGCAAAAGGCCACAAGACATTTTGCCTTGGCCATGAGTTCCTGTCTTGAAGGACCGTATGCCTTGGCAAATGAAGGCGGGAGTCTCCTTTCCCCTGATCCTGATGACCCCTATCGCAACATGGCTTGTGGGAGTATCAAGGTGGTGCAGACAGCCGATGGATATGTTGGATTTGAATGTGCAATGCATTGGGACAAGAAGCGGGCAAAGACCACCTCCTCCCTGTTGCAGATCGAGAGTACTGATGGTCTTCTCTGGAAGCCCTCTTTCCGGTCAGTAATACTGCCTACCCCCGTGCGTGGTTGGGCAAGTCGTTATGTTGTCAGCTGTGACCTGCACTACAAGACCGAGGAAGGGTGCTGGTACTGTTACTTTTCGGCAAACACCTATTCGGGCTTCCCTCTTGTGCGTGAGTCCATCGGGCTTCTCTTGGGTAAGGATCCAAGTCTCAGGAAGGTATTCCTCTAAGAACGGCGCGTTTCTCCCATCTGGTTGTCCCTTCCCATACAATGGTCATTCTCCCCTCCTTCTCTTTCCTGACTATCTTATGATAGAGCAAGCCTGCATCCCCAAACAAAATCTTCTCATCTTCACAACCTGTATACACGGTGATGTCATCACCGCTGAAGGTCTGCCGTATCCAGGAGACATCGGCTTCGGCTATCTTGGCGCGATTACGGAACTCTGAAGGCAGGCTTTCCAAAGCCCAGTTGAGGTAGGAAATATTGTTGACATGCAAGTTGCTGTCAGTGTCGAGGTAGTGGATCTTTGGCTTGTAGGAGACAAGGGTTGTGCAGTGCGAATCCTCATAGGTAAGGCGGGCTTTCAGGGAGAGGTCCATCTGCATCTCCGGCGAAGGAAGCCCTATGCGCTCGCTCATGGTGGTGGGACGCAACGGCCTTCCACTTTCCAAGTCAATGAGTGCCCAGTAGGTCTTTGCCATGAAAATAACTCCCCCCTGCTCATCAAAGGATCGGATCACCCTGGGAAGATGGAGCCTGATGGGCTCTTGTGCCCAAGTCTCGACTATGACCTGTTCAGGCCAATGGGTATACCTGTGCACTTCAATTTTGCTTCGGGTGATGACCCAGGTCTTTCCTTCCTTATGAAGGGTCGGGATACTGCACCCACGCACCGCCGCGTGGTTTCCAGCCGCTTCCTGTACAATTTGGAAGTAGAATGCAAGTCTTGCATCAAAAAAACAGTCTGTCTCATAGCTGTATGTGGTGAATTGGCTATGCGCAATATTATGCTCGTCGATGCTTAGAGTGTCATTCTCCATCCGTATCTCCCTGTGTCGTTACTTTCTTGTAGAAGCGAAGCATGCTGCGCCCATACTTACGTTCATCATTGAACTCTAGGCTTCCTATGTGCTCTGGCCAGCTCTGCTTCTCTTCAGAAGGGTAGTGGATGATAAAGAGGCCTCCCTCTGTCAGGAGGTCAGCCTTGTCCACTGCCTTGGCAAGATCGACTTTGCCACCCATAGGAAAAGGAGGGTCGGCGTATACGATGTCGTACTGCCGTTTGGCTGTGGGGATGAATCGGTTGACGTCGGTCATGAAAAGCTTGATCTCACTCTCAACCATGCTCAAGTTCTCTAGGATGGTAGCCTTCTTCTGACGATCCTTTTCCACCACATGAACAATAGCCGCTCCACGGGAAGCTGCCTCGATGCCCACACATCCGCTACCGGTGAACAAGTCAAGCCAGGACAGGCCTTCAATGTTTCCCAATATGGAGAAGAGAGACTCCCTCATCATATCCATGGCAGGTCTTATGATACCTGGAGGACAGGTCACTGTCCTTCCCCTATAGATTCCTCCGGTTATACGCATAGCTTACCTCTCATCCTATCCATAATAGGTTTTCGGTTCTGTTTGTTCAAGTTTCATTTGGTCAATTGGCCTCAATACTCTCCAGGGCAAAGGGAGGGGCCTCTGCAAGAGTCCTTCGTATGACAGCATATTCGGCAGATAAGAGAGCGGGGTCCTTAGTGAGGACCCTATCGGCTTCGGCTCTTGCCAGCTCTATGAGCGGCAGGTCTTCGGTGAGGGATGCATAGTGAAGGCGCAGGAACCCGGACTGTTTGGTCCCTGTCATCTCTCCAGGCCCTCTGATAAGTAGGTCCTTTTCTGCAATGTAGAATCCGTCAGTGGACTCCTTCATGACAGTAAGACGCTGCTTTGCCTCATCGGTGAGCTTGTCACCGAACACCAAAAAGCAGTAGGAAGGAAGGTTGCTTCTGCCGACTCGTCCCCGAAGCTGGTGCAGGGCGGAGAGACCGAACCGATCTGCATGCTCGATGACCATGCACGTGGCGTTGGGTATATCGATACCTACCTCAACTACGCTGGTGGAGACAAGGTAGGAGAGCTCTCCGCTCTGGTAGCGCTTGAGAATGGACATTTTTTCTTCATCATCCAGCTTGCTGTGGATGAGTTCCGAGGGGATGTCGGGATACTCTGCCTTGAGGAATTCGAACATGTTCGTCACATCCCTGAGCTCACTCTCCCCACTGTCATCGATTCGGGGATAGACAAAATAGGCCTGATGGCCTCGGGAAAACTCCACCCCGACGGCCTGGTACATCCTCTTGCGGCTTTGTTCATTCACGAGGTGGGTTTTTACCGGTTTTCTTCCCGGGGGCATCGTCCTGATAGTCGATACGTTCAGGTTGCCGAATACCGTCAGCGAGAGGGTACGGGGAATGGGGGTGGCTGTCATCAGAAGAAGGTCAGGCACTTCGGCTTTTTCCATGAGAGCGAGGCGTTGTTCCACCCCGAAGCGGTGCTGCTCGTCTATGATCACATACCTCAGGTTTTTGAAGGTGACCTCCTTGGAAAAGAGAGCATGCGTGCCCACGACAATATCGACCTCACCATCAGCGATGGCTTGCAACAAGAGCTTGCGCTCTTTGCTTTTTACCGACCCAGTAAGGAAGGCCATCCTGACCCCCAGTGGTTCCAGTAGTTTAGCTCCTGACTCTGCATGTTGCCGGGCAAGCAGTTCAGTCGGGGCCATGAAAGCGACTTGGGCATTTTGTGAAAGGACATGCAAGGCGGTGATCCAGGCAACCAAGGTCTTGCCGCTACCCACATCACCTTGCAACAGCCTGTTCATGGGAATGTCAGTGGCAAGATCCTTGCGGATCTCATGCAGGACGGTTATCTGGTCGCCTGTCAGGGCGAAGGGAAGGCTCTCGATGAGGGCCAGTTCAATCTTGGTGGGGTTTGCCGTCCTTAGCTGTACGGTTCTTTCCTGCAGGCCTTTTCTTCTTCGGGCGATAAGCTGCAGGTAGAACAGTTCATCCAGGGCAAGGGTCTTTCTAGCCTTCTGGTGCTTTGCAAAGGAGGGAGGGAAGTGCCATATCCTTATGGCCTCATCCATAGGTATCAGAGAGTGTTCTGCAACCAGTGTAGGGGGAAGCTCCTCCTCAAACCTCTCCACCGAATCAAGCACCTTCTGCACATTGGCTCTGATGAGTCTCTGGGTAAGTGCGCCACGGAGGGGGTAGATGGGAAGAATCGATCCAAAGGAAGCGGGAAAGGAGCCGTCTTCGGTGGCCGGGTGGAGTTCAAACTGGGAGCTCTGCAGCTCCCCCCGGTTTATGGAGACCTGTGCATAGATGTAGTAGATAGCTCCCACCCTGATGCTCTTTTCCAGGAAGTTCCGCCCAAAGCAGAGTAGCGACAATCGCCCGTCCCCTTGGCCTGAGACATCGCGCAACAGTATCTTCAAGGTGCGTTTCTTGGCGCTTCTTTGACCGAAGTAGGTGTGAGCAAGCACCTCTACAAGGGTGTTTGCCATCTCAGAGTCCTGTATGCCTCCCAAGGGGCGGACCTTGCTTCGGTCTTCCCATGCCCTGGGGGAGAAAAGCAGGAGGTCGGAGTACGTGTTGATACCCAGCTGAGCATATGCTTTGGCAGCAGCAGGGCCTACACCCCCTAGGGTCTTTATGCTGGTTTGCAGCGCCCTAAGGTAAGCCATCTCAGAAAGAAAGCTTCGCGAAGACAGAGACAAGTACTCTGATCAGAGCCGAAGAGCTGACATAGACTATGGCAAAGAAAATGAGGCTGGTCAGTACCAGCTGACGGTCATTGATGGTTTTGCCCTTGTAGAAGAGTCTCTGCACCCAGTTGAGGACTCCCCCAACCAGTGAGTCGATCATTTTGATGTATGCGATGGTGTTGGGGCCACGCTTATAGCAGAAGTAGAGACGGACTCCCAGCAAAGCCATGACAAACCAGAGGATCGGGCTGAGTAGAAAGGACCAGAGGGTACTGAGGATCAGGGCAAAGACCATACCTACAGTAATCTTGCCGTAGGATCCGAACAGCCTGAGTATGCTTTGTACTACAGAAAGGACTGCAAGGGCGATAAGCGGAGTGAGGTCGATATGACTTCTCCTGAACGCGCTTATGCCTTTGAACCAGTTGAGATAGGGGTCGACAATCTTGCTTAAGTAGTGGGTAAGAGGGTTTTCACTGCTCTGGCCAGGCAGACGTATCCACGTAAGGATGATCCTCACCCAGATCAAGAGCGAGTAGAGTGAAATGAGGGCAGCAAGAAAAGAAGCTATGCCCATAAGCCACTGGGGTGCGCCGCTAAAGGAAATAAGTCCTCTATTGTAATAGGTGTCATCCATAGTAATCCTCCGTACATAAGATACCTAACATTTTCCTGTTAGTCGAACCAAATATCGATAACTGCCGAATTATCCCGTACTTCTTTTTCAAAACCATCACAATACCGCACTTTGAACTCTCCCCCACAGGCAATGGTGTCCTTAGCAGAGCCTTCCCCTTCGCGTATGATCAGTTCCACCTTGCAGTTTCCCTCCCAGGTGAGGCAGGAGTCACGAAGCATGGTCATCTTTTCTGGTTTGCAAAAGGACTTTTCCAACACGATATGGCATTTTGTTACGGCCATGGGTGCGAGATCCTCAGGATTGGTGAAGATCGATTCGATCAGGAAGGATATCTTGTCTCCCCCCCGTGAGTTGTCGAAGTTCCCTGTAAAGCCATAGATTCCATCCACATGCAAGGCCTCCTTGAACTGGGTGAATGTCTTGGGGAAGAGGGTGGCATCGAAGGTGGAGTTCAGGTCGGTAAGCTGTAGGAAAGCCATCACATCACCCTTCTTGGTGGTATAGGCCCTGATAGAGCTCACCATGGCGATGACATTGGTCGGCCTCCCAAAGGGAAGGTCCTCCCCCTTAGCAGTATTTACCGTCACCCTCTCTTGTATTGCCTTCTTGTATACATCCATCGGATGCCCAGAAATGTAGAAGCCGAGCAGGGCTTTCTCTGTTTCCAGTTTCTCGTTGATAGCCCAGTCTTCGACCTCTTTCATGGAGAAGGTGTCCATCTGTGCTTCAATCTCCTCATCAAAGAGGGATATCTGCCCGAAGGAGCGTTCTTCACGGCGTTTCTGCACATAGGTTACAGCCTCAGCGACATTTGCCAACAGCGTAGGGCGGTTTACTCCCATGGTGTCGAAAGCCCCTGCTTTAATAAGGGATTCAAGGAGTTTTGAATTGCTTGAACGAGAGTCGATGCGGGTAAGGAAATCCAAGAAGTCCTTATACGACCCGTTTTTTTCCCGCTCTGCCACAAAGAGTTCTACCACCCCTTCTCCCACATTCTTGATGCCAGCAAGGCCGTAGACAATCTTATCGCCCACTACTGAGAATTGCTTGTCTGAATAGTTGATGGAAGGGGGCATGATCTCAAGGCCCTGATCTTTTGCCACCTGCAGGTATTCAACGAACTTGTCTGGGCTGTTCATCTCGTTGGTAAGGTTTGCCGCCCAGAATTCTGCGGGGTAGTTCGCTTTCAAAAAAGCTGTCTGGTAGGCGACCAACGAGTAGGCTACAGCATGGGACTTGTTGAAACCATAGCCGGCAAAGGGCTCAAGCATTTCAAAAATCTCAATGGCATGCTTTTCAGTCCTTCCCAAGGCTTTTGCCCCGGCGATGAACTTGGCCTTCTCCTCTGCCAGGGCGGCAACCTTCTTCTTGCCCATGATACGCCTGAGGATGTCAGCATTACCCAGCGAATAGCCGGCTATAATCTGGGCAACTTTCATGACCTGTTCCTGGTAGACAATGACACCGTAGGTAGTCTTCAGCTCCTCTTCCAGCTCAGGGTCTGCATAGGTGATGGGCTGTCTTCCGCGTTTGCAGCCGATGAACTGGGGGATATAGGCCATAGGTCCCGGCCTATACAGGGCGTTGAGGGCAACCAGGTCCTCGATGTCTGAAGGCTGGGCATCCTTGAGGATGCCTTGCATTCCGGCACTTTCAAACTGGAAGATAGCGGCACTCTCCCCACGGGAGAGCATTGCAAAGGTCTTGGGATCCTTCTCATCGATATCTGCGGCCTTGAAGTCGGGTTCCCGTTTCTTGATCAGGTCCTCGGTATGTTTTATCAGAGTCAGGGTCTTCAGTCCCAAAAAGTCCATCTTTACCAGACCGCACTCCTCGATGAGGTCCATGGTGTACTGTGTTGAGATGGCACCGGTCTTGGCGTCACGGTAGAGGGGAACATAGTTGACCAGGTCCTCTTTTCCTATAACCACCCCTGCAGCATGGGTTGATGTGTGACGGTTCAGGCCCTCAAGCCTTCTTGCGGCGTCGAAGAGCTCTGCATAGACTCCACCTCGCTTTTCCAACTCGACAAGCTCCTTACTCATCTCAAAGGCCTTGGTAAGGTTCATCTTGGGATCTTCTGGAATGAGCTTACAGATGTTGTTGGACTCGTCGTAGGGGATGTCCAGCACCCTTGCCACATCCTTGACTACAGCCTTTGCCTTCAAGGTGCCGAAGGTTGCTATCTGGGCGACGCGCTCTGTTCCGTAGTGCTCGGTGACATAGTTGATGACCTCCTGTCTCCTTTCATAGCAGAAGTCGATATCAAAGTCAGGCATGCTGACACGGTCGGGATTGAGGAACCGTTCAAAGAGCAGGTTGTATTTGATGGGGTCGACATTGGTGATTCCAAGGCTATAGGCCACTATCGAGCCAGCACCACTGCCTCGTCCGGGGCCTACGGGGATATCATGGTCCTTTGCCCACTGGATGTAGTCCATGACGATAAGAAAGTATCCTTCGAACTTCATGTTGATGATGACATCGAGTTCAAAGTCCAGTCTTGTCTGCAACTCTTGTGTTATCTCTTCATACCGTTCCTTGAGCCCTTCGTTTGAGACGTGGCGCAGATACTCCGCCGGGTTGGAGAAACCTTCAGGTACCTTGAAGTCTGGCAGGAGGGGGCCGGGTAGATGGAGCTCGATGTTACACCTTTCAGCTATCCTTTGTGTATTGGAAAGCGTTTGGGGGCACCAGGAGAAAAGGGCTTGCATCTCCTGATAGTTTTTCATATAGAACTCCGGACAGGGGAAACGCATGCGGTCAGGATCATTCTTTTTGGAGTTGGTGCCGATGCAAAGAAGCAGGTCCTGGGCATTGGCATCACTTTTTTCGATGTAGTGGATGTCGTTGGTACAGACCAAGGGGATACCGGTCTCCTCACTGAGCTTCTTCAGGAGGGGATTAGTCTTTTTCTGCTCGGTGAGGCCGTGGTCCTGCATCTCAAGGTAGTAGCGATCATCATCGAAGACAGAGGCGAACCAGAGTGCGCGCTCCTTGGCCTCATCGTACTGCGATCGCAGCAAGTTCTGTAGGATTTCTCCCCCCAGACAGGCCGAGAGGCAGATCAGGCCTTCGTTGTATGTCACTAGCAGCTCATCATCGATTCTCGGCTTGAAATAGAACCCCTCAGTGTAAGCAAGGGAGTTGAGGCGCATGAGGTTGTGATACCCCTTCTCATTCATTGCAAGAAGAATAAGATGGTATTGGTTGGGTTTCTTACCCCCTACCATGCTCTTCTCCCATCTGCTTGTGGGGTTGGAATAGAACTCGCACCCGATGATGGGATTGATGCCCGCTTTCTTTGCAGCAAAATAGAATCGCAAGGCACCGAACATGTTCCCATGGTCGGTGATGGCGAGGCTCTGCATGTTCAGCGCTTTTGCCTTGGCCATGTAGCGCTCGATTGGGGCAGCCCCGTCGAGCAGGGAAAAGTCCGTATGGTTATGCAAATGCGTGAAGGGCTCGTATACTTGTTTCTGTTCTTCCATGAGATATGCTCCAATAATTATGTTTGCAGGGCCTTTGAGTTTAATTCATGAAGAACAGATTCAAACATTCTTCGTCCTCTTTCAAGCTGCAGTTCGGTAATAGTGCTGTGCTGCTTCCTCAGTTCGGCAACCAGCTCATACGAAATCGTGTTTATCCGCTCAGGGCGTATGGGTAGGGTGAGCGAGGAGAGTTTTGACTCGATGTCCTTGCTCATATGAAAGGCTTTCGTCGGAAAGTTCATGCAGAACTGCACCTTGCTAAGCGAATTCTGCGTCCGCTTTGCCTGGAAGGCGAATATAACACACTTATCCATATTGCGGATAGGGTCTTCAACGGTATCGAACGAGTGAAAGTCCCCATAATCCAGACCGATACGGATTCTTGTCAGTAGGGCTCTCTCAGAGCCGAGGGCAAGCTTACCTTCTTTGTCATACATCCGGGCAACAGGAATCCAGTGGGTAGATACCCGTCCTTCCTGGAAGAACTTGAACTCAGCCGAAGCATCGAGGATAGCCAGGGTGGTGGAGAGCGCCAGCCTTACCCCAGGGATGCACAAGGAGCCGCCGATGGTAATTTGGCGCCTGACAATTTGCGAGGCGAGGGTCTCTAGGGTTTCCTGCAGGATTTCAGGTAGGACGAGCTTTCCCGTATAGAGCAGCTGAGAGGCGCTGACCATTGAGCCTATTTCTACAAAACGGTCGTTACGGGTGATTTTCTTTATCTCATCCATCCCTCCAAGGTCGATGATCCCATCCTTGGAATCACTGGGGTAGTACTCCTTTTGGCTCATTATGTAGGTCCCCCCTGCCCAGATTTGGGCATTGGGATAGCGTAGGATGGTGGTGTTGAATTCATTTTGTGTCTTTGGGGTATGGATTACTGGAGACCTAATTCCTTCGTACACGCTTGCGCCTCCTAAAGGTGAGTGCGGTCTCGACAATCTGTACGAGTTCACTCATGTGCATACACTGGCAGGTGTTTAAGGAGAGCTCCTGTATGATGGCATGCTCATCCAAGGAATCTTCTGCAGTTGGGGTGGGTCTTGGTCGGCTTATGATAGGGGAATTTATCCTTGTGGAACGCACGTTGGTAAGGCCTTGCAGAATGGATTCAATAATCAAGGTCTTGGATGCGTAGCAGTTGGGGCATGGGGTGTTTCCATTTCGTTGGTAGGCTCGCTCTATATCCCTGCACAGCCTGGTTTTCTGATAGCTTTCGAATGTGCTGATAGTTGCATCCTTCAGTCGAAAGGCAGGGATTACGCAACTGAGAACAGCTTCGTCGTTGAGTAGGACAATGCAGTTTCCGCATGCTTCCCCTTTGCAATGGCACAACATCGAGTGATTGTCTACATCTTCCATAAGAATGAGCGAAAGGGGCTTGTTGGAATTGACTGAGAGAGAAAGGGCTTTCCCATCGATAGTACACTCTATTTTCACTTGTTTGACCTCATTACATCAAGGATGATTTCTCCTGTCACCGGTACCTTGGGAATGTGGGAGCCCAAGGCCTGTTGGAGTGCAGATACATATGCAGCTGTGGCAAGACCCTTCAGGGCACTGGTCACCGAGGAGGATACCTGGTCCCCCTCCTCCTTGATGACAATATCAATTGTAAAGCTTTTATCACTGGAAAGAAGGGCTCCCCCCTCTCTGAGTGTACTTACGATGGTCTGGCGTATCTTGCTCCGAAGCGCGTGTTCGTCAAAGACTTTTCCTGTGGATATGGTAATCCAGATATTGCGTACCATTGGTTGGAGAGTGACTGCCTGTATTTCCAATTCTAGGGCTAGGGCAACCCAGCTGTTGGAGAGGAATAAGGAACCCTTGGCTCCTCCCATCCTGGCATTGAGTACGCTTTCGCAAATGGGCAGCGGCTGAACGAACCGCTTCTCTTTGATCTGGGTACAAGCCCTCTGGATCTGTTGGGGCATCCTGCCGCTGTTTGCGGAGAGTACCGAAGGTCCGCTGTCCAGCATCTCCTGCTCATCATTGGGGAAAGAGATGTTTCCCTTCTCGACGCCAAGCTCTTCACAGATGATCTGCTTCCAGATTTCGGAGCTTGCTCCGTTGGTATAGAAGGAAGTGTTGCATTCAACCTTGTTGTTGGGGTTGAGCTGTACCTGTACTGACTGTTGAGGAAGGCTTTTGCACTCGCTGCTGAAGCCGCTTATGCCTGGTCCGCACGCCATGGCGGCGCCCCTACTGTAATTGAAGAAGGTAGAGAGGCGTATCTTCATGTTTTGTTGCAGCTCGTATGCTGCACTTTTTCGTTGGAAGTCAGAACGGGTAGCCACATCGGTGATGACATCCTTGAGCTTGGAAAGCTTGTCGAATTTGATTACCGGCAGATGGGAGTTGTTCTCAGAAGCAAACTTCAGCCTCCAGGCATAGGAAGTATAGCCGGTAAGTCTGGCAATTTCATTGTAATGGCTCTCAGTTGAGGCGAGGGCATCACAATAGCCCAGGTCTCCAAAGAAGTGTGCAGGAGGGTTGTTGCTTGTCTTGAAGGTGATGGAGACAGAAACAGCTTCCAAGGGATATATGGGCACGAGTCCTGCAATGAGCTGGTTGGACATTTCCTCTGTGAACATGGGAGCGCTCCCCTGGTCTACGATCACTGATATGGCTTCTGCGTGTGGCTTCCCCTCAGGGTAATACCAACTCTTGCGTTCGATGGTTATCTCTGGGCGGTAATTCTCTATCTTACACTGCAGTTGTACGGGTCCCTGTGCCTTGATCGCGGCGACAGAAGCTATCGCTGCCAGGACAGTGGGGCCTATGAGCATCTCATCATGGGGGGCATAGAAGGGCAGACGATGTATGATGATCCTCTTTTTTGAAAAGGTGGTGACTTCGCTGATGGTCTCGCGCACATGAGCTGGCCATTGTGTTGGCAGGTAGACATGCAGCTTGTCCTCCTCGAGGTCGACGCTAATTCGGGTGAGGTTGCTGTTGGTATAGCCGGTTCCGCTGTAGCGATAGGTGTGCTCCATGGTCAGTAGTGTTTCGTCAGCGATGGTTGCTTCCATATTCCCATACCGGTAGGTGAAGGGAGAGGATACTATCTGCTCGGATTTGGAGGATATGTTTGTGGAAGGGGCTTCTGATGGTTCTTTGTAGGATATTTCTATTTCCCGGCTTTTGAGTTGGACCGACTCGCTGTCATAGCCAAACAAGGCGAGGATGGGCTGTTTTCGGTAAGAAATTTGAGAAGAGGTCAGCAGTGCCGTTGCGTTGTCCAGAACCCGTATCCGGTTGGTTCCAGGGATGTCCCGGGTGGTTACCAGCACATAGTTGTTGTCCAAAGGCGGCATTTTGATCTCGCTGATCTTGCCGGCCTCGATGGCAGAGGTTATGACTATGCCGTGAAGCAGGTTTGCTTTGTAGATGGGCTCTCTCCTGTCTGCCATGGTATGCTTTCCTCTCTCGCTATGAAAGATACCATGTTGGACCATTATCTGCAATGAGAGAAAGCTTCCTCTGCTTGCGGTCTCTGCTTGCAAAACAGGGGTGAGGGAGAGTACCATAGGTGCATGAACACCCATAAGAGAGACCCCCGTTTGGAGATAGAAACCCTTTCAGACAGCCTGAGAACATATCAGAGAGCGTACTATGTGGATGCACGGCCCCTGGTGAGCGACCTTGAGTATGACCGTCTCCTCGACCAGCTGCAAACGTTGGAAGAAGAGTATCCCCATCTCAGATTTCCTGACTCTCCTTCGCAGAGAGTGGGAAGTGACCTGAATAGTGAGTTTCCGGATTTTGTGCATACCATCCCGGTGTTGAGCCTTGACAAGGCGTACAAGAGTGAAGAGGTCTCCTCCTGGATGGCCAAGACAGAGGCCAAGGTTGCCCAGGAGCTTTCCTTTGTAGTGGAAGAGAAGATGGACGGGGTGTCCATCGTCCTGTACTACGAAAAAGGGCTACTTGTCCGGGCTGTGACACGGGGCAATGGTTTGGTAGGCAATGATGTGACTGCAAACTTGAAGACTATCGCCTCAATACCTCTGAGAATCCCTGAACAGGAGCATGTAGCTGTGCGCGGTGAGGTCTTCCTTCCCAAGGAGGAGTTTCTCACCCTGAACAAGCGTATGGAGACTCCCTATGCGAATCCCCGAAACCTTGCGGCAGGGACTATCAGACGGATAAAAAGTAGTGAGGTTGCCAAGGTTCCCTTGAGAATCTATGTCTACGAGGGATTCTGGCAAGGCGAGCATACTTTTTCTGACCATATTTCCATACTTGCCACTCTTGCTTCCTATGGCTTCTCCCTCAATCCAAATATTGCCCTTTTCAGCAAAAGCCGGGAGGATTCCCAAAAGAGATTGGAGAAGGCCTCCCTGGGGGGGAAGGCACTCTGCTATGCTGATCTTGACGCCTATGTGGAAGAACACACAGCCAGACGATCGGCCCTCCCTTATGAGATAGACGGTCTGGTCATGAAGGTCAATGAGCTCTCTGTCCGGGAGATTCTCGGCTATACCGAGCACCACCCCCGATGGGCTCTGGCCTATAAGTTTGAGTCTCCCCAGGCCCAGACGGTGGTGGAGAATATTGAGGTTCAGGTGGGAAGGACCGGAAGGATCACCCCTGTTGCCAGGGTTGCCCCTGTTCTGGTCGGAGGTTCGACGATTTCCAATATTACGCTGCACAACCAAGATTATATAGATATGCTGGAACTCTCCATCGGCGACAGCGTAGAGATATCCAAACGCGGGGATGTGATCCCAGCTGTGGAGCGGGTGATAGAGAAGAATGAAGAGGGAAACAAGGTATGGACCCTACCCAAAACTTGCCCGAGTTGTTCAACAGCCCTAGTGGTCAGGGGAGCACATACCTTCTGTCCCAACCCCACCTGTCCTGACCAGGTCAGCTCCCGCCTGAAGTTTTTCGTGGGGAAAGCCCAGATGGACATCGACTCTTTCGGACCTGAGACGATTACCACCCTCATAGACCTTGGATTGCTTAAGGATGTCAGTGATATCTATACCCTCGATTACGAGAGAGCCCTCAGTGATGCTCCAGGCTTTGGTGAAAAGAAGATCAGCGCGATCAAGGCCGGGGTAGAGAAGAGTAAAAGCCAGAGCTTCAGGCGTGTGCTGGTCTCCCTTGGTATTGGGGAGATAGGTAAAAAGGCTGCTGACTTGCTGGTGGAAAGTGGGATAATCAGCATGGACGCGCTTTTAGAGATTGCTGATCGCGATGATGAAGAGACACTTACTGCGATCAAGCAGATAGGGCCAAAGAGCGCCCGCCTTCTAATCGATGGCCTGAAAGATCCTTCCATGCGTGTTCGCATTGAGCGTTTGCGCAAAGCAGGACTGAACTTTGAGGAGAAAAAAATTGACGCTCCTTCCTTGGTACAGAGCTTTGCAAACCAGACGTGGTGCGTGACAGGTTCGTTTGAACATTTCAATCCACGCTCTCTTGCTTTGGAGGAGATAGGAAGACGGGGAGGCCGCACCACTTCTTCTGTCACTGGTAAGACCACCCACCTTCTTGCAGGCAGTGGATCTGGAAGCAAGTTGGTCCAAGCGAACAAGCTCGGTGTCAAGGTTGTGGATGAAGAGGCTTTCCTTTCCCTGCTGGAAGGGGAAAAACCTAAGAAAAAGAGTGAAGATGTCCAAGGGGAATTCTCTTTTCAGTGACATTTTTTTAAAAATCCTATATACAGGGATAAGCACCAATAGAGGAGTTAGCATATGCATGAACTAGCCAACGAATTGAACACAGCATTGAAAGGGACCATTGTAGACGATATGTTTTCGGCAGTAGGGAGAAGAATGTTTTTCCCCAAAGGCATAGTGGCACAATCTGCTGAGGCCAAGAAGAAGGCCACACGATTCAATGCGACTATAGGAATGGCCACCACTGAGGGCAAGCCCATGCATTTGAGTGATGTATACAGCCAGTTTGCTGAAAACTCCCTCACTCCAGGCCAAATCTTTGCCTATGCTCCAGGCGGCGGCGACCCTGAGCTGCGTGAGTTGTGGAAAACTGAGATGCTCAAGAAGAATCCTTCCCTACAGGGCAAGGAATTTTCCCTACCCATCGTTACCAGTGGTCTGACCCACGGCCTGAGTATGCTCGCCCAACTCTTTTTTGAGGAAGGTGACACCCTCGTAGTTCCCGATCTGGCTTGGGACAACTATGAGCTGATATTTGCTCACCAGGTGAATGCGACCATACGGACGTTTCCCTTTTACACCGAAGAGGGTGCATTCAATGTGGATGGTCTCAGGGAGACGCTCTCTGCCATCCCGGAAAAGAAAGCCCGTATCCTGTTGAACTTCCCTAACAACCCCACTGGGTTCACCCCTAGCAAGGACGAGATGAAGAGGATCCAAGAGGTTCTTGTGCAGCTTGCCGAGGAGGGGATGCGCCTGATGGTCATTTCCGACGATGCCTACTTCGGCCTGTTCTTTGAGGAGGAGACCGAGAAGGAGAGCCTGTTCTCTTTCCTCTGTGATGCGCATGAGAATATTTTTGCGATCAAGGCTGATGCAGCCACCAAGGAAGAGATGGTCTGGGGCTTTAGGATCGGGTTTGTGACCTATGGTGGTAAGGCCCTGAATGCTGGACACTATGAGGCCCTGAACAAGAAGACCCTTGGTATCATTCGAAGCACTGTCTCCAACTGTGACCGCCCCGGACAGAGTCTGGTCCTGAAGGCTATGCGTGACGGAAAGAAATACCACTCTGACAAGGCCTCAGCTTTCGACGAGATGCAAAGGCGCTACCATACCATTGCCAAGGTCCTGAAGAAATATGAGGGCAGCGATTTACTCAAGCCCTATCCGTTCAACAGCGGGTATTTTATGGCATTCAAGTGTAAGGGTAGTGCTGAGGTTTTGCGCAAGTATCTGTTGGATACCTATCAGATCGGATGCATCAACATCGCCGATACCACCCTGCGCCTTGCCTATTGTTCTGTGGAGTGTGATAAGATAGAGGAACTGGTAGATATGGTCTATCAGGCGGCAGGAGAAGCATGGAACTAAAGACAAAGCTCTATCTGGTCGATGAAGAGGGTAACAAATTCATGGGAATAGGGGTGCTGTGGCTTTTGCAGCACATTCGGATGCACAAGTCCTTGCGTAAGGGCTCATCTGTTTTAGGCATCTCCTATTCCAAGGCTTTTGCGATGATACGTAATCTGGAAAAAAGCCTTGGTGTTGCAATTCTTGATCGGAAAAAGGGTGGGGCAAATCGCGACGGGGCTACTCTGACACCCTTTGGCGAGCAATTTATTGAACTGTATGAAACGTTTGAACAAGAGGCGAAACTGACCCTTGATAAGCCATACGAGCAGTTTAGGGAGAAACTTTCCCTCTTGTTTGACGAGGATGATGACCACGGAGGTATGTAGTGAATTCCAAGAAGATAGATTTTACCATTCCAAACTTGGGCGAGGCAAAGATTTCCTCCCCCATTCTGATGAGCTCTACCCGTAATGACGGGCAAGCGGATTACGTCTCTGATGGAGACCATATCCTCTATAGCATTGATACCGACATTGATGAAGAAGGGCGTCCGGTACCTCGCCATTCCGAGACCGTTGAGCTTGCAGGCCCCCGTGAGAAGATCTACTACAACCCTGCTCATACCCATGCAGCGATAACCACCTGTGGTGGTATCTGTCCGGGAATGAACAATGTTATCCGTGCTGTTGTGCGTTGCTTCTGGTATCGCTATGGGGTCAGAAGAATCAGCGGGGTGCAGTTTGGCTATCAGGGTCTTCTGGAAAATACACCCTGGCCTCTCATCCCCCTCGATCCCGATGTTGTCGATGAGATCCAGGAGAAAGGTGGTACCATCCTTGGTTCTGCCCGTGGTGGTGGTAAGAAGGTCGATGAGATCGTCGATACCTTGGAGAAGCAAAACATCAATATCCTGGTCACCGTCGGTGGAGACGGGACTCTCCGTGGAGCCTCTGAGATCAGTGACGAGATTAAGAAGCGTGGCCTGAAGATAGCCATCATCGGTATCCCCAAGACCATCGACAACGACCTTTCCTTCATCCAGAGTTCCTTTGGTATGGATACAGCTGTGCAAATGGCTGTTCCGGTTGTCCGTTGTGCACATATTGAGGCTAAGAACGCCCTTAACGGCATCGGTCTGGTAAAGGTCATGGGTCGTCACTCGGGCTTTATCGCTGCCAATACGTCTCTTGCCCAAAGTGATGTGAACTTCTGCCTGATTCCAGAGAGCCCGTTTGACCTTGAGGGTCCCATGGGATTTCTTACCAACCTTCGCAGGCGCATTCTTGACCGATCCCATGCGGTGGTCTTGGTCGCTGAAGGGGCTGGTCAGGAGCTCGTCCCCACCACAGGGGAGACTGATGATTCAGGCAACGTAAAGTTCCAGGACATCGGTATTTTCCTCAAGGAGAAGATTCTTGAGTATTTTGCAAAAGAGGGTATCGAGTGCAACGTCAAGTATATCGACCCTTCCTACATCATCAGAAGCACTCCAGCAGACTCCTTTGACTCGATCTACTGTGCTCGCCTGGGTGCCCATGCAGTGCATGCGGCTATGGCGGGAAAGACCCAACTGTTGATAGGTCTGATGAACAACAGGTTCGTCCATCTTCCCATCAATGTTGCAGTCGGGTCTCGCAACCATGTGGATCTTGAAGGTTCCCTGTGGAGGGATGTGCTGGAGAATACCCGTCAGCCCTATAGTATGAAGAACACCAAGGACAAATGAGAAAGAGCAAAGCAGTAAGAAAAACGAGCCAATGACACTATAGGTATTGCTAAATTTAGGCAATTATTACCACCGAAGGGGGGGGCTTGAGGGAATACATCCGGATAGTCTCTTCCCTTTGTCTGACACGTATGCACCTCTTTGTTGGTGGTAATTAGAGAGTATAGGGAATCCTGAAATACTCAAGAGACCGTTTGAAGGTATCCTGTGCAGCGAGGCAGGTCTCCCGAAGGAAGGTCCTCTGCTTGTGCCAATTGTTCAACCCTCGGTAATAGAACATCTTCATGTCATCGGAAATGATGAACGGGACTATGTTCCATCGCAGGCATTCCTTGAACATGATGAGCCGTCCAACACGCCCGTTGCCATCCTGGAACGGGTGGATGAGCTCAAAACGAACATGGAAGTCGATGATGTCATCCAGTGTCTTCTTCTCAATAGCATGGTATGCATTGAGCAAGGAACGGATTTCCTTTGCGACCTGTTCAGGCAACACTGTCTCGCTACCTCCGACCTCATTCGGCAGTTTCTTGTACTCACCGACGGCAAACCAGTCCTTGCCTCTGTCGCTGGTCCCGTTTTTCAGCAACGCATGCAATTGCTTGATGAATGCTTCGCTGAGTGTGAAATTGGCCCGATCTATCATCAGGTCGATGCATCGGAAGTGATTCGTAGTCTCTACGATGTCGTCCACATTGATTGCAATGTCCTGAAGGCCAATAGTATTTGTTTCATATATGTAGCGGGTCTGGTCGTGGGTAAGCTTGCTCCCCTCCATATGATTTGAGTTGAAAGTCAGGTCAACCTGGACCTTGTGATAGATTCCACCCTGGTGCTTGCTCTGCTTCTCTTCCTTCAGGACTGTAAGAAGTTGCGAGGCCTGTGTAAAGCGTTTAAGCTTTCTGTCGGGTCTGACTGTTCCCTCTGGAATGTTCCAGGTCTTTCCTTGCATGAAGGCACCTTTGATCTTCCCCTGGGCACAATACTTTCGTACTCCACGTTCGCTCATTGCCCATGTGCGTGCCATCTGAGCTACTGATACATATTTCATGCCTCTTCCTCCGTCATCACCATCATACCACACTAACGGCACGATTACCTTAGAATAGTATTATTATTCGTATTGTGCCGATACGTGTGAAAAACGAGAGCGATGCCCAATCTGGCTTCTCTCAAGTACTACAATATGCATGACGCATCAGAAAAGAATGTGCCCTTTTGTTTTGCTTTGAATCCAAATATTTGGATAAAAGACCCTTTATCTCCAATTAATTGGAAAACTGTTGCAATCCATAAATTTGCATGATATCCTTTCATTGTAGTATTTTCTCTTCAATAATATACATCCAAATATTTGGATAAGGGAATAGAAAGCATGGTAGTTAAGCTAAAAGACATTGCACAGAAAAGTGGAGTCTCCATCTCTACAGTATCTCGGATTCTCAGCAATGATACCTCTCGCAAGAGCAAGCAAGAGACCATTGATATGGTAGTTCAGGTTGCAAGAGAGATGGGCTATTTCGAGCAAAGGCCTTTTGCCCCTGTGGTAGGGGCTTCTCTCCATACTTTTTCACTAGGGTGTATCTTTACCTCTGACCATGAATCGTTTCTTTCCCCTTTTTTTTCCCAAATCCTTGCAGGAATCCAAAAGGAGATACTCGCCCTAGGCGAACGCTATCAGATTGCATTCACAACCTATAACATTGCTGATGCGGGCTACAGGCAGGCAATTAATCAGGGCCATCTTGATGGCGCCATTGTATTGGGGCGTACTACCTTGGAGAACATTTCCTATATCAAAGCTCATATCCCGTACGTGGTCTATGCAGGGCTGAACAGGATAGGTCAGGATTTCGATGAGGTCCTCTGTGATGCCCGCAAAGGGGTAGCAAGATGTGTTGAATACCTCTATGGTCTTGGTCATCGGAACATGGGATTCATAGGCCCTACCCTTAAAAAGCATCCTGTATTCAATGAACACAGGTATGCCGGATTCATTGATGGGCTTACATCCTTCGGGCTCACAGCCGATCCTGCTTTTGTCTACGACTCCTTTCTTACTGCCGGGGATGGCTATGAAGGGATGAGGGAAATGGTAAGCAAGGGTAGGCTGCCCAGCGCAATCATCTGTGCCAATGATACGGTGGCTACCGGTGTCCTGAAAGCTCTTGGAGAAGCGAAGATTACCGTTCCCTCTCAGGTATCAGTCATCGGATTTGACAATATCGACAATTCTGCCTACCTCACCCCTTCCCTTACGACCATTGATGTTCCGAAGGCTGAACTTGGACGCTATGCGACCAAGATCTTGCTGGATAGAATTCTTGACAAGCGGACCTATCCACTGCAGGTAACCCTACCATTCACCCTTATAGAGCGTGAAAGCACAGCCGCTGGTCCTGCGTATACCAAACAAGAGGTCAATGTATGAAAGGAAACCTACTGATCATGCATGGGGGTGCCCCCACTGCTGTTATCAACGCCTCCCTTTTTGGGGCTATCGAAGAAGCAAAAAAACAAAGTGAGATCGATCGGATTTTAGCTTCTGATGGCGGGACCGGAGGTTTTTTGGCGGGAAATATTATTGACTTGACTGATATTCCCCAGGAAAAACTAGATTTGCTGCCCCAGACTCCCGGCTCCGCAATCGGTACAAGCCGGGACCACCTGAATAGAGAGGACTATACCCTGATGGCGGAAAAACTGCAGGAGCTTGGCATTGCCTTTGTCCTGATGACCGGAGGAAATGGTACGATGGATACCTGTAGAAAACTTTCTGACGTATGTCTAGGAAGAGATATCGTTGTCTGCGGTATTCCCAAGACCATGGACAATGACCTCTCTAAAACCGACCACAGCCCAGGCTTCGCCTCAGCTGCCCGTTATCTTGCAGGGTCTGTGCGAGAAGTGGCCCAAGATGTAAAAGGTCTGGCCATTCATGTGGTGGTGGTCGAATCTTTCGGCCGTGATGCCGGATGGCTTGCCGCCTCAAGTATATTGGCAAGGGAACAAACCGGTGATGCACCCCATATGATCCTTTGCCCGGAGACTGCCTTCAATGAGGAGGCTTTCCTCTCCAGGGTGAAAGCCCTCTATGAAGAAAAACGTGGGGTGGTGGTGGTTGCAAGCGAAGGTCTGCGTTATGGGGACGGCAAGCCGATAGTGGATCCAATATTCACTGCAGGGAGGGCAACCTACTTCGGGGATGTCTCTGCATACCTGGCCCAACTCATCATCAAGAGGCTCGGCATCAAGGCCAGAAGTGAGAAGCCCGGAATCCTAGGAAGGTCATCGAGTGCCTGGATGAGCACTGTCGATAGGGATGAGGCCATCGCCTGTGGCAGAGAGGCCGTCAAGCTAGTCACCTCCGGCAAACATGCCCATATGACCGCCATTGAGCGAGTCAGTACAGAGCCCTATGAATCCAGAATTATCTCCATCCCCATCGATGATGAAGTTATCAAGGAGCGTGTGCTGCCTGATCTCTATATCGATGCTGAGCATTTCAACATAGACCCAATGTATGGGACCTGGCTATCTCCCTTGGTAGGGGGAGACCTCGGCTCTTTCATCATAATAAATGGGAAAATTAGGTAACGAGGTTCAAATCACCAATGATAGGGCACTCAAAGGCATTGAATAGCTCGAT
>JAEINL010000135.1 GCA_016342655.1 Sphaerochaeta sp. | reverse complement strand
AAATTGGCATACTATTGCAGGAGTGGATAGGGCTCACGAGCAAGAGGGGTAGGAAGCTTGGTCAGAAGAACCCCAACCAAGATTCGGAAGGAGCTGGAAGGGAAACAATTCATGTCAGTAGAATATTGCAGGGATGGATAGGGCTCACGAGCAAGAGGGGTAGGAAGCTTGGTCAGAAGAACCCCAACTAAAATACGGAAGGAGCTGCAAGGGAACAGTTCATGCCGGTAGAATCTTGCAAGGGTGGATAGGACTCACGTGCAAGAGGGGTTCAGAGCCTTGGTCAAAAGTACCCCACCCAAAATATGGGAGGAGCTGTAAGGGGAACAGTTCATGCCGGTAGGATCTTGCAAGGGTGGGTAGGACTCACGAGCACTATGAGTGAAAAGCTTCCGCGCAGCGGATTAGTTCAATATACTTTCTAAAAAATAATAGAGCATAACTGAGTTAAAAATTAATCCAGTTTCCTTGCTGATTTTATGGCAAAGTCCCGTCAATTTAGCTTTAGTCATAGACCACTTCCATAAGCGCTTTTACCTCTTTATCAATTCCCATTCTTGTTGCTATTTCATAGAGAGCATGAAGATCTCTTTTAGCATATTTTGAATAGGAACGGATAAGCTTAATATACACCTCTATATCCATTTTATCTTTATGGGCAATAAAATCGCAAAGCGTCCGCTCATAAGAATAAATCCTGACTGGATTATTAAACATGGTTCTGGCTTCTACCACTCCCAAATCTTGTATTCCCTTATTTACATAATGGATATTCACTCCGATAGGAACTTCATTGAACTTATAGCTATAATGAACTGTAACATCCATACCTTGAGGAATTTTATCCGTTACCCCAAGCAGATGCAGAGCTGTTTCATAAGAAAACACTACTTTTTTGAAACGATATTGAAAGAAATAATAGTCATCATACATTCCTTCTTCCGAAATATAGAAACCCTCTGATACTCTCAGTAAACTACCTTCTCGAACAAGTCTACTAAGATATACAGTTGGGATCTTTTTGCTCCGACAGTATGATGCCGTGATTATTCCACCTGACTTTTCAAGATACTGCTCAATTTGTTTTTTATAATTCATAAGCTCCTTTTGCATGTTGCATTCACACGGAAATTTTATCATTTATTCCGTTCAAATGCAACATATTGTCTTCTTCTCAAGACATTATTAAGCAAAAATGAAAGGTATCAATACCCCAGGGCAAGCCCTGGAAAGAGGAGGCGTTGCCTCCTTTTCCGAGCCAAGGGGCTCACGTATCTCACCTTGCTTTCCCGCCACTCGCTCGGTAATGGACCCATGGTAATGCTTGTGCTACTCTCGCTTCGTTGGGGAATAAAGAGACGGGAGTACCCCACCACAGGTGGAACCTTGGCAAAAATGGTCAGAGCCGTGTCAGAACTAGCTGACTTGTCTATATACTGTCCGTATCCGGAAAATTTAGTAACCATTAAGCTACATTGATTATTACTATCAAACCTATGACAGGCTTTATCTCTCTAGGCGTATCAGCAAATTGTCAGCACTTGGATGAATATGCTTGAAACATCCTGATGCATCATGCAACCCTTACTTATCTTTATCGGAGGAAATACCTGCTTGTTTCGTAGTTTCGATGGCTGTTCGATTCCCCTTACCTCCACTAAGAAGTCGTTGCTGAGCAACAGCTTTTTCCATTTCTTGGTATTTTTCCAATACTGGTATATTGAATACACGCATTCCCAAAGAAAATTATTTAGTTAGCGTAAATTCATAGCCCTTTTTTTTGATATCAGACATCTCAAGACGTCCTGCTGTAGCAAAATCTAATTGGATACCTACAGTGGCATCGGTTGGTCGCTCAAAAGGGCCTCATTGCCTAAACCGTTGCTAAAACTCCGATATTTCATGGCAAACGCGACAAAAACGTCATATACTGAAAACCATGAAACGCCACAAAAAGAGAAAGCCAAAAACTCCAGGAAAAGCTACTGCACGCTTTCCCCTTATCATAACCTTGTTTGTCATCTTTCTCATACTCTTGCCCACACTTCTGTATGTCATTAAAACACCCAGCCCCCTATCATTTACCATCTACAACAAAACCGTTCCCGATGGTTTGGTAAAACACCACCTTGCCCTCGCCTGGTTCTTGCGCAATGAGAAAATTCTTACCCCTGAAAGAAAGCCTTTCAAAGCCACCTCGACCTACAAGGGGTATTTCCCTCTCGCGAACGAACAGGATCGGATACAAAGCCTTGCCCCTATCGCCTCAGAAACCGATATAATATATATAGCTGACACCTATGGCGTATACCGTTCAGAAGGTGGCTTCTCCAGAACCCAGACAGGAGAAAATACCAGCAATCTGATCTATGGGGGAACCTCACAAGAAGATGTGGAGGCTTTGCAAGCCTATCTCAATCGAGATGAAGAAAACACTCTCATCGCTGAATTCAACACCTTCGCAACCCCAACACCATCGTATATACAAGCACAGCTGTATGAGATGTTCAGGTCCCGTTGGACCGGCTGGTCAGGACAGTTTGTTGAAGACCTTTCCTCCCAAGGAGAAACACCTTCTTGGATTTTAGCCCAGCATGAAGCAAACTCCTCCCAAAGCTGGCCTTATACAGGAAGTGGTATTATCCTATATAACACCAATGACGAGTTTCTGGTCTTACAGTCCAATGAGGATATAGGGGAGAAAGCCAACACCTTTGCCTTCACGCAAGCCGGTAAAACGCTGCTTGGACAAGAAGGAAGCAACAAATATAAGCATCTGTTCGACATTGTTGAACCACTTGAGGGAGCTAAGGTACTTGCAACCTATACTCTGGATGTTACCCCTGAAGGTTTGGAAAAACTGCGCTCTCATGGGTTGGAGCCTTCCTTCCCTGCAATCATTCTTGGAGAAACTGCAAATCATAAGACCTATTATTTTGCTGGAAACTGGGCCTACAGTCCCAACATCCTTCGTTTCTCCACTATGCAAGGTGTGGCCACTGCCATGAAATACCTGAGTGAAAAGGAACAAGCGTTCTATTGGAAAATCTACATACCTCTCATGCGGGCGATCATTAAGGAAGCGGCAGGGAGAAAAGCATCACCAATCCCACCAGCCAGCCCGGTTTTCACGAGCGAAGGAACAACAAACCTTATTGCACGGACCCATGACAACCTACTCCAGATATGGACTGAAGAGGGATGGCAGGACCTCTTCATCCATGGGGTGAATATCGGCATCGCCATGCCAGGCAAATGGTTCACAGGCTTCCCCAACAATAAAGCCCTCTATTACCGCTGGCTTACACAAATCGGCGAACTAGGTGCCAATACCGTTCGTATCTACACGCTTCTCGATCCACAGTTCTACAATGCCTTCGCCCTCTATAACCGTATCCACCACGATAACCCTCTCTACCTCATGCAAGAAATCTGGCCAGAAGAACAGCCTGCAGGTGATGACTATCTTGATGAAACCTATCAGAGGGAATTCGAACAAGAAATTGAGCATGTGGTGAATGCAATCCACGGGAATGCCACAATTGAAGAACGAAGGGGCAGAGCCTGGGGAGATTATACCCATGATATATCCTCCTATGTCATTGGATATTTGGTGGGAAGAGAGCTTGAACCCCATGAAGTTGAAGAAACGGACAATCTGAATGCTGGTTATACCTTTTCAGGAAGATATCTTGATGTAACAGAACAAGCCACTCCTACTGAGGCCTGGCTGGCGCAGAGCATTGACTATCTGATGGAGTATGAAGAAGCAGTATATGGATGGCAACATCCCGTTGCCATTGTCAACTGGCCGACACTGGACATCTTGGAACATGAGTCCGAACGGAATGAGTTTGGTGAAAAGATCAAAGAATACAACGACCGTACCAGTGTGGACATCAACCAATTGCTGGAAGGTCCTGCCATGAAAGCCGGACTCTTCGGGGCATATCATATCTACCCGAATTACCCGGACTTCATGAACAACGACCCCTCATATGACTCGTATCAGGATGCACAAGGAAGGTTCCGTTATGGAGGATACCTCAAAGCATTCAAAGAGGTGCACACGACCTACCCTGCAGTCGTTGCAGAATTCGGCATTGCAACAGGCATGGGAAATGCCCATTTCAGTCCCGATGGATACCATCATGGGGGAAAGACAGAAACCGAACAGGCTGAAGGAATCATCAGGATGTTCGAGGCTATGGAGAGAGAAGGGTATGCAGGTGGCATCATTTTCGAGTGGATGGATGAGTGGGCCAAAAAGACCTGGACCACAGAACCCTACATGATCCCTTATGACAGACAGATCCTCTGGCATAACACCATTGATCCTGAACAAAATTACGGCCTACTTGCGTATGAGGCTGTCAAACCCAAAAAAACGGGTGCACTCGTGCAAGAGAAGGAAGGTTTGATACAAGAGCTTGCAGTACGGATGGATGCATCATTCCTCTCCCTTGACTTTATTTTTTCCAGACAGCTTGATTTCACGAAAGAGCAGCTTCTTATAGGCCTCGACACCTATGTAAGAGACCGAGGGGAGCTTCTGTACTCTCCCTCCCTTCCCGTGCAAGCACCCTCAGGTATGGAATATCTTGTCGTTTTAGATGGTGAAGAAACTTCCCAAATTCTGGCAATTCCTCCATACAACTACACCAACTATACCTTTGCCAGTTATCCTGACACCCGAACCACAGGAGTGTTTGCACCAATGAGCAAACTCATCAACAAGGAACGCGCCCTGAGCGACAAAACCCCCATTCCCCCTCATTTAGAGGATTCCAGCTTACTCAAGAGTGGGCATTTCTCTAGATTTTAAGGCTATATCGAGCCCAAACTGCTGAATATTTTCGGTCCAAGAAAATT
>JAEINL010000134.1 GCA_016342655.1 Sphaerochaeta sp. | reverse complement strand
AGTTTTAGATATGACCATTGTAATGCCAAATCCGCGATATTGCAAATTCAGGGGTCACATTCATATTGTTTACCATGGGTCCATTACCGAGCGAGTGGCGGGAAAGCAAGGTGAGATACGTGAGCCCCTTGGCTCGGGAAAGTAGGCAACGCCTCCTCTTTCCAGGGCTTGCCCTGGGGTATTGATACCTTTCATTCTTTTGCACTATTTAGTAGCGCATATGTTTTTTTAGGGTTATACTCTGTAGGAAGATCATTTCTAGGGCCGTGGTATAACAGATCTCCCAGAAGTATCAATCTGGAGGCTTTGTTTCTCTTATAGGCTTCCATAAGTTTATGCATATACTATGCACTACCGTGGATGTCCGATGCGAAAAGGTATATCATAATTGTATGATAGTACAATCAATTATGTACTGCAATATTGTTGACGGTATAAGTGATATTGTCTTTGTAACCTTCTTAATTTCTACATAAAGGAATTGTATGAACACAGAAACTACACAAATACAAGAATCCCACACACAACTACCCTTTTCCACATATTCCACTTATACAATTCCACAGTTCCAACACCATTCTTCCATTCTACTCACAAAGTGCATCGACATACTGATGTTACAAATAAACTCTCACGCAAAAAAATGGAGATTTACGTCATGAAGAAAAAGTTTGTATTGACTCTGGCGCTGGTTCTTATGGTAGTTGTCGGTCTGTCCGCTGCTACACCTCTCGAAGTAAGTGGTACTTTCAAGACCGGGTATGCATTTAAGTTTGCTGCTACAAACGCTTTCACACAAATTGAGGATGGTAATGAAGCTGAAGTAGCTACCCTTGTCAATTTTACTGGTGATTTCTGGAAGGTTAGCTTGGCAACAGTTGGTGTTGTCTATGATACAGATGCTGCCGTCGCTGCTAAAGCTGAGTTGTACCTTGACAAGGCTCTTGCTGCCGAAGGTGTCGACATGGGCGATATCGCATTGACCCTCCATGTTGGTAATGGTATTGGCGGTGGAGCACCTACTCTTCTTGCTGACTTGAATGACTTCAGAGATGGTGATGGTTCTGTCCTTGAGATGAAAACTACTGGTGATAACTTTGGTATCACTCTTGGTTATGGCGATATGGTAAAGGTTTATTTCTCAACAGACCCAACTCTTAAAGCTTTGCCAATGGTAATTGGTGCAACCTTTAATCCTATTGATGGCGTTAGTGCTGCTGTTGGTTTTACTAATGACTACACTGCTGCTTCTAACAATGGTCTTGTTGTTTCTGCAAAAGCTGATGTTGCAAAGCTTGCCGGTCTCGATTTTGCACTCGTAGCTACTGGTGAGATGATTTATGATCTTGTTTCTTCAGACACAGTAATCACTGCTGATGCAACTACTACAATTGAAGGAATTGGCCTCTGGGCTGCTTACTTCAAGAATGCTGCTAATGTTAATGCTCTTGCTGTAAAGGCTTCCTATGAGACAGTGATTGATAAATTCACAGTTGGTGCTTCCTTCAAGGCTCAGATGGATGATCTTTCTGACATAGCCGGTACTGATGAGTATACAATCGCTGCAAATGCTAAATATGCAATGGGTGGAGCCACCTACTGTGCTGAGGCAAAGTATGAAGTTGCTGCAGCAGCATTTACACTTACTCCTTCCGTTACAATCAAGTTCTAATCCAAGCTAACTTCGGTTAGATAATGAGTGGCCCATCTTCTGATGGGTCACTTTTACGTTTAGGCACCAGCATGGTTTTTGTTTGCCTCTTCTCTCTTTTCCCTCTACAATGAAAGGTATCAATACCCTAGGGCAACCCCTGGAAAGAGGAGGCCTTGCCTCCTTTTGAGCCAAGGGGCGCTTTATCTCACCTTGCTTTTACGGTACTCGCTCGGTAATGGAACCATGGTAAGGTTTTGCTACTCTCGCTTCGTTGGGGAATGACCCTATTACATCTCTGAATTATGAGGAAGTATGAATAAGAGTATAGGAAGGGCAGATGTAGCTAAGGCAGCAAACGTATCCGAATCCACGGTCTCCCGTGCCTTGAACGATTCCCCCCTGATCAGTGGTGACATAAAACGCAAGGTCCGAGAACAGGCAGAACTGCTTGGCTACTATCCCTCACGCACAGCCACCCTCTTCGCAAGTAACAAAAGCCTCTCCCTCGGCTTTGTCGTCCCCTACTACAAGAACATCATGCCCTTCACCCGATCCTACTTCCCCTCCTTGCTTGACGGCCTCCTTGTTGGTGCCATGAAACGCGACTATACCATAGGGATTGTCTTTGAAAACCACTTGGGAAAATACCGGACGTATAATGAACTGATCAACTCCCATAGCTTTGACGGCCTTGTCTTTGCAATTACCCAGGACAACTTTACAGGCCTGCAACCGATGATCGACCATGAAATACCCTTTGTCCTGGTCAACAACTACCAGGAAGGTGCAGCAAGCATCTATGCAAAACCAGATATCGGCATGCAGAAAGCCATAGCACACGCAACTTCCTTAGGACACCCCTCAATAACCTACATCACAGGTGACCTTCGCTTTAAGAACGGGAAGGACCGCCTTGCCGTATTTGAAGAACAAGCATCTCTTAACCATATACATGCACACATCATTGAAGGGGACTTTTCCAGAAGATCAGGTTTTGAGTCGCTTGATAAGATGCGACAACGCCCTTCCCTGGTCATGACAGCCAGTGACCGACAAGCCTTCGGCTTCATGCAGGCCTGTATGGAGCAAGGCCTGCATGTCCCACGGGACATCTCAGTCATAGGCTATGACAACTTCCAGCCAGCAGGGACAAGTGCCCCCCCCCTGACTACTGTCGACCACCCCATTACTGAAATGGGGATCATTGCCGCTGAAATGGCAATCGACATGATCCAGAAGAAGAGTTCACCCGAGCAAAAATGGCTGGATACCGGCTTTGTCATACGTAAATCGACAACTGAGTGTAGGGCCTGATATGAGAATCATCATAGTCTGGTGTGGAGGAATGGGCACCTATCAGGCTAAGAAGTTCCAACAGCTGGGGGTAATCATCGTAGGAGCCATAGACCATAACCCTACAAACCTGGATACCTTCTGCACCCTGTATGCCGTTCCCTGGAGATCATCCTCGTTAGACGATCTCTCTTTGATGAGGGGCAAAGCGGATGCAGTCTCCTGTGCCCTTCCTGACAGGTATCACCTATCCTGCTGTGCGACTGCCCTTGCCTTGGGGTTTGCCCTGTTTGCAGAGAAACCCATGGGGAGCACCCTATATGATGCTAGGAGCATCGTAGGAGCCTCACACGCCGTTAACTTGCATTCTATGGTGAAATTACTCCAAGCGGAACCTGCAAGCCCTTCATGCCCTTAGGACAGTTGTTACCTCTGATACCTTGGGAAAGCTCTTGTCGGTGACAATACAGTACAACCAAGGGTGGGTCCTCACAAACGCCTGGGGCGACTGGAGAACAGACCCCCGTTGGAAATGGTGCCTCCTGCCAAAAGGGGGCAACGGAGGCTGTATTGCAGATCTGGCAAGTCACCTTGTCGATGCACTATTCTTCCTGTTCGATTCGGTTACCTTCATGCGAACAACCTCTGTTGTCCTTCTCGGGGAGCTTGTCCTTGACGGGACGATTCCCTTGGCTGAAGAGTACCACCAGACCTTTTTGGGTAATGGCTCTGTCCCTGTTGCCTATGAAGGCTCCTTGCAGGTAGGTGCAGGCATTCCCTGTCATCTGTCCTGCACACAAGTCTCACCCTCTGATAGTGATGCTGTGAGTATTTCAGTAGTCGGTTCACGCGGTCAGGCTACCTTAGATTCCTCACGATCACGAAAATCAGTCAAGGTCACATCGGAAACCGACTCGTTTGTTGTTGAAGGTCCTCCTAAGGTTACTTCGACCTATGCATCCTTCATCGATTGGGTGGACAATAGCGTACCTGCGAGGCCGACACTGTCTGACGGCCTGCTGGTACAAGAAATCTTAGAGGAGATGAAACAATGTCAATTAAGCTAGGTGCTGTCCTGTGTGCAGATGAAGTTACTCCCTCCTCCCTGGAGACGCTCTCTTCCCTGGGCTTTGAAACCATAAACATAGCATTCTGGCAGTCCTTGAAATCTTCTGATCTGCCCCAGCTTGCTGATACTGTTGCCGCAAGTCCCTTGGAAGTCTCAGCGCTCTCCATCTTTGGCAATACACTCTCCTCTGCCGATACCCTGTCAGGGTGGGAATCACTCATCACCCATTCCTCCCTGTTCGGCTCCCCCTATGTGACCGGCTTTGCTGGTAGGGTGACAGGCAGAAGTGTGGAAGACTCCTTATCAGCATGGAAAGCAACCTTCTCCTCTCTGTTGGATCTTGCGTACAAGCATGACTGTCCTGGACTCCTGTTTGAGAATTGTAGGATGGGAGACCTTTGGAAGAGGGGCAACTGGAACATAGCCATCAACGGCGAAGCCTGGGCCCTCATGTTTGATGCCCTTGATGATCGTAGGCTTGGCCTGCAATGGGAACCCTGCCACCAGGTGGAAGCCTTCCTCGACCCTGTGTTGCAATTGAAGAAATGGCTTCCCAGGGTAAAGCATGTCCATGGCAAGGATGCCCGTGTCGACTGGGATTTGCTCAAGGCCATCGGACTGTATTCCCCAGACAAAGCCATTAGCTCAGTGCTGCCCGGGGAAGGGGACAGTGACTGGGGCGCCATCATACAGCTGTTGAAAGAAAGTGGCTATGAGGGCAGCATAGACATTGAGACAAAAAACCAGACGTTTTTTCCTGATCTGGAAGAGAAGAAACAGTCAAGGGAATACTTGCAGAAATACCTCTGATAGCCCTTTTTTGTATGGGTGTAGATAGTTTTTCGGGGTAAATGGGTAGAGGACATCAGAATCGTGGAATCGTCTTGAGATCCTTGTAATCC
>JAEINL010000133.1 GCA_016342655.1 Sphaerochaeta sp. | reverse complement strand
TTATTGCAACAAATACAATTAATTTGGTTTCAGGGGGGTACTCACCCCACTGTCAAAATTAAGTTGTGAACATTGATAATTTTTGCCCAGTAAGTGCCATCACGTTTATGGGTCGCAAACACGTATTGTCACGAGGCAAACCCTACAAAGGCCCTTCAGGGTATCAACTACCTAGACACCTCCCCTCAGATTGAGAACACAGGAAGCAAAGCCCTCGAAGCATACACTTCACTAAGGTCTATAAGCTTGTACTTGGTCTCTACCCAAGTGCCTTGTCAGCTCCCTCTAGCAAAAGGGTGCTATCCTCCTCGCCCCTGGGAACAAAGCCGAATCTCTCCTAGCGCATGAGAAGACCTTTGGTTCCCTCTGATAACATCTACAGGCGCAATAGTAATGCCAGGCATGATACCTGTTTGGTTGTCCTGCTGCCCTCCATAAAGATAACTTGGAGGTTACATGATTGTACGTTATTGCAGGGTAAAATTGGTTCTTTATGATGTTTATACAATACATTTGGCTCATTAAGTACATTTAAGCACAATTAAACACATATATTCCTTGCTTTATGTATATCTCTTTGCTAGGGTATGCAAATACCCTCATATTGTCCAATTTATTGTGATACACTGGAAATGTTTCAAAGGAGAGATAAAAATGCAGGTCTTCACCAATAAAAGCAAAGAGCTAATGGAGAATATTGAAGGATATCTCTGTTACGTAAGCACAGCTTCCTTACATTTTGAAAAGGCTATGAAGGATTATCTTGCCGGTCATCTGGATAAGTTTGATGAAAGGCGTAAGGAGGTTTCAGCTATCGAACGTAAAGCTGACGATGGCCTTAAGGTTGTCAAATACAAACTCTACGCATTCATGCTAATTCCCGATACTCGGGCAGATGTGTTCAAGCTGATGGATGACTTAGACGATGTAATTGACTATACCAAACGGGTTTTGCTTGAACTCTCCATGGAGAAGCCTTGTTTTCCTGATTTTATCAAGGAAGATATTTCGCTCATGTGTGAGGATTCTGTGCGTGCAGTAGATGCTCTTATGCTTGCTGTTCGAGCACTTTTTTCCCAAACCAAAATGGTGGAGGACCATGTGAATAAAGTCGTCTTTTATGAAAAGGAGGTTGATAGGATTGAGGAACAGGTAATACGAAGAATTTTTAGCTCTTCTGAAGTTCCTGAATTAGCAAGGAAAGAACAAATTCGCCGGTTCTGCGAGCGTTTAGCCAGCTTATCTGATATCTCTGAAGATATCTCCAAAAATCTTCTCATCTATACCGTCAAACGGATGGTTTGACCTATCGTTGTTCAGCTGAACGGACCAAGTGGAGGTTGTTGTGGGATTTGAATTTGTCATTTTTTTATCAAGCGGACTCTTTATGGGATGGTCGCTCGGTGCCAATGACGCAGCCAATATTTTTGGAACTGCTGTGGGAACCCACATGGTTAGGTTTCGGACAGCTGCAATCATCTGTTGTGTATTCATTGTCATTGGTGCAGTTGCTAGTGGGAGTGGCGCATCCAAGGGATTGGGAGCCTTGGGCTCTGTCAATACCCTTGCAGGAGCCTTTGTTGTTTCCTTCTGTGCGGCTTTCACTGTCATGTGGATGACCCGTCTTGGACTTCCGGTTTCTACGACACAGGCCATTGTCGGTGCGATCATAGGTTGGAATGTGTATTCGGGTAATCCTACCGATCCCGCCGTTCTCAGCAAGATTGTAAGCACTTGGGTGTATGGTCCGATTCTTGCAGCAATCTTTGCCATAGGTATTTTCCTGTTGGTGAGACGATTGGTTAATAGTTCGACAATCCATATGATTATGCTTGACCGTTATACGCGCACAGGTCTCATCCTAGCCGGTATCTTTGGGGCCTATAGCCTTGGTGCCAATAATATCGCCAATGTAATGGGTGTCTTTGTATCGGCAACAGATTTCAATGCTGTCGAATTAGTTGGTTTACGCATTTCCGGAATACAACAGCTGTTCCTGTTAGGAGGAGTTGCTATTTCTGTAGGTGTCGTTACCTATTCAAAACGGGTTATGATGACTGTTGGAAACAATTTGTTCAAGCTTTCCCCTGTATCTGCCTTTGTGGTAATTGTTTCAACCGCTCTGGTCTTGTTTTTGTTTTCATCTCAGGAACTCTCCCACTGGGCCCTTAGCCGGGGCTTACCTGCACTGCCATTGATTCCGGTTTCGCAGTCACAAGCCTGTGTCGGGGCTGTCATTGGGATAAGCATTGCCAAGGGCGCTTGGCGGAGCATAAATTTCAGACTACTTGGGAAAATCAGTCTGGGTTGGGTAGCGACACCAATCATGGCCTCAGTGCTTTCCTATATGTTCTTATTCTTCATGCAGAATGTATTCATGCAGCAGGTGTATCAATAGATCTGTACATATGCCTATACATTGCTTATTTCTCCCTTGAATAGTTCCTTGATCCCCCCAATGGAGGATAGGACTCCTGTCGCTTCATAGGGAATCCCGATACCATGTGTGACAAGGTATCGATATATCGTGTGGCGATGAGGTAATTGGTGGGGTCACCCGTACCTTTGAATGCATCGCTTACCAAACGAATGGTCTCGCTTTCTGCATTGGCTTTTTGTGCTCGGGCTTCTCCCTCTGCTTTGAGGATTTCTGATTGTTTCAACCCTTCGGCTTCTAAGATCTGTGCCTGTTTCTGTCCCTCAGCAATCAAAAGGGCTTCCTGCACTCTCGTCCTGCTCGCATCTGCTTTTCCCTCTGGTCTCGTATGTCTTTGGGAGGATTAATGTCCTGGAGTTCAATACGGCTTACGTCTATGCCGCTTTTTAGTGTGCTGTGTAAGCGTTCTCCCACCATTGTGAAGAACTTGAGAAGTGTGAACAACGAGGCCTGGCTGATCTGAGAAAGTACAGGTAAAGCCCGTGTGGTGATGGCTGTAGGGGAATCCTTCCTTTTTGGTATATGACTACATCGCCACTTACCTGGCCATTCAATCTATGGGTATGAATAAGGCCCTGCTTATTATCGATGAGATACATGCAAGGGTGAAGGGGTAGGGGAATTGTGCCGGTTCCATTGGAAAGCGGGAGGTACGTCCGCTGCGAGGAATTTTCATGGTCTCTCGAGAACATTCTCACTGCAATACGTGATTAGATGAGGTACACTCTAGAAAACAATCCTACAAGGAGGAACGCATGGAGCGAGAAACAAAGATGATTCCAATCCACACCCTACAGGGGGATTTCAAAGTCTGGATACAGCGCTGTGGCAACAACCCAAAGAAGCGACTGTTGCTCTTGCATGGTGGGCCCGGTATGAGCCATGAGTACTTCAAGAGTTTTGAAGAGTGGTTTTCTGATAGTGACATTGAATATATCTACTATGACCAGCTAGGCAGCCATAATTCAGACAATCCTGCTGATCGTTCTTTTTGGACCATTGAACGGTTTGTCGATGAAGTGGACCAAGTGAGGAAGGCCTTGGGCTTGGGGCCGGACAATTTTTTCCTCCTAGGCCACTCCTGGGGAGGTGTCTTGGCAATGGAATATGCCCTTGCACATCCTGATGCCCTGAAAGGGCTGGTCATAAGCAATATGATGGCTGACTGTGTTGCCTACCAGAGGTATGCCGATGAAGTGCTGGGACCACAAATGGACGTTGCCGTGCTGAAGCGCATCAAGGAAATGGAAGCTGTTGGGCAGTATGAAAGTGAAGAGTATGAAACCTTGTTGGTTCCGTACTATGAACGTCATGTACTGAGACGGCCGATGAACGACTGGCCAGAGAGTGTGATATCATCACTGGGTAATGTAAACAAAGACCTCTATGTCTATATGCAAGGTCCGAGTGAATTCGGCATTGCAGGAGTCCTGGAAACTTGGGACAGGTCAAAAGACCTTCCTCGGATTACCGTACCTACTTTGGTCATTGGTGCTGAATATGACACCATGGACCCCTCATACATGAAATGGATGGCAGGACAGTTGCCAAAGGGTGAATACCTTTATTGTCATAATGCCGGTCATATGGCCATGTGGGATGACCCAGAAGGATATTTTAAGGGACTGAAGCAGTTCATCAACAAGGTATGACCAAAGCGAACAACGTCCTCTTGTCCAAAGCGTTGGTAGGCATATACGAAAAGAGAGAGAACAGTAGGTGACTACTCCAAAGGTAGGTAGTTTATCAGGATTGTCTACAGCATAAAACAAGGAGCCAATCCTTCGCTTCTTGGGTCCAAAACAAAATTCCAGCTCCGTAATGTGAATCATGGGTTCTCACTTTCTTATGCATTCTCATGCGATTGCTAATCAGTGGCATCTACTCGAGGGATATCCTTAGGTGCTTACTTTCCATCCACCATCGATGATGGCATCGATAGAGGCATACGTTTCGAGTAGCTCATCTGATTCATAGTCAAATATTCTCCATTCATCACGTAGGGCATCGGAAATAGTAATATAGCCGTACCTTCCATCAAGGTGATCGCGTGTGCATCCTTTGTTATGCTCTGAACAATGAAAGGTATCAATACCCCAGGGCAAGCCCTAGCCCTAGGAGGCGTTGCCTCCTTTTCCGCCCCAAGGGGCGGGGTATCTCACCTTGCTTTCCCGGCACTCGCTCGGTAATGGAAGCATGGTAATGCTTGTGCTACTCTCGCTTCGTTGGGGAATCAAACGAAAAAGCTACGACATCTACTCGTTCCAAAATGTCTCTGGTCAACTTTTTTTGGTCTTTTCTCCACTCGTTTCCTAACATTATTCTAGTGTCCATTGTTTCTCCCCTTGATAGTAGCTATCAACCTAAAGGCTTCATACACAAATATACGCCCTTGAACTCAGATTCTCAATAAAAACTTGTCTGATTGCTATTATTTTACTAAGCCGAATATGATTTATTCCACTCGAACGATAAATGATTTTTTCCCATATGGGCTAAACTGTGTTTTAATGG
>JAEINL010000132.1 GCA_016342655.1 Sphaerochaeta sp. | reverse complement strand
AACAAAATCTAGCTATAAATTGACCGGATTTACCCACCGTATTTAAGGTAGGAGGAAAAATCCATTTTCGGTTTACATAAAAACTTGTCTGATTGCTATTATTTTTCAACTAATGGATTATGAATGACTGATTACAGAGATGCCAGACTAACTAACCATTGCCCTTCTAAAAGGATTACCTACCCATACACATGCCCTGTCAGCTTCTCACAGAGCCTCTTTGTCTCCACCTCTGCATTCTCCTTCAAGCCACCAGCATGCAGCCTGTCCAGCTCGTTTCTGACTACTCTGAAGGTCTTTGGGGTTACTGGGTAACGAAGGGATACTATTGCTGCAACTATCATACAGAGTAGCGGGGCTATACAGAAAATCAACCTGATGCCCGTTATGGTTGATTCTTCCTGTTGTGGTAACGCAGCATTGAAACCAATGAGGGAGAGTAGGGTGCCGAACAACCAGAGCACGAAAGCCTGTACAAGTTTTCTTATCAGGGTAAACATCCCGGCTACCGCACCAGAGCGTGCCTCACCATTGAGAAGCTCATCCACGTCAGAAGACTCGGGAAGCATTGCCCAAGGCATCGATATGATGGCAGAGAAGCCGACTCCCATAACACAGGAAAGAACAATCAGGAAAAGGAGTGTCACATCGGAGGGGATGAACAGGAAACTGCACATCGCTATGCTGAGAATGATCGCCCCTATGGTATAGCTTCTTCCCTTGCCGATCTTGTTTGCAAGGAACAGATACAGCGGTAGGCATATGATTTGGGACAGCAACATCGAACCCAGGCAGAAGATGTAAATCTCAGGTCTTCCAAAGTAGTAGGTGACGAAGTAAATGAATGCTGCACTCATGATATCCATTGCACTATAGGCGAGCAGATACATGGTGATGTGGATCTTGTAGGTCCTGTTCCTCATCAGAGAAGAAAGGTTCTTGAAGGACTCCTTCAAGGACTGGTTCTGGGCCTTTGCCACTTCTTCTGATTCCCAGGTCCCCTTGAAGACAACTATCCAAGGTATGGCGTAGAAAATACCAAAATACAAACCAACCAAGAAGAAACCCTTTGCCTGGTCATTCTTATAGAGGTTGTTGATCATGAACCCAGGTACAGTCCCTGCAATGAGGGCTGAGAACTGTGAGAACAGCATCTTGGCACCAGAAAGCCTGGTCCGTGTCCTGTAGTCTGTGCTGATCTCGGTAACCAAGGCATTGTAGGGCACCATCACCGAAGTAAATACCGTACAGAAGAACAGGTACGCAAAGAAGTAATACGCTACAGTAAAAAACGTATTGTCAAACTTCACTGAGATCCACAACAAGAAGAAGCTCAAGGCAACAGGGACTATGCCTATAAGAAAGAAAACCCTTCTTCGTCCAAACCTGCTTTTTGTCCTGTCACTGATACACCCGAACAGGGGATCACTGACGGCATCCCATGCCTTGCCTGCAAATATGATGAATCCTGCCATTGCAGGGGAGAGACCCACCACATTGGAAAGGAAGAAGATGAACAGGGTGCTGATGATAAGAAACGAACCACCCCCGTAGATATCACCACTACCATAGGCTAACAGAGTCTTCGTTGTTACCTTTCTCTCTTGCATGATTAGCACTCCTTGTTTTCTTTCTTGATGAAAATAATACACTCTACTTATACAGATGTAAAGAAAATAATGGCTAATGGTTGCTTTAGTGTGGAATATGGGTTAACTTTCAGTTGGAAAGTAAAGAATGCACAGTAGTAAACGGATGGAGGTTGCTCACCATGTTGGAAGTAAGGAAGACACCGCTTGGGTTCTCACTCTATCTGCACGATACACTCATCCTAACAGACAGAGTAGGGAAGCCTCTGCTCAAGCTAGGTACTGGGCTTGGCTCCTTCTCCTCTAGCCATGGCTCCTATACCATCAAGGAAGCGGAGGTAGTCTGGTATGCCTTACCCCAACCAATTGTAGGCTCTGTAGACAATGATCTCCTGACTTTGTTGTATGAAGGGTATGGGAGCCTTAGCATAGCCCTTTCGTCAGACAACACAGTGCAGTTCTCCTTTGCCCCTGTTACTGACAAGCCCATCAACAGATTCCAGATACAATTTGCCTGTGATGAAAACGAACCCATCTTCGGATGTGGGGAACAGTACTCCTTTGTAGACCTTCGCAGTCTTGCCATACCCATCTGGGTGCAGGAACAAGGGCTGGGAAGGGGGCCCAATCTAGTGAAGCTCTGTTGTGACATTGCAGCAGGGGCTGGAGGGTCACGATACAGCACTTACTTCTCAATGCCTGCCTTTGTGACCAAAAGCAGGGCCTTGTATGCAGAAAGCTCTTCCTATGCACTCTTTGACTTCAAGGAAAAGGGTGCTTATTCTCTCCAATTCTGGCAAATCCCTGAAACCCTTTCGCTGACCCTTACCTCTAGCCTTGCAGAATCAGTAGGCGCCCTTAGCCAGAACTTGGGCAGGCAAAGAAACCTTCCCTCCTGGGTGGGCGAAGGTATGAGCCTTGGCCTCCAGGGAGGCAGTGAGGCTGTCTTGGCAAAGCTTGCCGCATTCGAATCCAACGCACCTGGTTGCATCACTTCGGTGTGGCTGCAGGACTGGGTTGGAAAGAGAATTACCAGCTTTGGCTCCCAACTGCTGTGGAACTGGGAGTACAACAAGGAAGCCTATCCAGCTTTTCCCCAGTTTGTCAAAGATATGAACAGACGAGGCATAAGGATATTGGGATACATCAACCCCTACCTTGCCATGGATTGCCCCATGTACCAGGAAGCCTCAAGACAAGGCTTCTGTGTGAAGAACAAGAAAGGGGAGGACTATGCTGTTACGATAACAACCTTTGATGTTGCCATCATAGATCTGACCAACAGTGATGCAAGGGCGTGGATCAAATCCATCATCAAGAAGAATATGATCGGTATCGGCCTCTCTGGCTGGATGGCTGACTTTGCAGAGTTCCTGCCCACCGACTGTGTGCTCTCTGACAAAAGTGAAGCTGAACGTACCCATAACCTCTATCCGGTCCTCTGGGCAGAGGTTAACAGGGAGGCCATTGAAGAAGAAGGGAAGAGTGGGGAATGTTTCTTCTTCAGCCGTAGCGGCTATCTTGGCAGCGCCCCAGTCATGGATATGAGCTGGGCAGGAGACCAGATGGTCAATTGGGACAAGGATGATGGTCTTGCCAGTGTCGTGCCAGCCGCCATCAGCCTAGGGCTGTGTGGCATTCCCTACTGGCACTCGGACATGGGTGGCTACACCACCCTTGGCTGGGTGAAGCGCAGCAGGACCCTTGCCATACGATGGGCAGAGCTTGCAGTATTCTCCCCCTTCATGCGTAGTCATGAGGGAAACAAGCCCGAGCGTAATGTGCAGTACTATGAGGATGAGGCCCTTATCAGGATGATTGGATTCCTTGTACGTCTGCACAACGCCCTGCACCCCTATCTGATCACGTTGGAAGAGGAGTATCAGAAGACAGGCCTTCCCTTTATCAGGGAGATGAGCCTTATCTATCCGGAGCTGAAACCTATGAGAAGCCAGTTTCTCTATGGGCCTGACGTGTTGGTAGCCCCAATTTTGAAAAGAAATGCTACCAAGGCCAGAGTCTATATTCCTGATGATTCGTTTGTGTCTGCCTACGATAGGAAGGCATTTGCGAAAGGCTGGCACACCGTCCCTGCCCCCTTGGGCAAGCCGGTGTTCTTTGTGAAACAAGGGAGTCTTGTTTCGAGACATATGGAGAGGTTCTTTGAAAGAGAAGCATAGAAGTTTTCGTTTGTTTCAGGACTATAGTAGGAGTAGGAGTGAAGTGCTTTTCCTGATTGCAATCTATCTATGATACTTATGAGTATTCGCACGTAATCCACCACCATTTGCACATTCAGCACCACTTGTGGCAGCATGGGCATCGTTTGTTTTGGCTTCAATGTTTCTAAGGAATCACATTTACATCCACAAATCAGTCTTTATGCCTCAGGATAGTGACAATGGAACAGATCAGTTCCGTTATCACATTTTGAGGAGGCCCCAAATGGCCAGAAAAATCAATGTTAAGCTTATTCTTGAGCTTAGGTCCACAAGGGATGTCGATGAATGAAATATCCCAGACAAGACGTATTTCCAAACATTCAGTCTGTCGTACTAGCAGAGTTGTTGAGAAAAAACTTCTTGACTTTCACATTGATTTTAACGAACGACTTGAAACTGCTTGTCGAATTGCCATCATGTGAGTGGCCTAATTGATGTATAGGACATTCTCAATGATTACAGAAAATTGAAAACCTTTTCAATTGCAATTCTTGTAATGTTTGGATCGAATTGTTTGCCTGCATTTTTATTTATTTCAGCAATCGCCTCTTTTTTTGAGAAAGCTTTACGATATGGACGATCAGAAGTCATAGCATCATAAGAATCTGCTAATGCAAGAATTCTTGACTCTATACAGATCTCTTCACCTGTGATTGCATTAGGATATCCCTGCCCATCCCAACGTTCGTGATGCTCTAAAACAATTCTTGCTATAAAGTTCAGCGCCTCAGCATTAATTAATGCTTTATATGCATTCCCTGGATGTTCCTTAACTATTTTGTACTCAGCAGTGGTTAATTTCCCATTTTTATTAATTATCTCTATTGGAATTAAAGCTTTGCCAATATCATGAACTAATCCAGCGTAATATATTTGAACAACCCTAGCCTTAGAGAAATTCATCTCTATGGCAATCTTTTTTGCAATATCCGCAACGTTTTGACTATGGTTTATAGTATATGTATCATGAATTTCCAGCAATCCAGTCAACGATACAATCATATCTTTTAATACATTTAATTGAAGTTTGTCATATTTGTCTTTTTGTATCTCAATTTCCTCTTGGAATCGACTTTTAACATAAGTGAACTCCATTATAGTCTTTAGCATCTCCTCAACTTGAAATTTTTCAATATCTATGTCCTTTGTACTTACTACATCAATATAAAATGGATTTTCATGGACTTGATTATTCCATATAACCTAAATTCCCTCCAAAATTACAGTATACAATAATCCCCATATCCATACCTCAAACCAGCTCTTTTTAGGGC
>JAEINL010000131.1 GCA_016342655.1 Sphaerochaeta sp. | reverse complement strand
CTTCTTCATATTTCAATTATACAACACTTAACAGGTGAATAGTAGTGTTTCAATACATATTGTCAAACATAGCCAAATAGAATAACTACTGTAAAGGCCAGAGCGGAGCTCGAGTCTTTACAGCTGGAGGATCGATGATATTCTTAACTGACGGAGGTAGGAAGCCGGTTGATATCCTACCGTTAGGATATCAACCGGCTTCCAGTCTTCCGTCAAAAACAGGATAGCCTCTACTTTCCAACTACGGACATACTACTTCTCTTGAACTTGATCCGCTTCGGTGCTACTGTTTTCATGTCTTATGGTGAAGAGGAAGCCGTTGAAAGTTCCAACAGACAAAGGGCTTCCTCTTCATTTCTTCTTCAGGGATTCTCTCCCTAGTGTTCCTCCATTAAAACACAGTTTAGCCCATATGGGAAAAAATCATTTATCGTTCGAGTGGAATAAATCATATTCGGCTTAGTTCAAAATCCATTGCTTAAAAATACTACTTGACAAATGATCTGATTGCCATAATGATAGTAATAGGATTGCGTTAACGTAAACGCACAGGTACAATACCATGAAGTCAAACGGATATGACCACCCTGATGGCATTGAAGGAAAAGGACACACATATGAACAGAAAACCACTACAAGAGTATGAATTTTGGTTTCTTGTCGGCTCGCAGTCTCTCTATGGGCCGCAGACCTTGGATAAGGTTGCACAGCAATCCCAGATAATGGCAAATGGGCTTGATGCCTCTAGGGATATCCCTTGCAAGGTAGTGTATAAGGCAACCTTGAAAACACCTGAAGAGATTGAGAAGTGGATCAAGGAGGCCAACTATGATGATGGGTGTGCAGGTATCATCGTCTGGATGCACACTTTCTCCCCCTCCAAGATGTGGATCAATGGCCTTTCCCTTCTGCAGAAACCTTACTGTCACCTTCATACCCAGTTCAACCGAAATATCCCCGACCAGGGAATTGATATGGACTTCATGAACCTCAACCAGTCAGCCCATGGAGACCGTGAACACGGCTTTATCGCAACACGCATGCAATTGAAGAGAAAGATTGTCGTCGGGTATTGGGAGGATGAGGATGTCCAGCAGGGAATAGGCAAATGGATGCGCTCTGCAGTTGGTGCCATAGAGAGCAAGAAGCTCAAGCTTGTCCGTTTTGGTGATAACATGCGTAACGTCGCAGTCACTGAAGGTGACAAGGTCGGCACCCAGATGCAGCTTGGTTGGCAGGTGAACACCTGGGGGGTAGGGGACCTCATCAAAGAATTGGACAAAGTCACCGAAGCTGATATTGACAAACAAATGGCTATCTATCATGACCTGTACGAGTTTGGTTCAGGGGATTTGGAGACTATACGCTATCAGGGGCGTGAGGAGATCGCCATGAAGAGGTTCCTCGAAAGGGAGGGTGCCCAAGCCTTTTCCAACACCTTTGAGGACCTGCAGGAGATGCGCCAGCTTCCTGGCCTGGCATCCCAGGACCTCATGCGCCAGGGCTATGGCTATGGTGGTGAAGGGGACTGGAAAGTCTCAGCCATGACCAGCCTCATCAAGAGGATGACTGAGGGCATGGATGGTGGTACCTCTTTCATGGAGGACTATACCTATGACCTTGAGAAGGGAAAGGAACTTTCCCTTGGTTCCCATATGCTGGAGATTTGTCCTTCAATCTCTAGGGAAAAAGCCACAATAGAGGTCCATGAACTGGGAATCGGTGGAAAGGAACCCCCAGCCCGCTTGGTCTTTGAAGGACATCCCGGAGATGCCGTCCTTGCTTCCCTGATAGATATGGGTGGGAGACTTCGCCTCATTGTCCAGAATATCGAGGTGGTGACTCCCATCTACAAGATGCCGAACCTTCCTGTAGCCAGGGTGATGTGGAGACCTGAGCCCGACCTCAAGACAGGATCCCATCTCTGGATCCTTGCAGGTGGAGCACATCATGCAACTCTGAGCTATGATGCTGACTCTGTGATGCTTGAGGACTGGTGTGAGATAATGGGCATTGAGTATGTGCATATCTCCAAGGAAACGACAGTGTCCTCATTGAAACAGCAGCTGTTTCTCTCTGATATAGCCTGGAAGTTGCGCTAGTATTTTCTCTAGTCTTTCTCCTACTGGCCGGCGATGACCATCGTCGGCCAGGCTTGTATGTGCTCATCAGAAAGAGAAAATGGAAAGAGGTAGTTAGGAAAAAGAAAAAGGGGTTTGCTAACCCCTTTTTCTTACCCATTCCTTATTCAGTTTCCTGTATCTATAAGACTGTACCACTCTTAATGATGCCATTCTTATTGATGATAATGATCCCATCATGGATCGAGTACATCGCGAAGTCCCCTTCCTGACGGGGAATATCATCGATACCTATACGACAACCATCACCAATGCGTGCATTCTGGTCGATGATGGCCTTCCTGATGATGGTTCCTTTTCCTATTCCCACATTGGGAATGCCTTTGCGGGAATTTTCCTGTTTCTCTTCCATTGTCTCGTAGAAGGAAGCACCCATGCAGTAGACTCCATCCAGTGATGCTCCAGATTCGATCAGGGTGCGTACACCTATGATTGAGTTCACTATATAGGCATTGGTGATAATCGAGCCCTCAGATGCCAATGAAGAGCTGAAGTTACAGAAGTTCACCTTGGTTGCAGGCAGATGTCGACGGTTGGTATAGATTGGCATCTCCTCATCATAGAAGTTGAACTGTGGGTTGATGGAAGCCAGATCAAGGTTTGTCTCATAGAAAGCCTTGATAGTACCGATATCCTCCCAGAAGCCATCAAAGAGGAATGTTGCCACCCTCCTCTGGTCGATCACCCCAGGGATAATCTCCTTACCAAAATCAGTCTTGTCGTTGTTGAGCACCTCCTCCATGGTCTTTGCATTAAAGATATAGATGCCCATGCTTGCAAGATACTCGTTGGAGGAATCCAATTTTTTATTCAAGGAGGAGAGCATGAATGACTCAGACACCTTGTATTCGGAGATATCCAGGTCAATTGCCGGCTTTTCATAGAACTTGTTGATGATTCCCTCTTCATCGCAGCCGATGATGCCAAGCCCAGTTGCCTGTTCGCGGCTGATGGGTTTGGAAGCGATGGTCAGCTCAGCCCCACTTGCTATGTGGCGGTCAAGCATATCATGGATGTCCATACGGTAGAGCTGGTCACCACTGAGAATGATGTAGTAGTCGGCATTCTGTTCATGGAAGTGTTTCAGGTTCTTACGAACAGCATCAGCTGTCCCCTGATACCATGTATTGGTCTCGTTGGTCTGTTCAGCTGCAAGTATCTCGACAAATTCGCTGCTGAAGGTGTCGAAGATATACGTGTTGGCAATATGGTTGTGTAGCGATGCAGAGTTGAACTGCGTCAGAATGTATATCTGACGGATCCCACTGTTGATACAATTGGAAATGGGAATGTCAACCAGGCGATATTTACCTGCGAAGGGGACGGCAGGTTTTGCACGATCCATAGTCAAGGGATAGAGTCTCGTACCTTTGCCCCCACCCAATACAATCGCAATAGCCTTTGTCTTTTTCTGTTTCATTTCTTTCTCCCTTCTGTGTTATTCTCGTAAATCGAAAGATAAGAACGGGCTGACCTTATCCATGTGCTGTCCCATTGCATGCAACGGATACGTATGTCAGAAATGGTAGGAATACCTTTTTGCCACCAAGTTAGAGCCCTTTGGGTCGCCTCAAGTATAGCATCAGCGGTCATGGAACTAAAGAGAATTCCTGTTCCTGTCTTTGGATGCTCATCCAAATCGATGATGCTGTCAGCGAGGCCTCCAGTCCTTCTTGCGACAGGAATAGTCCCGTAGCGTAAGGAATAGAGCTGGTTAAGCCCGCATGGTTCGTACTTGCTGGGCATCAGAAAGAAATCAGAACCGGCTTCAGCCCTATGGGCAAAGCGGTTGCTGAACAGGATGTTTACCGAAAGGTTATCGTATCTTTTTCCCAGTTCGACCAGCTTGTCCTCAAGACTTTGCTCTCCTGTTCCGATGATGATCATCTGTAGGGGAAGGTCACGCACCATCTTTTCCAGTGCGCAGGGAGAGCCCGCCAACAATTCGACAAAGCCCTTCTGGTCTGCAATGCGGCTGATCATGGAGAAAAGCGGAAGGGAAGGGTCGACAGTAAGGCCGAACTCTTTCTGGATCGAAGCCTTGGTCCTATCCTTTCCACTAAGGTCGTCTTGTGAATAATGGTCATCGATGAATATGTCAGTCCCAGGATTCCACTCTTGGTAGTCAATGCCGTTGATAATGCCAGAGAGCACTTCACTGCGTCTGGTCAACAGCTGCTCAAGGTTACATCCATACTCTTCACTTTGAATTTCCTTGGCATAGGTAGGGCTGACGGTGGTGATGGCATCGGCAAACTCAAGACCGGTCTTGAGCATATTGGTTCTCTTTTCAGGCGCTGGGCCATGGAACATCCTCTCATCTGCCTCAATGGCGGTGTTAAGCAGTTGCAGACGTGAATACTCCCCCTGGAAAGCGAGGTTATGGATGGTCATGACACTCTTTGTCCCTGCAAAGAAAGAGGACGTGTCTGCCTTGAGCAGATAGGGCACAAAGCCACAGGTCCAGTCATGGCAGTGGATGACATCAGGTTTCCAGTCAAGCTCCCTGCACAGGGGCAGGACAGCCTTGTTCAACAAGGAATACCGCTCCAGGTTGTCCATATAAGGGGTGAAGGATGTATCACCATAGATGCCTTCCCTTGCACTGAACATAGGGTGGCATAAAAAGTGATAGAGGACACCATCCAACTTCTTTTCCAAAAACGTCACTGTTTCTTGTTTTCCCAGAAGGTCAAGATGTAGGGAGAGCTTGCTGTCAACAAAATCCGAGGTGTCTGCACTGCCATACCATGGCAAGAGTACGTGCACCTCGGCTTGTAAGTCACTAAGAGCAGTAGAAAGGGCTCCTACTACATCTGCTAGTCCACCTGATTTTGAAAATGGGACTGATTCGCTTGAGACCATAAGTATCTTCATAAGCCCAATTAGACCACTAAGGACTAGTAGTCGTCAAGGAAAAATTCGACCTGTGCGGTTGGAGACAACAAAAACATACAATCAATGAGAGTCATGTACTTTTCTGCGTGATTCTCTTTT
>JAEINL010000130.1 GCA_016342655.1 Sphaerochaeta sp. | reverse complement strand
TCCATTAAAACACAGTTTAGCCCATATGGGAAAAAATCATTTATCGTTCGAGTGGAATAAATCATATTCGGCTTAGTCAATATTGTAAACGTTTACAATTTTCTTGACAATGTACATTTTCCATGTAATCATTTGCTCATGAGGACTTTGAATACAAGAATCCTAGGATGCTTGTATAAGGAAATAGTGATCGTATCAGATACAAGAGGGAGGTGGCTTTGAACAATACAGTATTGTCGATGAAAGCCATAGATAAGCGCTTTTCTGGTGTACATGCCTTGAAAAAGGTAGATTTCACCCTGAGAGAGGGAGAGATTCATGCCCTCGTAGGCGAAAACGGTGCAGGAAAATCCACACTCATGAAAGCTCTTACGGGAATTTTTCCTAAGGATTCGGGTGAGATTCACTACAGGGGAAAACTGTTCAATCCACACAGCCCCAAGCAAGCGCTCAATGCAGGGATAGCCATAGTCCACCAGGAACTGAACATGATGGACCATCTCACAGTTGCACAGAACCTTTTCATAGGTCGTGAGTCCACCAAGTTCAAAGGGTTGATGCTTGATCAGAAAAAGCAAAACCAACGGGCCAGAGACCTCCTGAAACGGCTTAACATGGATATTGATGTGGAGCTCAAGCTCGGTAATCTCACAGTTGGAAAACAACAGATGATCGAGATAGCAAAGGCAGTTAGCTACAACCTCAAGGTACTCGTCCTCGACGAACCCACCGCTGCCCTGACCGATACTGAGATTGAGGAACTGTTCACCATCATGAGGGACCTTGCCTCAAAAGGTGTCGGCATGATCTACATCTCACACCGTCTTGATGAGATTGGCGAGATATCAGACCGGGTCACCGTTCTCCGTGATGGCGAGCTTGTCGGAACAAAAGAGACAAGGGAGCTGACCAAGGACGAGATGATAAACATGATGGTCGGACGTGTCATCTACGAGCACCCCAAGAGCAAGAGCAATGTTGCCCCTGATGCTCCAGTCGTCCTAAAAATTGAAAATCTCAATGCAGGAGACATGGTCAAAGGTGTCAGCTTCGATTTGCACAAAGGCGAGATCCTAGGGTTTGCAGGCCTGATGGGTGCGGGAAGGACTGAAACAGCGCGGGCGTTGTATGGGGCTGACAAGGCTACAGGAACCATTGAAGTCAATGGAAAAAGAGTGTCCATAACCAATCCCATGGATGCAGTCAGACTTGGTATCGGGTATTTGTCTGAAGACAGAAAGCGCTATGGGCTTGCAACAAAACTATCGGTAATCGACAACGCTGTAATGGCCTCCCATGAAGAGCTTTCACCCTCTTTTCTGATTAAGAACAAAGCCCTGGTCAGTTCGACAAAAGAGTATGTGGAAAAGTTGTCGATCAAGACTCCCTCCATAGACCAGTTTGTCCTAAACCTCTCCGGAGGGAACCAACAGAAGGTTGTCATTGCGAAATGGCTGATCAAAAACAGCTCAATCCTAATATTTGATGAACCTACTCGAGGTATCGATGTGGGAGCAAAGAGTGAGATTTATTCCCTGATGAATGAGTTGGCCAAGGAAGGGAAGTCTATCATCATGATCAGCTCCGAGCTGACAGAAGTATTGAGAATGAGCGACCGAGTTGTGGTAATGAACGAAGGAAGGATCACTGGAATCCTAGACATAAAAGATGCGACCCAAGAGAAGATCATGGGTTTGGCAACACTTCACAAATAGGAGTTGGCAGGTATGGCTACTAACGATAATATAGACTTGCAGGAAAAGAAAAGCGGCATCAATATGCAGAAACTTCTTGCGCCTTTGGCGCTGGTTATCATTTATGCTTTTTTCGCAATCTTTGGGAGAAACTTCTTCTCATTCACTACATTGGTCAATATCCTTGACTCCTCCTACTACATAGGCTTCATTGCCATTGGAGTAACCTTTGTCATCATAACCGGTGGCATTGATTTGAGTCTGGGAACCGTGATGATGGCTTCCGCCATTATAGGAGGGACTGCCTACAAGACCTGGGGCTGGCCAATGTGGCTCTCCCTGCTGCTGATCCTCTTTGTAGGTACTGCCTTTGGTTTGCTAAACGGAATCCTCATATCGAAGCTCAAGCTTCCCCCGTTCATTGCAACACTCGGGACTCAGTTGATAAGCTTGGGAACAGGCTCCATTGTATCCAACGTACGCAGTGCCACCTTCCCAGCTCGTGGAGCTGCAGACAGCTGGTTCAAGAGCATCTTCAAATTTATCACAGAGGGGAACAGCTCCTTCCCCACAGGGGCCATAGTTCTCTTTTTCACCGCATTCATTGCATACATTATCCTTACCAAGACCAAAATGGGAAGATACATCTTCGCCATTGGCTCTAACAAAGATGCAGCGAGGCTTTCCGGAGTAGATGTAGATAAATGGGAGATGATGGCCTATGTAATCGCTGGCTTTACTGCCGGTGTTGGAGGTATTTCCTTTGCTGCTGTCTATACTACCGTAATGCCTGCGCAGGGAGCCGGCTTTGAGCTCTATGCCATCGCAGGGGCTGTTATCGGAGGCACCTCCCTCTCTGGTGGTGCAGGTTCGGTATTCGGCACCATGATAGGTGTCTACATCATGAGTGTGCTTCGATCAGGCCTCCCTTCGATGAACCTGCAGTCACAGTACCAGACCTTCTTTACTGGAGTGGTCGTCATCGGGGCCGTGTTGCTGGACATCTACCGGACACAGAAGGCAACAGAAGTAAAGATGCTTACCCCGGCAGACCAGTTCCATGAAAAGATGCTCGGAACCCTTGAAAGACTGAAACAAGATCTTGCAAATGAGAAAGACCCTAAAAAAAGAAGCGACATCCAGGATGCAATCAAAAAAGGTAAGAGAGAGATGAACGTTACCTTCAAGAAGATGAAAAAGGAAGAGAAGGCGGAACATGCTCGCCTAGAGTTACAGGAAAAAGAGTTTGCAATGACAATGCAGGATAAACAGTCCTAAATTGTTCACAGTGGTTATATCCGAAGGCGTATGCCCTCGGTAGAAAATAGGAGGTTCACATGAAAAAAAGTTTGGTAATTCTACTGGCTTTGATCGTTCTTGCTTCTTTTGCCCCAATTTTTGCCCAGGCCGCAGCAGAAGGGAAACCTTACATCGCAGTTGTCTCTAAAGGTGAGCAGCACGATTTCTGGCAGCAGGTAAAGTTAGGCGCAAACGCAGCAGCTGAGAAGTATGCTGTTGATATCACCTTCGAAGGCCCGCCTTCTGAAAGTGATGTCCAGATTCAGGTAGAGATGCTGAATAACGCAATGGCCAAGAATCCAGTCGCCATTGCCTTGGCAGCACTCAACACAAGCAGTGTACTTGATCAGTTGCAGGAGACCAAAGCAAAGGGTATCCCCGTAATCGGTTTTGACTCTGGTGTACCTGAGGCTCCAGCCGGTTCAATTTGGGCTAATGCTTCCACAGACAACTTCAATGCAGCCGGTGTGGCAGCTAAGAAAATGTTTGACGTAGTCAAGGCCAAGATTGAAGGCGCAACTGATGCAAAACCCGTGAAGATTATTGTCATGAACCAGGATGCATCCGGTGAATCATTGCTAAGCCGTGGAAAGGGTTTCCGCGACACCATGATCGACCTCATTGTTTCCCAGACAAAGCTCACCAAGAATGACATCAAGGTAACCGGAAACGTAGGATACATCGCTCCTGATAGCCCCACAACTGGAAAGAAAGTCATCATTGAGATGATTGTTCCAGCTTCTGCCGCTATGACTGATGCAACCAATGCTTCACAGGCTGTCTTGAACAAGATTGTCTCTGACAACGTCCTCGGAATATTCTGCTCCAACGAAGCTACCGTCAAGGGTCTGCTTGCAGCAACCAATGATGGTGCAGCACTGAAGACGAATGCTGCCTATAAGAATGTTGTTGTATTTGGATTTGACTCTGGTGCAGCCCAGAAGAACGCTGTCCGTGAGGGCTACTTCTATGGTTCCATCACTCAGGATCCATATTCAATCGGCTACAAGGCGGTTGAGCTTGCTTACAAGGCCTACAAGGGAGAGAAAGTCTCCGATGTAGATACCGGTGCCAAGTTCTATGATAAGAGCAACATGAATGACGCTGACATCAAGGGTCTTCTCTACGACTAATCGTTGTTCCTTCGGTTAATTTTGGAGGTAGGGGGCCGTGTGAAAACATATGGCCTCCTACCCTTTTTTTGAAGGGTAAGGAGAGTGGATATGCACAGTGATGAACAAAGTCCCATTACCATCAGGGAAGTCGCCCAGATTTCTGGGGTGTCCATTGCTACTGTGTCCAGGGTCCTCAACAATTCTGAATCCGTCACCCCAAAGACCAGAGAGAAAGTCATCCAGGCAATGGCCCAGTTGGGATATAATCGCAATGCAGTTGCCAGATCTCTGAAGATCAGGACAACCAAGACCATTGGAATCATCGCACCAGAGCTTTCCAACATATTTTTCATGGAGGTTCTGGAGTCCATGGAAAGAAGTCTTGCCCTGCATGACTACACCATGGTGCTTTGCTCCTCAAACAACTCGATCGAGGAAGAACGAAAAAAACTACAAGTCATGGTAGAACGCACAGTTGATGCACTGGTCATCATCCCCGTGAGTGACGAAGGGAAACACCTCCAGCACAAGGCCTTGGAGCAAATACCCACTATCATCCTTGACAGAAAAATCCCCAGCCTCAACTTTGATACAGTACTGACAGATAACCTCTATGGAGTACAACAAGGAATCAAAGGCCTTATCAGGGAAGGCTTCCAACGCATTGGATTCCTAGGAGGGAGCCTCCATATCCCCACAGCTAACGAACGCTACCTTGGCTACATGAAAGCCATGCAGGAAGCAAATCTACACGTTGAAGAGGAGTTTGTGTTTATCGAAGGGCATATGGACCAGAAGAAGGGTTTCTCCCTCATGCACAGAATACTGCAAAACCCAAATCATCCTCAGGCCTTCTTCATAGCCAATGACATGCTGCATCTCGGAGCCACCACCTACCTGATGGAGACCTTCAGGCCAGAAGACCGTCCTACTATTGTCTTTGCAAGCTTCGACTACCTATCCTACTACCCCCTGTTACAGTTTTGCCATTATGCTGTTTGCCAACCCTTGGAAGAGATAGGCAAATCAGTTGCCACACTGGTACTACGACGGTTGCAAGGTGACTGGTCAGACTTCCCCCAGCAGATAGTCCATACCCCCGAAATTAGGGGTAAGCTTCATACCAACACGTGGGTACACCTCACCTAGCCATTGGATTAGAATGGCTTAGGTAATGCAAGAGTAA
>JAEINL010000129.1 GCA_016342655.1 Sphaerochaeta sp. | reverse complement strand
GTGTGATCCAGTCTCGGGTTGCTCTTAAGACAAAGTCCCTTCCGCTTACCTATGACAATATCACTTCCCATTGAGGAACATGTTCAACCACAGGGAAAGGGTGTGTGGATAAAAGAAGCCAACTACCCTATACTGGGTGCATGAAAAGAGTGACAATGAAAGATTTCCGCTGGCTGGGCAAACCACAGCAGTGGGTAAAGACCTATAAGGAGCTATCCCTCACAGTCGGGCCAAGCCTTTGCCTTCCTGAAGGACCGCTCTTGCTGGCGGTAAGCGATGAGGATTTCGCCCTCTCACTAACTACATCAACAGCACCTGAAGGGGGGTTTTGTGGCGTGTGTCTCTACCATACGGATGAGAGCTATACAGCTGTCGGCAGGTCAAAGACGAGTCTGTCCATTGAGAGTTCAGTGCGTTCGTACAAGACGACAACACAGCTCCCTCTTCCTACAAGTGAGCAAAGCATAGAATGGCACCTAGAGCGCAAAGGCCCACTGGTTCGTATGGGCTACGGCCTTCCCTCCCAAGAAGAGGTAGTGTGGGTCTCCAGTACTTCCATACCTGGCATGGCATGCTCTGTCAGCTTCGGCGTGTTCTTTTCCAATCATACGAGTACCCCCTATGAAGCGGATTTGCACAGCCTTCACTATGTAAAAGATACATCACAAGGACCACATCCACTCGTATAACCTCCTCTGATATGGTACGATTGGCCATCTTCACATCACGCCCCTCTGAAAGGGCACAAGGAAGGACACTACATGCAAGAGAAAGATGACCTGGATATCAAGGAAAAGGTTTCACTCAATTTCCTGGAACGCATCATAGAGGATGACCTCGCCAATGGCAGGGTTCCCAACGGGACTATTGTCACACGGTTCCCCCCTGAGCCAAATGGCTATCTGCACATTGGACACATCAAGGCCATCTGCATCAATTTTGGCCTATCTGATACCTATGGTGGACGTTGTCATCTCCGTCTGGACGACACAAACCCAGAGAAAGAAGAGCAGGAATATATCAATGCCATCAAGAAAGATATACAATGGCTCGGCTTTGACTGGGGCACACATGAGTACTATGCTTCTGACTACTACCAGAACCTCTACGAGATTGCAGTCCGCCTGATCGAGGAGGGCAAGGCCTATGTCGACTCTCTTAGTGCTGAAGAGATGAGAACGTATCGTGGCACCCTAACAGAAGCAGGAAAGAACAGTCCGTACAGGGACCGCAGCATCGAGGAAAACCTCACTCTGTTTGAAGAGATGCGTCAGGGCAAACATCCTGAAGGCACGCATATCCTCAGGGCTAAGATTGACATGAGCAGCCCCAACATCAACATGCGTGACCCCGCCCTCTACCGCATCAAGTTCGCTCATCACCTGAGGACAGGGGACACGTGGTGCATCTATCCGATGTATGACTTCACCCACCCTATCAGCGATGCACTGGAGGGGATAACGCACTCCATCTGCACCCTAGAGTTTGAGGACCATCGTCCTGCCTATGACTGGGCGACAGCCATCGATGGCATCGAGCATACTCCTCACCAGTATGAGTTCGCCCGCCTGAACATCAACTATCTGGTCATGAGCAAGAGACGTCTTCTCAATCTGGTGAAGTTGGGTATCGTAACCGGCTGGGATGATCCTAGGATGCCCACCATAAGCGGAATCCGCAGACGTGGATACTCACCCGAATCCATGAAGGATTTCATCAACCGTGTCGGCGTTGCCAAGGTTGAAGGAGTTGTGGACTACTCACTTATGGAATTCTGTGTCCGTGAGGACCTGAACAAGCGCTCAGAGCGCCTGATGGTCGTCCTCGACCCCCTCAAGGTTATCATCGACAACTACCCTGAGAACCAGATTGAGTATTTCGAGGCTGTAAACAACCCTGAAGATTCCAATTCAGCAACCCACCAGATCCCATTTGGTCGGGAGCTGTATATCGAACGGGAAGACTTCATGGAAGAACCTCCAAAGAAATATCATCGTCTCTATCCCGGCAATGAGATCCGTCTGAAGTACGCATACTACATCACAGCCGACTCGGTTGTTAAGGACGAGCAAGGCAATGTCACCGAGGTGCACTGCACATACGACCCACTTTCCAAGGGAGGTACGACTCCAGACGAAAGGAAAGTCAAGGGAACCAGCCACTGGGTGAGCGCTACCGAATGTGTCACCATTGAGGCTAGGCTGTATGACAAGCTTTTCCTTAACGAGAACCCAGGCAAGGGTACGGGTAACTACCTTGATGACCTTAACCCAGATTCACTGGTGATAGTCCCTGATGCAAAGGCTGAGCCTGAGATTCTCAACGCAAAGGTGGGAGACTATCTGCAGTTCATCAGAAACGGATACTTCTGTCGAGACACCACGGACGGCCAGGATGGCAAGCTTATTTTCAACAGGACTGTCACGCTCAAGGACTCCTGGGCCAAGATGAAGAAAAAGATGGGGATATAACCAAGCGTACGGCAGGGCAGAGAAATGGTTCTCTGCCCTCTGTTTCCTAGCACTATACGAGAGGAGGAAATGGTATGAACTATTTCTTTGACCAGCATTTTCATGTCATGAATATCGAACATCCGAACTTGCTCTCTTTTTTTGCTTCCCTTGATACTGGGATCCCTGACCTCATCACCAGTGGGGCATTTTCCCCAAGCTATATCTTAACTCCCAAGAACCGTAGGGGTTCGCTGATGCTTGATAGGATCACGAACACACTCACCACCTTTGACCAACCCATCGGGCAGACATTGGCCCTGATGGAGGATGACCTTATGGGCAAGTTCGCCTCCCATGAGAAAGACTCCCCCAAGCCGGAAAAGCCGTTCATCAGGGACGGTAAAATGCATATGCGAAACAGAGAGTACGACAAAATGGCTATGTGCCCTTTGTTGATGGACTTTTCCAGCACCGATATAAGCAAGGAAAGCCTCTACTACCCTCCCAGAAAGACCAAAAAAATTCTCAAGTATGCAGAGGACACCTTAGCAGGATTTGACTGGTACAGGGAAAATCATACTGACGGCCTCTTTGAATTCTACCCGTTCATAGGCATTACCCCTCCTGCACATTCCATTGAGTTTATAGAGGAATTGCTGGAAACCTATGTGAACAAAGACCATAAGCAAAATAGCCAGTTCAAACAGGGAAAGAAGAAGTTCTATGGGATAAAATTTTATCCACCCCTGGGGTATGATCCCTGGCCTTCCGACGCAAAGGAGAAGGATAAGGTCACCCTTATCTACGAGTTCTGTACGGAACACGACATACCCATCATGACACATTGTGATGACCAGGGCTTTCGGGGCGTCTCGCCCAAGGATGCATGGAAGTTCACCTCCCCTACAACCTACAAGCCTGTCCTGGAAAAATATCCAACCCTGCGAATAGACTTTGCCCATTATGGGTGGCAGTACAATCCTATGCACAAGAACCCTCTCTCTGTCTTAAGTGCAGTAGCTAACAAGGTCCCGGATTCGCCTTGGTTTTATGAGTTGGTGAATCTGATGCACAGCTATCCCAACATCTATGCAGATTTTTCCTTCAGCGGGGCCAACCGTGACTTCTACGTACAACTCAATACCTATATAAAATCCCTAGAGGATTCCAAGGCTGAGACGGTATTGGAGCGATCAATCTTCGGTTCTGATTTCAATGTGCATCTCTTGAAGGTGGAGTCGTACAACTCCTACTACCGGATGTTCGAGCAGTCACCATTTGGTGATGATGAGGTACATTCCTTCGTCCAGACCAATCCTATGCGGTTTATGGGTATTGTTGAATAGGAAGGCAACCATACTGAGTTGCCCATAGGACATAGTGACCCTATGAGAAAGGGGTAAGAACAAGTCCTACCTCAACCTCAGGTTCTTACCAAGAGAGTCCCTCTCTGCATTGCAGTGAGGGACTCTCTTGGTAAAGGTCACTGACTCAGGGTATTACCCAGGAAAAACCAAACAATGTCCAAGACAAAAATCAAGGCAGACATGTAACTGCCTGCCGTAGACCTATTGTTGTCAAAAAGATTCTTAGTAGTTTTTTGCTACAAGTTCGAAATAGGCCTGAGGATGGTTACAGACTACACAGAGTCCTGGGGCCTTCTTACCGATGACGATATGACCACAGTTGGAGCATTTCCAGATTTGCTCTCCGTCTCTACTGAATACAAGGCCTTCCTCAACGTTCTTCAAGAGATCGAGGTAGCGCTGCTCATGGTGCTTCTCAATTGCTGCCACCATCTCAAAGAGTGCTGCTATCTTGGTGAAACCTTCTGCACGGGCGTCTTTTGCAAAATTCACATACATATCGGTCCACTCGTAGTGCTCACCTGCAGCAGCTTCCTTAAGGTTCGTTGCAGTATCAGCAATCTCACCACCTTCCTGGAGAAGCTTGAACCAAATCTTTGCATGTTCCTTCTCATTACCAGCAGTCTCTTCAAAAAGATTGGCTATCTGGACATATCCTTCTTTGCGAGCCTTGGATGCAAAGTAGCTATACTTGTTCCTCGCTTGAGATTCACCTGCAAATGCTACACCCAGATTAGCTTCAGTCTTCGATCCTTTCAATTCCATACAATTGCTCCTTTACTGCTTCTTTGCAACATACTTCTTTTGACAATCAGGACAAATCCCGTTAAAGACAAGCTCATATGATTCCAGCTCATAGCCATGTGTAACGATGGTATCACGGGAAAGGACAACATCATCTAGCAATTCAACATCACTGACCTGCTTACATTGCGTACACTGGATGTGATAGTGTTTTCCCAAAGTCCTGTCAAAATGATCAGGTCCTCCTAGCACACGAACACGTTTAACCCGTCGCTCTTCTACCAACATATTCAGATTTCTATACACAGTAGCACGACTGATAGAGGGATGCTTACTAACTATCATATCATAGATCTGTTCTGCATTGGGATGATTATCAGCTTCTGAAACAGCTTCCCAAATTAAGCCTTTCTGTATTGTTTGTCTTTTTTCTTTCATGTCTATCCTAATTGGTATTGATTCTCATATAAGAGAATAAACTACATATTAGATTATGTCAACTTCTACTGGAAAGACAACTCATTACATTTCAAGAAATATGCATACGTATTTCTTTCTAGCAGATAACAGAATTTCCGTTGAGTACGAGAAAAAGACAACCATTCACACATAGTAAGGAGATGCTTTTCAACATTTCTCCAAAAGATTATATCACACATAAAATATGAATCTATACTTTAAAAGTATTTTTTTTGGGTTCAATCACTTTTCTTGTGGGATTCCCTGATAAGCTAAATTTAGACTGGAGGCTCACTAGCACAGTAAAACTGA
>JAEINL010000128.1 GCA_016342655.1 Sphaerochaeta sp. | reverse complement strand
TCGCCATAGGAAGGTCTGCCACCATCACGGTCAAAGGGTTTGCGCTCTCTGTCGCCATAGGAAGGTCTGCCACCATCACGGTCAAAGGGTTTGCGCTCCCTGTCGCCATAGGAAGGTCTGCCACCATCGCGGTCAAAGGGTTTGCGCTCCCTGTCGCCATAGGAAGGTCTGCCACCATCGCGGTCAAAGGGTTTGCGCTCCCTGTCGCCATAGGAAGGTCTGCCACCATCACGGTCAAAGGGTTTGCGCTCTCTGTCGCCATAGGAAGGTCTGCCGCCATCGCGGTCAAAGGGCTTGCGCTCTCTGTCGCCATAGGAAGGTCTGCCGCCATCGCGGTCAAAGGGTTTGCGCTCTCTGTCGCCATAGGAGGGTCTAGCACTTCTATCATCACGGTTACCATAGGAAGGTCTGCCGTCGCGGTCATCTCGACCACCACGATCATCACGGCCCCTAGAAGCAGGACGTTCGCCTCTGTCATCTCGATCCCTGTAGGAAGGACGGCCACCACGGTCATCAGTATCTCTGGAATCTGTTTTTGGCTCATCCTGAGAAGTTTCAGGGGTAACCAGTGCTATATCATCATCTTCCCACTGAAGGGTCAGTACGTCATCTTCAATGATGTTAGCTTCTGCAACAGGAGCTTCTTCTTCAACAAGCTCAGTCTCTTCAGCAACTTCAACAACAATCTCAACAGTTTTAGTCTCGATAGCTTCGATAGCCTCGTCAGCTTCAACGATTTCAACAACTTCGTCAGCCTTTACAGCTTTCTTGGCGGTCTTCTTAGCTACTTTTTTCTCAGCTTTTTCAGCCTTTTCAGTTTCGTCAACCATCTCGTCAGCCTTTACAGCTTTCTTGGCGGTCTTCTTTGCTGCCTTTTTAACAGGTTTGTCAGCTTTCTCTGTTTTTGTGGATGCGTCTACTTCTTCAGTGGTCATTTCTTCAGTTACAACAGCTTTTTCATTAGTCTCTTCAACGTTGGCTTCAGTCTGTACGGTATCTTCAGTTACTACTGCGTCCTTCTTGACGTCTTCAATCATTTTTTCGTTCGTTTCTTTTTTCTTAGTCATGGTTATTATTTCCATCTTCTCAGTATCGTGCTGGCTTTTTCCAGCTTTCTTGTCAACGGTTTGCAGGTCTTCTGCATAGATCCGTACTTCCTGTTGCTTATCGAGCAACCAACTCCTCGCGATTCCTTTCTTGTGGGTAAAGCCCGGTGCTGCGACGTGCGAGCTTATTTCTTGAACCTCAAAACCGCGAATCTTACCCCGTTCCATTCTGAAGGAACTCAGGTTTGTAGAGAACAAGAGTATGCCATCTCTTGTCAACAGTGCATTCAGCACTTTAATCCAACGCAGGTAATCTCTTTGTACGTCAAAATCATGTTTCATCTTTCTGCTGTTGGAAAAACATGGCGGATCGAATATGATCAAGTCATACTTCCGCCCTTCTTTTACAGCCTCTACAACATAGTGCCATGCATCTGCGGCAATACAGGGAAACAGTTCCTCCGAAAACCCATTATCCGTAAGGTTCTTCTGCGCCCAAGCTGTATAGGTAGCATTCAAGTCCACCGACTCGACCTTCTTTGCTCCACCCTTAGCGGCGTATACAGAGAATGATCCAGTATAGGAGAACAGATTTAATACCGATAACCCGGAACTCATTGTTCCTACCATTTCTCTGGTCAGCATATGGTCAAGAAACAAGCCGGTATCGATACGTTTGGTAAGGTCGACGGTAAAAGTCAGTCCGTTTTCCGTTACCTCAACCAAAAGAGACTCTTCACTCTGCAATTCATGCTGTTCCTTGCCTACTCTCTTCGGTCGGCGATGAAACACCACATGGCTAGTCTGGACATATAACATTCGCGAGACAATATCGCAGCAAACAGCTTCTGTCTCGTCATCCAAACCATCCTCACTGTAATCAGTGATTCTTGCATAAGACCCATACATATCTACAGTAACAGGAAATCTTTCCAGGTTCCTATCATACACCCGCATGCATGTCGTTCCACTCTTTATCATTAAACGACGCATTTTAAGTGCGTTTGTCTTTAATATCTTTCCAAAATCCTTTTCTGTATAATCCATGTCTTCCCTGATAGCTCTTTCTGCATTGCAGTGTATATGGTACTATAGAAAAAAGCTAGAGAAGTGAAGGAAAAACTATTATGGACGAAGACGCTCAGGCCTTTATTGCAGAACTGGAAACAAGACGCCAAGCAAAAATCAGCTGGAAGACGTATGCTACCTGGTATGGAAACAATCGCGGAATCTCACGGGAGTTCGGAGTATTTCTCTACCGATGTGAGAAAACCTTCTTCTTTGAGGATTTCGAAAGGAACCCCAGCATGTTTGGCATATCCCTTAAATCCAAGAAGACGAAAATACCCTTTGTGAAATATGAGGGTTATTTTGCTCTTGAAGATGTGGTCTCCACACGCCAAATTGTCAAGGCCCAAGCGAAGAAAGTCGCAGAAGGTATCAGTTCACCTGAAGACTTGCCTCAGGTAACTATGTTCGATAGGGTTTTCAGGCAATTGGTCGAAATGGTCACCCTCGAGGATGGGAGTGTACATTTCTTTGAATTGATCGACCGCAAGGCTTTTGCTGTTGCGTTACAAGCATAGGAGGTGCATATGGGTGCTTTCAAGGCATATGATATCAGGGGAATTTACAACAAGGACTTCGATAAAGAGACGGTCTACAAGATTGGTTTCTTCCTGCCAAAGCTTCTGAAAAGCAAAGAGGTCGTGGTTGGAAGGGATGTACGTACTACCAGTGACGAGATTTTTGAAGCCTTGAGCAGGGGTATTACAGACAGTGGATCTGATGTTTGGGATATTGGCCTTGCCACCACCCCAATGGTTTACTTCGCTACAGTCCATCTCGCTTCTGAGGCTTCAGTCCAGATTACTGCAAGCCACAACCCTGCCCAATACAACGGGTTAAAGATAAGCAGGGCCAAAGCACTGCCTGTCGGCTCAGAGACCGGTCTGAAGGAACTTGAGGCTATGGTCAACAACGACACCATAGTAGTGGCTAAGCAAAAGGGGTCCATCATCCAAAAGGATGCCAAGACCCCCTATCTTGCATTTCTCAAACAATATGCTCCTAATACCTCAAACCTCAACATCTCCTTTGACCTGTCCCATGGCATGGCCAACCTGTTGGCTAAGGATCTGCTTGGTGATCATCATCAGTATCTGTATGACCATTTTGACGGAACCTTCCCTGCCCATGAGCCAAACCCTCTGGAAGAGGAGAACTGCAAGGACATCAAGGATGCTGTGCTTGCCAACAAGAGTGACGTCGGAGTCATCTTCGATGGCGATGCAGACCGTGTCATGTTCATCGATGAGAAAGGGCGCTTCATACAACCTGACTACATCACCGCTGTCTTGGGCTATCATTATCTGAAGCAGGAAAAGGGCAATGTCCTTGTTGATATAAGGACCAGCAGATCAACGACAGAGTATCTTGCTAAACATGGTGCGCAGGTACATATCTGGAAGGTAGGCCATGCCTTTGCCAAGATCAAGCTTCGGGACATCGAAGCCATATTTGGAGGGGAACTCGCCGGTCATTACTATTTCCGAGACTTCTACAACTGTGACAGCGGCTTCCTCGCTTCGCTCATAGTTCTTGGGGTTGTCAGTGATCTCAAGAAACAGGGCATCACCCTAAGCTGTTTCATTGACACCATCATCGCCTATGCTAACAGTGGAGAGAAAAATTTCAAGCTTGAGGATAAGGACAAGGCCATGGACGCCCTATACACCGAGTTTGTAAAGAATGCGAAGCCTGATAAGGTCCTTGATTTTGACGGGTATCGCATAGAATTCCCCACATGGTGGTTCAATGTGCGCAAATCCAACACGGAACCCTACCTCAGGCTAGTTGTTGAAGCTAAGACCAAAGAAGAGCTAGAGGATAGAACCAAGGCATTAACTGCAATAATTAAGCAGTTCAACTAATACTAAACTTATACATGAAGGAGTAATTTCCATGAAAGTACTTTTGTTCGGAGGTGCAGGATATATCGGCACCCATGTTGCCCTGGCTTTCCTAGAGCGTAACGATACAGTAGGGATATTTGACAATCTCTCATCGGGATTGCGTTCAAATGTCGACGAACACTGTCAATTCTATGAGGGAGACATCCTCAATCGTGAGAGGGTTCGTGAAGTTCTCAGTGAGGGTTGGGATGCTGTTGTCCACCTAGCGGCATTCAAGGCTGCCGGCGAGTCAATGCTCAAGCCCTTCAAGTATTCGGAAAACAACATCACTGGCTCTCTGGTCCTCATTACTGAGTGTGTACGCGCAGAAGTTAAGAATTTCATACTCTCCTCTTCTGCTGCTGTCTATGGAGAACCTACATACCTTCCCGTTGATGAGAAACATCCTACCAATCCAACTAACTACTATGGGTATACAAAGCTGTGCATAGAAGAAAACCTCAAGTGGTATTCCAAACTCAAGGAATTCAACTATGTTGCCCTTCGTTACTTCAATGCAGCAGGGTATGATGGCGATGGCAGGATGATGGGGTTGGAGAATAATCCCGCTAACCTCATCCCTGTGGTTATGGAAGTGGCTGCAGGACTCAGACCCAATATGTTGGTATTCGGCAAGGACTATGACACTGTTGACGGCACCGGTGTTCGTGACTACGTACATGTCACAGACCTAGCTAAGGGTCATCTTCTTGCTGCAGACTATCTTCTTGAGAACCATAAGAATCTGGTCGTAAACCTAGGTTCTGAATACGGGCTCTCTGTGCAGCAGATCCTCGATACTGCACGCGAGATCACAGGCAAGGAAATAGATGCCCAATATGTCGAGCGTCGCCCTGGAGACCCTGCAAAGCTTGTTGCCTCCTCTACCTTGGCTAAGAAGGAATTGGGATGGGAGGCTGAGTACTCATCAGTAGAATCCATTGTAGCCTCTACGTGGAAGGTCTATCAGGCTAATACAAAGAATACTACTATCAACTCCTAATACCAGTACTACGAATAAGAGCGGCAGGGTCTACCCTGCCGTTTTCTATGCGTTCACAACTACATAAAAAATGAGCAACCCACACTAGGATTGCCCACATGTTCTATCTCGTCCGGAGGGATTTGAACCCCCGACAGGGTGGTTAACAGCCACCTGCTCTACCGACTGAGCTACAGACGAATGAATCTAAGAACGATTGGTAAGATACCTTATTGAAAAAATTATGTCAAGCGATTATTCAGACTTGGATCAAATAATCCTCAATGGGAAGTGATATTGTCATAGGTAAGCGGAAGGGACTTTGTCTTAAGAGCAACCCGAGACTGGATCAACA
>JAEINL010000127.1 GCA_016342655.1 Sphaerochaeta sp. | reverse complement strand
TGGTAAGAACTATTATTTCTTACCATATCAGAATATCATGCAACTTGTTGTTTGGCAAGGGAAAATCAATAGATTTGGCTATATTTGACAATCTATGTTTAAATACTACAAAACAGTTACCAAATGCAGTATAATTGAATCATGAAGAAGCCAAAACTCAGCAAAGAAGCCCTTGAAGCCTACAAAGCCTTATTGAAACTTTCAGAAGAAGAGCAACAGCTCGTTTTCCGTAAGGTTTCCCAGCCTGAACCAGCAGAAACTGTCCAGGAACAACCCAAAGAGAAGGGAAATTGTCCCCATTGTGGAAGTTCCCATGTGAGCAGGTATGGTAAGACCTCTTTAGGTTACCAAAGGTTCATCTGTGTGGATTGTAGCAAGACTTTTGCAGAAAAAGGAAGGCCTGTATGGATTGGAAGCCATTTTCCCAAGAAAATTTGGATTGAGTACATCCGACTCATGAATATGGGTGCAACCCTCAAGGATTTGGCTGAGGCCTTGGATATCAACGTCACCACCGCTTTCTATTGGAGGCACAAGATCCTCACAGCACTTAAGGATGGTAAATCCGATGCTGTATTGGAGGAACATACGCAAGCAGATGAAACCTTCACGTATCTGAACACAAAAGGCAATAAAAACGCCAGCAACAACCTACATCGTTACGAACCTACTTCTAGGGATTCTGATTACAAGAGTGTCAGAAAATCCGGACATAGACATGGAAGGGGATCTTGCAGCAGCACAAGAGGCTTGAACCAAGGTTTTGTATGCACTCCTCTAGCCATAGGGGGAAACGAGATTTGCTGGGGAAGACCCTCAAATATGGGCGCGCCCTCCTCTGATGACCTTGATTCTGTGTATACCGGACATCTTGGAGAAACTGTCATTTTGATTACCGACGCTTCCCGAGCTGCCGGTAAATATGCACAGGATAAAGAGCTTCCTATCATCCAACTGAAAAGCGAGACTGAATCCAGACAAGGCAAATATAACCTGCAGAAGGTCAACAAGCTGCATTCGGCTTTTAAGCAGGATTTGGCTAGATTCAACGGTGTGAGCACGAAGTACCTGGAAAACTATGCAAATATGACCATTTTCAAGCAGGAGACCCCTAGCATCTCAGGCATAGCCAGGGCAACCCTGCTTGTTGAGAAGCTTAGCAATGTCCCCCGTGTAGCAAGATGGAAAGACCTGAGAGGTACGGATTATCCCCCATTTGTCTATGAGGTGCTTGATAAGGATGAGCCATCGAAAAATGAGGTTTCAACATAGATTGTCAAATATAGCCATAGATTTGTAAAAATATATGGATAGGATACCCCTCAAAATAGGGCTATAAATGCGTGGTAAGAATTTTTATCGGGAATTATAGTTTATGGTATATAGCCGGAGCAAGATTTGAATTCCTGGCGAGTCCTGATACGTTGCTTGAAGTGTATTGTGATAGGATTGTGCTGCTGGGGAGGGCCACTATTCCAATAAATGACCAGCTGAATTTTCAGGTTGCAGCCTACAGAGCAATGACGGGTATTGGAGCTATTAAAATAAGAGTTTCCAATGGAAGGTGGAGCACTGTTCGTAATATCGAGCATATTAATGAACTTGGGGCACTGTTATCACAGTTATACTTTGATAGAAATTCAGAGGAGGAAAAGTAATGAATATTGTTTGGGGAATTCTTATGGTACTGATTGGATTATTCCTGTTCATCAGTGCGCTGAAAAGAAGCGAATTTATAGTATACCGTCTCTTGCATGCCAGAAGCAGGCTGCTGTGGGGTGAGCATGCTCATACATTTTTACTGGTAGTTGGACTGGTGTTGATGGGGCTGAGCTCTCTGTTTTTTCTGAATGTATGGTAGAAATGGGAGATGATACTATGCGCAGTAATAAGAATATCGGCTTGAACTATCTAAAACTGCTGCTGACGTTGTTTGTGGTCCTGCATCATACCATTCTGGCCTACCTGCCTGGAGGGCCTGGAGTTACTGTTGATGATCCAGACAATGTTACAGGATTCATGTATATAGCTGTCTACTTTGATCAGTTCTTTATGTATACTTTCTTCTTTCTGTCAGGTTTGTTTACCTATGACAGTTTGCGTAGAAGGGGGAGAAAGAACTATATCCTCCACAGGCTGGCGAAATTCGGTACAGTATTCATCATCGGGACCTACCTATTCAATCCCACTACCTTTTATCTCATGGAGTTCGCCAAAGGAACCGAATGGTGGATTCAATATGCATCGTTACGAACCTATACCAGTTATATGATTGACGTTGGTCTATACTTGCATCCAGCTCAGCATCTGTGGTTTCTCTGGGTTTTGCTTGCCTTCAACGTTATTGTTACCGTTATAGACAGTTTGTATCCGGATCTCCTTGATCACCGATATGCTTTTCGATCGGTACCTGTTACTGGTATGGTGATCTTTGTTATCATGTCAGTCGGCTATATGCTGGTTGGCAGTTTTGCTGGGTACAGTTTTGTCAATATATGGGGACCATTCAATATTCAGGTAAGCAGAGTAATTCCCTATTTCATCATGTTCACAGTAGGATTCTTTATCGGCAGGCCCAGTTTGTATACAAGTGGGTCGGCAGCAGATGAAGGTGTAAAGGCGCGGAATATATTAAAAAGTAAAGCGAGCCCCTCCGTTTGGTCAGCTGTATGGCTGGTATTAGGATTGGGTATGTCACTTCTGAGCATTGCAATACCTCTGAGCAGGCAGGGGTTATTTGCCTGGCTGGGACCGATGGCAGCAGCCATTATGGGAAGTGTCGGGTATGTTACCTTGTTTGATTGTATCACGAGGGAGAATAAGGTAGTGACGTTTCTGTCTGCACATGCATTTGGTGTCTATGTTTTTCACTACGGTTTTGTTGCTATTCTTCAGGGGCTTTTCTATCATATTTCGCTATCTGGAGTTATAAAAGCGGTATTAGTATTTGCCGGTGCTGTTATCCTCTCTTTGGTACTGACAGTTCTGCTGAGGAAGACGAAACCAGGCAGGTACTTTCTCTGATTGGTTAGATTCTTTAAATACGGGAGATATACGTTGATGATGGATTATTCCTGTTTGAGATGAATTTCTTCTTAATGCTCATAATACTTAAAAGTTGAAAAACCAGCAGATTTCTCTGCTGGTCTCTAAGCTCGATCACTCAGGTTTTTCCTTCACGATCTTCGTCTTCTCGATCAGGGCAAGGTGCTTGTCCCGAACCTTCAGGGTGATGTGGATCTCTCCATGATCGAGTGATCCAAGTTCTTGCTGTATCCAAAGGGCTAGTTTCTGCAGCTGTTCTTTCCCCATACCGGCTACCTCGAAGATCCTTTGATAAAATCTTCCAGCTGATCAGGACTGAACCTGACAGCAGCTCCGATCTTCACATACGGAATCCGTTTGGCTGAAACCCACTGCCTGAGCGTCTGGGGTTTCACAGCAAGTATGTCTGCAGCTTCCTTGTAGGTAAGCAGCGGCTGCAGTCCGGCTAAAGAATCCAATCCTTTGGCTTGCGGTTTTTCTAACATCTATTAAGTACTCCTTCTCTATGGAACCAACCTGGGGAGCACTGGGCTAAGCCCTAACAATGTTAGACCAACTATATCACTACAGTGATAAACTAGTCAACAAATGTATAGTAAAAAGTAGAATCATGCACTGATGCTTTCTGAACTCATCATTTCATTGAAAACATCGCTTACTGCCTTTGATACCTGGTCCAGATGAGAACCCTGAGCATGATCAGCATAATGTGCTGCCATTGCCGGAGTCTTATGCCCGGTCGCAAGCTGAACGGTTCTGAGCTCGATCTTATCAGCCAGATGAGTGGCATAGAAATGCCTCCAGGAGTGGAAACAGATACCTCGATCAATCATGGCATCCCTGACCTTCTCCTGTTCGGTTATATCCTCCCGCTTATCAACCGGCAACTTCATGGTGACATAGACTTTTGAGAGACCTTTATTGAGGACATCTATATTCATTGGCTTATCTTTCTCTGTTCCATAGAATATGAAGCCCTCATTCCCATAGCGACTGGTCTTGAGAAGATTCAGCAGCTCTGTCTTGATCTGAGGGAGGAGGGGAACTACCCGCTCTTCACCATTCTTCGGTGCTTTCAGGCCGTCAGAGAAACTCCAGCTGTGACGGACCATGAGTTTATCTCCCTGGATATCCTCTTTTCTCAGGGCTACTACTTCACCGGTTCTGAGGCCTGTGGTCATTGCCAGAAGGTTGCCGACTCTTGAGCGCTCATCATCCCACTTGGAGGAAAATAGCTGCTGGACCTCTTCAGGATTGAGGATATCTCTCTTCTTGGAGGCTCCTGAGAATTTTCGTAGGCCGATTGCAGGATTCACTTCCAGATCTCCCCGGTCGGCAGCCCAGCCGAAAGGAACGGTCCCGACCGTTACGATATTATTGATCGTTTTAGGAGCGAGTTCCTTATCCTTGAGCTCCAGCTGAAAGAACTTGAGATCCTCTCTTGTGACATCCTTGAGCCGGGTATCCGGGGCAAAATAGGATCTCCAGTGAGAAATCCTCTTCGATTGCTCATAACAGTGACGTTTGCCGATACTCTGGCCATAGGCATGTTTCTCCCGGACATAGGGAGAGTTGTCATAATCCCAGAACTCCTCGAGGAAGGGGATGAGGAGAATGGATTCTTCCTCTGCAGCTTCCTCGGGAAGGGTAGCGTTTTCGGTCACGATCCCCTGATCGACCAGAACATCGACCAAGCGATCCTTCTGTTTATCAGTGAGTTCCATGGTGGATAGATAGTAGAGAATAGTTTGAAATTGAAGTCGATCCTGGATTGTTGTCTTTTCCTGATCTCTTCCGGTGAAGCCGTAGCGAAGCCATTCGTTGACTTTCACCAGGGCCTCGTTTCTGGAACGTTTACCGGTGCTGACCCCATGATCATAATTCTGGATTTCTTCATTCCAGAACTTCACGTAGAAGACCTTTCCCCTCATATACAAAGAAAACCGATGCATCCAAATCCTCCAGTCTGTGCTGTCTAGGTGACAGTACAGGTGTCAGTTTATTTGGTTACACAGGCTCTTCCGGGAGCAACGTTCTGTAAATCCTTACAGAACAAGAAATAATTCTATAGCAGGGACAGGACTCGAACCTGCGACCTCCGGGTTATGAGCCCGAGAGTAGCAGATGCCAAAAAGGTCGTGTATGACTCTAAGCGTGAGGCTGGTAACTCTTGTTGTACTTAGTGTTTTTGATTGATGCATTGGGTAGAAATCTTATTCAGGCTAGGTTTAAATCTTTTATTATAAGTACATATTGTAAGCCGAAAATGATAATTTCCTCCTCCTTAAAACCTCCAGGGATCATCATGCCGGGTATCCCTGAACTTTTTAT
>JAEINL010000017.1 GCA_016342655.1 Sphaerochaeta sp. | reverse complement strand
CCATTAAAACACAGTTTAGCCCATATGGGAAAAAATCATTTATCGTTCGAGTGGAATAAATCATATTCGGCTTAGTTTCATCGCTCAGAGCGTAAGCTTAATCTTGACGCGTGCTCAAAGTACTGGTACCTTCTTACTATGAAATTATCTACAAAAGGTCGTTATTCCTTGGAGACTATGGTGTATCTGGCTACCTGCAGAGGAAATTGTAGTATCAGGTCCATCAGTGAGGCTACCGGTATAAGCAGCGGGTATCTTGAACAGCTTATGATTCCCTTGAAGAAGTATAATCTTGTCGAGTCTGAACGAGGTGTTCAAGGTGGCTATCGCATAGCGAGAAAAGATATTACCTGTGCTGAAGTGCTGAGTGCCAGTGAAGGGGATTTTACTCCGACCCCCTGTGAGGAATGTACGCAGAGTGAATCATGCAAAACCCATCAGATATGGTCGATGCTGCAAGATACTGTCCGTAATTTTTCCCATCAGGTCTTCATAGCGGATTTGGCTTCCCATCTGGTGGAATCAGAAGCTGGAGGTGGAATTTGAAAGTCTCTACTCGTGGACGATATGGTCTGAGATTACTTGTAGATCTTGCAGAACACACCAGTGATTTGCCTGTAGCCCTTTCACAGGTCGCTCTCCGACAGGATTTGAGTGAGAAATATCTGCAGCAGGTTGCCTTGCTTCTTACTCGTGGAGGGTATCTTAATTCCGTTAAGGGTGCCGGTGGTGGGTACCTCTTGAGTAGGAAGCCCGACAAGATTCTCATTTATGAGGTTTTTGACCTTCTTGAGGGCAATATCGCCTTTACCGAGATGCCCCAAAAAGAGGAGACAGCCATTCAGCGTTGCCTCCGTGTCCACTTCTTCCAGAAACTGGACGAGAAGATCCAGCAGTCATTCGAAGGGGTCTCCCTAGCTGACGTGACCAAGGCAGAATGGTTCACCTACATGATCTGATTGCTCACGTATTGACAGAGGGCGGAAGATTGATTACCTTAATAATCTATAGGAATACTATGGAATAGTAATCCCTTCCTATACGAGGAGTAGAGAATGAGAGCACATATCTATGAGAACATAACTGAAAAGATTGGGAATACCCCCTTGATAAGGATTAATCGTCTCAACGAAGGGAATGCGACCATTCTTGCAAAAGTTGAGAGTTTCAACCCGCTTTCCAGTGTGAAGGACCGCATAGCCCTGGCAATGGTCGAGGGGGCTGAAAAAGCCGGTCTGCTCAAGGAGGGTTCGGTAATAATTGAGCCAACCAGTGGTAACACCGGTGTTGGCCTTGCCTATATCGCTGCGGTAAAGGGCTATAGGCTCATCATCACCATGCCTGAGACCATGAGCATCGAACGGCGCAAGTTGCTTGCAGCCTTGGGTGCTGAGCTTGTGCTTACTGATGGCTCGATGGGCATGCGAGGGGCAATTACACAAGCGGAAGAGCTTTCGCGCTCCATACCCAACTCCTTCATCCCTGCACAGTTTGACAATACTGATAATGTGAAGGCTCACTATGAGCATACAGGGCCCGAGATCTGGGAAGATAGCGGGCACAAGGTGGATATATTCATTGCAGGAGTTGGTACCGGTGGAACCCTTACAGGGGTAGGACGTTACCTCAAGGAGCAGAATCCCCAGGTCCTAATTGTTGCAGTGGAGCCTGTCACCAGTCCGATCCTTTCCCTTGGACACGGGGGACCGCACAAGATACAAGGCATTGGGGCAGGGTTTGTGCCCTCCATTCTTGATACTGACTTAATTGACGAGATATATACCGTCGAAGACGCCAAAGCCGGAGAGCGTGCAAGGCAGGCAGCTAGGACAGAAGGGCTTCTGGTTGGCATTTCCAGTGGTGCTGCATTGGATGCAGCCCTTGCCTATTCTGCGAAGAAGGAGCATGAGGGGAAGACCATTGTGGTGTTGCTTCCTGATACAGGAGAGAGGTATCTCTCCACGTGGCTTTTCTCCGAGGTGTGATTCATGGCATCTGACAATACAAGTATACCCATACATATCCACAAACGGGAGGCTTCAGGCCTTCCGTTTGGTATAGACATACATCAGAATTGCCATACCTGTCACGATGATGTAGCCACCGATGCTTGTTGCATCGGGGTATTCAGAGAAGAAGAAAATGGATAACAGTGAGGCGAATAGTATCTGGGTGTAGTCGTATACCGATATTTCCTTCGCAGGCGCGTAGGCGTACGCCTTGGTGATACAGAACTGTCCTCCCGCTGCGCTGATGCCGGCCAGTAGCAGGAAAAGTATCTGCGAGGCTTGCATGCTCTGGTGTTCCACTATGACAAATGGGATAAGTATCATTGTCGAGAATAGGGAGAAGAATGCTACAATGACAGGGGCTGGTACCATTCGGTTGCCCAGAACTCTCACACAGGTGTAGGCAGCTCCGGCTCCCAGTCCTCCCAATATACCTATGAGATAGGGAAACAGCTCTGTGTTGCTGAAGGTCGGCTTCACCACTAGGGATGCGCCAAGGAAAGCACCAAATACCAGAAGCATCTGGACAAAAGTTACTTTTTCCTTGAGAAAGACAAGGCTGAAGATAATGACAAAGAAAGGAGCAAGCTTGTTGAGTATGGTGGCATCACTGAGGATGAGATGGTCCACTGCATAGAAATTTGCAACAAGCCCTATAGTCCCCGCAAGACCGCGTAGGAAAAGGATAGGAAAATCCTGCCTCTTCCAGGTAAAGGGGGTTTTAGTCTTCCTTAGGATTATGAACGCTATTCCCAAGGCAATGATATTGCGGAACAAGGCCTTCTGCATGGTAGGAAGGGGTCCTGCAAGTTTGACGAAGAGCATCACAGAGGCAAAGAAGAACCCGCTACAGAGAATATAGAGCACACCCAGTTGTTTATTATGCATAGGGTTCATGCTACCATACAACGTTCATGGATGTCTTCTTTCAGTGCAGAATAGCTAAGGGAAATACCGTATGAGGCAGATATCCTGGTGACCGAACATGCCCTCAGCGAGTAAAATGGCATTTCTTTGTTTGTTTGTTTAGCGTCCAAGACTGTGCATGGAGCATTGTCCCCTCAGATTAGGTTCGAGGAGATTGGAAGAGGCAGTCTTGGTCAGGTTCACTGATGTGAGAGGGTATGGCTCTTCCCCACAGATCTTTCTGTTCTCCCAACACAAGGGAGAAGGTGCAGTCAAGGATAGGTCCAAACACCGTATTCACAAACAGTTCTTCACTACAGGTAACACTGTATATGCCGATTCGCTTATTACTTGTCCAGTCAAGGAGCAATTCCTTGGCTTTGGTTAGGAGATAGGCCTTTTGTGGTTCATAGCGTTCATCGACCATCGTCACTGTCAGGGGGTCTGTAAGGAAAGCCAAGGAAAGCTCTTCGAGCTTGCTCTGGTTTGCAGAAAGGGCCAACAACTGCACAGAGCCGCTTTCCCAATCGAGGGCTACCATAGCATAGGGTGGCTGTGCCTCCCTAAACACACGAGAGGTATCCAGCACCTTGCACTGTAGGGAGAAGGTAAGCTTGTTGAAAGTGGTTTGTAACGTTGGATTGTCACTAAGATAGAGGTCGGCAAAACTATACGGTGCCAGATAAACCTCCCTTGAGGATGGCAGGCTTGCCATCCTGTTGCCTATGAATGCAATCTCATCAAGGCTCACATAGTCCAGTACCTGCCTGGCAGAAAAAAGCAAGTGAGAATAACGAGCGACAATTTCTTCGATCCTAAGAATATCTTCTCTATCACCGGCTATCCGTTTCATCCATTGGGGGTAAGATAAGTCTGTTGTTTCCATGCTCTTTCAGGTTCCTTTTGGTTTTAGGATACTCTTCAGTTGGAAAAATAGCTATCTGAAAGAAGAAAAATTCCCAATTTATATTAATGATGACGAAAATTTAGCATGCAAGAGTAATCAGTCGCTTCTTGTGCAAGGGGCAAGAGCTCTGATACAGTAGATTCATGAAGGATTTTCCGGTAGATATCGAGGCAACATTGTTTTGTGGCCAATGTTTCGGATGGCAAAAAGAGGGCGGGGTATTCCAGTCAGTTGTCAACGGGGTTCATGTTCAATTCGAGGAAGAGTCGTTCTTGTCCGCCCTTGCCAAAGATGGGAGGCTTGAGCACTATTTTGATATGGATGGCTTATATGCAGAGGCTAATGAGCACCTCTCTCTTCTGGATCCAAAACTTAGCTCCGCAGTAAGAAGGTTTGGAGGGCTTCATATCCTCAACCAAGATCCTTTTGAGGTGTTGATCTGTTTTATCCTAAGCCAGAACAACAATATAGCCAGAATTAGGCAAATGTATGCAAAGCTTGCACAGACCTATGGGAAAGCCGTGAACGATACTTTGCATGCCTTTCCTCTTGCCAGTGACATGAAAAATGCAACTGAAGAGGATTTTCGTAAGCTTGGCATGGGATTTCGAGCTCCTTACCTCGTAGATGCCATACAGAAGCAGGCTATCCTACAGCAGGTACCCTCACTGGACTTTGAGAAGGCCCTTGAACTGCTCATGACCATCAGGGGGGTCGGTCCCAAGGTAGGGCACTGTATCCTGTTGTATGGCTTCCATAGGATGGAGGCGTTTCCCATGGATACCTGGATGCAAAAGGTGATGATAACCTGGTACCCCGGGAAGGATTCCACCTATTTTGCACCCTATGCAGGTATTGCCCAGCAGTATCTGTTCCACTATGCAAGAACGGAGGGTTTGCAATGAGCAGTGAAACCAAGCCAGAAGGAAAAGCTGAAAAGAGTGTATATGTCGACCTGAGCCACAGCATTGCCGATGGAGATCGTCCCTATCCCGGAGACCCTCCCACTGTGATCAGGCAATGGTCCTCCTTGGAGACTGAGCATTTCCGTCTCAAGCAACTGAGCTTTGGCAGCCATAGTGCAACACACCTGGACAGCCCTTCACACCTTGTTGCGAAGGGGAAAAGCCTTGATTCCTTCCTCCCTTGCTCTTTCTTCCATGAGGCCTTTACCCTTGGCATACAGCACTGTCGGAGCATAGGAAAAGAGCAGGTACAAGCGATTCCCTTTGGGGTAACGGCTGTACTGTTCTTTTCAGGCTGGCAGGGCCGTTGGAATAGTGAGAGCTACTTTGAAGATCCCCCTCTGCTTACAGAGGAGGCTACCACGCTCCTCTTGGAACGTGGTATTCGCCTGTTTGGTTTTGACAGCTCTTCTTGCGATGCCCTTGATAGTGAGAGCCTACCCATCCATCATCTGATCTTCTCCTATGAGGGACTTATCCTGGAGAATCTCAATAATCTGGATAGGGTGGTAGGGCGAACAGTCTCACTGGTAGCGCTTCCCCTTCTTCTAGACGACAGTGACGGAGCCCCTACTAGGGTGATAGCCTCCTACAAAGCCTAGAAGATATGGAAGCTGCTGGAGAAAACCTTTGACTCTCCCGCTTTCAATGCAAGAACTTCATCCATTTTCTCGAGTGCAAACTCTCGGTTGATGTCACCAAAGGAATGCATCGGTTCTATGCAGAGGTACCCGGCATGTTTGGATTCGATGGTCCAGAGTACCAGAGTCTCCAGATTTCCCCTATCCACACGTACCCCATGCTCTCCCTTATCAGAGGTAAGAGTTACCTGTTTGGATGTAAGGCAGTTGAGGATGATGGGCCCTTTGTCAGTCTCCTCCCTACTGAGCCTGAGGGTTTTGCTGTTGTCCAGGAAATTCTTGTCTGTGACGAATACGCCATTCACCGGCCGTTTCCTGTCAACACGCTCTTCTTGCTCGAATGTTATGCTGTAGGACTCCAGATTTGCATCGGTGCCATTAATATCCAGGCTGAAGGCAGGGTGCCAGCCAAAGGTGAAGAACAGGTCATCCTTTGCATACACTTCAGCTTCAGCCTTGAATCCATCTTCGAGAAGGGTATAGGTGACCTTGAGACGAAACCCATAGGGGTAGTACTTCATGGTACCATCACTATCCTGTAGCTCGAAGGTGGCAACAGTTGAGCTTTGCGAGATGAGGGTAAAGTCCAGGTCCCGGGCGAAGCCGTTGTTGGGCAATGTGTAGGTAATCCCGGCCGCTTCAACCTTCCCGTCTTTGGTGGGTCCGGTCATGGGGAAAAGCAGGGGAGCTCTCCTAGGCCAGAATTGTGGATCTCCACTCCATAGGTATTCGATGCCATTTTCCTGGGAAAAGAGTGATTGTGGCTCTGCCCCAAGCAATGCTATCTTCATGCTGAGCTTTTCGTTCTGTAAGGTGACCATAGTTCCTCCAATTGGTATACAGATAGTAAGCCTAACGGGGCATTGTTACAATAAATGGATTGCGAGGAAAAACCCAAAAGAGATTAAGAAAAGCTAAGAATTGCCTACAGGTACAGTTCTATTGCATGATGAAAATGAACTGTTAGCAATCTATCCGCTTTTGCTGAGAGAACCCAGTCCTCTTGAGGCTCTGGGATGAATCAGCCTTGACTTTCACTATACTTGCTAATTGTATTCGTAGAGGCATCTCCAACAGAGCATGCAAAGTACCTGTCTGACCAGAAAGGGGGTTCTCTCCAAAGGGTCTGTTTTAGAGGTGAATTAAAGTTCTTCCAGGCAGTAGCCAAGGTCTGTGTCTTTACCCTACGAACCATCATGAGATACTTGTTTTAGGTTTGTAATTCAGTAGGATGTGGCTATGATCCTTATCTGATCCCATGGTATCAATTCCAGACTCAGAGATAGATGCAATGGGGGTGGATTTCTTCCTGCATCTCGCCTCGAAGCAGATGCTTCCGTTCTTTGCATATGAAGATCAGATATACTTCCCCCGAATATTAGCAGTGCTACGTAGCAGTGTAATGACCCATTCTTGCAAAGGTACTTTCTTGGCTATTGGTTGATAGTAAGGGTATAAAATACTACTATTCATTTGTTAAGTGTTGTATGTTTGAAGCATGAAGAAGCGGCATAAAGCACTGAAGGTACGGATATATCCAACCCTACATCAGAAAACTCTCATTGATAAGACACTCGGTTCGTGTCGTGCTTTGTACAATATGATGCTGCATGAAAGAATTGCTTTCTTTGAAGAGAATAAAGAAGACCGGAGAGTAGTCAATGGACACAAATATAAAACAGAGAAAGAGTACAAGGTAGAGTTTGATTGGATGAAAGAAGTTGATGCGGTAGCACTTCAACAAAGTCGTATTGACCTTTCACATGCATATTCAACCTTTTTTAAATCCCTTAAAGGTGCAAGAAAAGGGCAAAACGTAGGCTTCCCCAAATACAAGAAGAAGAAAACAGGGAGCTCTTACCGATCTGTTGTTTCAAATAATAGTGTTGATGTGGACTTTGATGTAAAAAAGATCAAGCTCCCCAAAGTCGGATGGGTAAGCTTCAGGGACAAAAGAAACTCCAAGGAAGGTAGGATCAAGTCCGTCACGGTTTCCCGTTCCCCTACCGGTAAGTATTTTGCATCGGTACTTTTTGAAACAGAAGGAGAGGAAGTTGAGAAGAAGACTGTAACTGATCCTAAGAAGGTAATAGGACTGGATATGGCTCTGGGAACCTTCTATGTCGATCATGAGGGGAATACTCCTGGATTCATCAGGAATACACGAAGATATGAAACTCACCTTGCTCAAGCCCAAAGGAGACTGAGCAAGAAGAAAAAAGGTTCGCAAAACTGGTACAAAGCAAAGCACAGAGTTGCCCTTGTGCACGAGACGATAGCCAACGCTCGTGCCGATTTCAACAGGAAGGTGAGCAACCGAATTGTGTTCCAAATATGATGCAGTTTGCATCGAGACCCTTTCGTTGGAAGGGATGTCACGAGCATTGAGACTGGGTAAGTCAGTTCATGATCTTGGATATGCTGAGTTTGTAGCAAAGCTGAAACAGAAAGCTGAAGAGACAGGGACTCATGTAATCCAAGCTGATCAATGGTTTGCCAGTTCCAAGCTCTGCAACAATTGTGGATATAAAAACTCTGCGCTCCGACTACATGATCGCACATGGACTTGTCCAAATTGTGGTGCAGAACATTCCCGTGATGAAAATGCTGGAAAAAACCTGCGTACTGTAGGTTTGGATATCTTGGCTCTGGGCAAGCCCTCTGAGCCTGTGGAGAGTATGTTAGACGTAGGAGTTTCGGTTCCTATGCAGTATTCTGGGAGCAGGAAGCCCATCGGTCTTTACTGATGGGTAAGTCACTTTTGCTTTTTACTCTTGTTGTGGTATACTGAACGTAATGGAGGAACCTGCATATGGATAATAATACAGTTTTTACGATTGGCAGGCAGTTCGGAAGTGGTGGGAGACAGGTCGGGCGTAATTTGGCTGAAGAACTTGGCATTCCTTTCTTCGATAAGGAACTGATCGCCATTAGTGCACAAGACAGTGGCCTGAGTGAAGCCTTGTTCACCAACGCTGATGAGAAGGCTACAAGCAGTATCTTTTATTCCCTGGTAATGGGTAACTACCCTATGGCAAGCGGCGCTCTGGGTGTCACTGAGATGCCCCTCAATGACCAGCTGTTCCTTATACAGAGCAAGACGATCAAGCGTCTGGCAGAAGAAGGCCCTTGTGTCATAGTAGGGCGTTGCGCTGACTATATCTTGCGTGATAAGGATAATGTCCTAAACATCTTTATCCATGCAAATTTGGATAAGCGCATAGAGCGGGCTATCAAGGTGTATGAAGTACCCGAGAATAAGGCAGAGGATACCTGTCTTAAGGCAGACAAGCAGAGGGCCAACTTCTACAACTACTATAGCGACCGCAAATGGGGTATGTGCAAGACCTATGATTTGTGTATTGACTCAAGCAAGCTCGGTATTGAAGGGTGTGCACAGCAGATAATGTCCTTTGAGAAGCTTTGGAAAGAACATAGAGGGAAAGGTATCTGATGCTCTTTGACATCTTGGAAAATCTGGAATGGTATGTGGGCCTCTATCCCTCCTTGAAGAGGGTTATAGGCATCATGGATAGGAGTCTCCCCTATCAGGATGAGGTGGGTGCACATCAGGTCGATGGAATCTCCTACGAGGTTCTCTGCTACCCTACAGGCAGTGACAGCACGATCAGGCAATCTGAGCAAAGCCAGATGCACTGCATCCTTGAAGGGGAGGAGCTTCTCTCCCTCGAGGAGAATGAGTCACCTAGTGTGGTTATAATGGCTACGGAAGGACGATTTGTAATCTTACGCGAGGGCGAGTCCTATAAGAATTCCATGCAGATGGCAAATGATGGGGTTGTGAAAAAGGTAATCTTCTACCTATAGACAAGAGACCGTACAGCAATCAAATGCGATGAGTTCCCTATGCATAGACAACAAAAATGGTCCCAGAAGGGACCATTCTTGTTGCTTGAAAGCAGTGTTATTTGTCGATTCCGACCAGCTCGATATCAAAGACGAGCAGTGAATTGGGAAGGATGCTCTCTGTCCCGTTGGCTCCATATCCCAAGTCTGGGTGGATCCAAGTGCGGATGACACTACCTACATTCATGGTAAGCAGAGCTTCGCTGAAACCGGGGATTACCTGGGTGACAGAGAAGTGAGCAGTTTCTCCACGGTCATACGAACTTTCAATGACCTTACCATCAATCATCTGTAGCTGGTAGTTGACCTCTACGGTATCCATAGCGGTAGGCTTTGGTCCGTCTGTCGCGTTGAGAACCTGATACTGCAAACCACTAGCTGTTACAATGATATCCTCATTGTTGTTCTTATTGAAGTCAAGGAAAGCCTCAGCGTCAGAAAGGTTTGTGACAGTCACCTCTTCGAGCCACAGTGCATACTTCTCTTCAACAACCCTCTGATACTCGATAAAGGAGGTCTGCATCTCCTCCTCATTCATCAGTGTCTTGTTGTTGCTGGCGAAGTCCAGGGCTCCCTGTGCGTACAGGTCACCGTCAAGCTCAATGCCCTGGCCGAGCATGTTGAAGGCAAGCAGGTATCCGTAGGTATAGCTGAACGTGTTTATGAGATCTTCTGGTTTGGCTAGCTTGTTTACATCGGCAATATCCGTAAAACCTTCGGTAAAAGCTTGGGGAGCTTTCTGCTCTGCCCAGATGGTGGTCTGATACTCTTCGATGTTGGCATAGAGCTCTTCAAGGGTGTAGAAGCCAATGGGCTCCTCCAGCATTGAGGATGCATAGCCATCGAGGGCTCCCTTTACATAATAGCCAGTATCGAAGAAAAGACCTTGTGATGCAAAGGACTGTAGCAACAGGTACCCATAGGTATAGCTGAAGCGTTCATTCAGAGTGGCAAGGGAGGTCATTTCAGCATCACTGATATAGACATCCAAGACGCCGAGGGTTACCAAGGGGTTGATGTATCTGATGTTGGTTGCCGTATCCATATCCAGGACTACCTCAAGATAATCCCCCGCTTGGAGAGCTGATACGGGGAAACTGCTCTCGGTCGTCTGGTCTACCTTGATGGTGAACTGTTGGGTATCACCAGAGCGTACGGTAAACACAGGCGAAGACCCATCCTGCTCAACGCTGAGAATCCTGACGGTCACGCTCTGAGGATCGCTTTCTTTCATTCCGGCGGCAAATAGGGTGGGGACGATGAGAGCCATGGCAAGAAGTGCCACAGTAATTTTTGCAATTTTGCTCTTGTTCATGTTTATTCCTTTTAATGCAGTCATTGCCTCTTTGGCAACATACTACTTAATGTACGAGTTCTTTTTCTAATCGTCAACAACTGTTTTCTCCATACAAGTTTCGCATTAAAAACAATAGTATACAATACATAGGGTTAGCCCTTAGGCTCATTTTTTTAGGGAACTTGGCTATTATTGCCAACAACAGTAACTCATGGTAGGGTATTTGCACATAGGAGAAATATACCATGCCACGCATTACCAAAGTAGAACCAACAGAAGATGATATCAGGCTTCTGGGCGAGACTGTACGCATAGCGCACCAGGCTAAACTTGAGGGAAGCCATCCCTTCGGAGCCCTTCTTGCCGATAAGGATGGCAACATCCTGCTTGAACAGGGGAATGCCTATGAAGAGGGAGGCCCTGCCATGCATGCGGAAACAGCCCTTATGTTCAAGGCTGGCAAGCTCTACACCCCTGAATTTCTTTCTGAGTGTACCCTCTACAGCACCGCTGAGCCATGCGTGATGTGCACTGGTGCAATGTACTGGACCAATGTGAGGCGACTGGTATTTGGCATCTCCGAAGAGCAGCTTCTCGCTCTTACAGGCAGCGATGAGCAGAACCCCACCTTCAATCTTCCTGCAGACAAAGTCCTTGAGCATGGGCAGAAGAATATCGAGATTGTGGGCCCAGTTACCGATGAAAAGCTCATTGAGGCTATCGTAGCCGACCATCTGAGCTTCTGGAACAAATGATGATAAGCCTCCCCTACCTGTTGAGAAAAGAGAATATCTGTCATATCTCTGATGGGTCTGTCCACATTGGAGACCGTAGGGTCTTCCCTTTTGAGAAGCGTTTTGAAGCATGCTCTTCCGTCGAGGAAGTCTCCACTGCACTAAAATCTATGGTGACCCAAGGGGGTGGACCTTTACAGGTAGCATTCACCACGCTCAGGTTCATTGCTGATGGGATGCTGCAGCATAGGTATGCTTATTCCTTTGCGGAGCTGACGAGACAGGTAGGGTTGCTCATCAGTGCAAGGCCGACCAACACCACTATGAGAAGGGTCATGCTAGCCTTGTTGGATGACCTTTCTCCGTTCTGCACTCAAGATACCCCAGTGGAGGACTTTGTCCGCCATCTGAATCTGTTGGTGGATACACAAGAGATGGCGTATGATGATCTTTATCACCACATGGGTAGGATCGGGAGCACCCTACTTGAAGATGCTGATGTGATCCTCACCACCTGCTTTGCAGAGCACACATTCCTCCTGAGTCTGGCCTATGCAAAAGAGCAGGGGAAAAATATATCTGTTCTGGTCAATGAAACCCGACCCTACCTGCAGGGAGCTCGTCTGACCTATCCCAGCCTTGTTGAAATGGGCATTGATGCACATATCATTACCGATGGAATGGGAGCCCACTACCTTTCAGAGGGGAAGATTACCAAATACATGACAGCATCAGATCTTGTCTGTCTTGATGGGACGGTGGTCAACAAGGTAGGTTCCCTGAGCAATGCAGTGGCCTGCAAGTATTATGGGGTGCCCTATTATGCATTCAGCATCTCTCCTGACCCTACAAAACGTACATCCTCTGATATCCCAATGGAAGAGCGTGATGGCCAGGAGGTTTTGCATTGCCTGGGTAGGGCTACCACCAGTGAGGGGAGGGCCCTCTATCCCTCTTTCGATTGCATTGAACCTTCCCTGGTCCAGGGGATAGTCACCCCAAAGGGAGTACTCGCTCCCTCAGAGATTGCAAGGAGTTTTACATGAAAGCAATAATTGGAGGTACTGGAGTAGACCGAATTTCTGGGTTTTCTGGTGAAAGGCAGGAGATATCAACTCCCTATGGTCTGGTGGAACTCTTTGTAGGGACAGGGAAACACGCTTCATTGGTTTTCCTTCCCCGTCATGGTTCCTCCCACTCGGTCCCTCCCCATCTGATCAACTACAGAGCCAATATCACAGCCCTGAAGCAGGTAGGTGTTGAAGAACTCATCAGCATGTATGCTGTGGGTTCTGTCACCGATGCTCTTAGGCCCGGTGAGGTCGGGACCCTTTCTGACTTCGTTGATTTCAGTGGAGGCGGGCGTCAACATACCTTTTTCACAGGAGAAGAGCATGGTGTAGAGCATGTGGGAATGGACAGGGTCTTTGACCCTGATCTTACCTTGGCTCTCCATGAAGCCGATCCTTCGTTGAAAAACGCAGGAGTTTATGTCTGCACCAACGGTCCGCGCCTTGAGACTCCTTCTGAGATTTGCATGTTCAAGACACTTGGCTTTGATGTGGTGGGCATGACAGCTGCCACTGAGGTAGCCCTAGCACGCGAGCTTGGCATCAAGGTCGCCTCCCTTGCCTACAGCATCAATTGGGCTGCAGGGGTAGGTCCTGATGAAGTGACTTTCATCGGCTCTGCCGAAATTGCCAAGCTTAAGGATACGATGGTCAGTCTCTGCCTTAAAGTCTTGGGGGCGTAGATAGGGAAAAGCCCCAGTGCATCATGTATTCTATCAAGGTGAGTTGGGAACCTCAGTACTCAAGAGGTGGCCTCTGCCTCACCTGAAGGGAAAGGTCTTCCAGTGCATAGGGGGTCCTTTGGTAGACGAAGTAGTTCAGCCAGTTACTGAACAGCAGATTCGCATGGGACCTCCAACTCACCAGAGGGATTCTTCCCTCATTGTCTTTAGGATAGTAGTTCACTGGTTTATCTGGCCTGAGCCCTGCTTTCTGGTCCCGTTTGTACTCTGCGTCCAGAGTAAGGGCATCATACTCGGCATGACCGGTGATGAATACCTGCCTCTCATCCTTGCTTGCAATAAGATAGATTCCCGCCTCTTCTGAGGAACTCAGAATCTTCAAGGCCCCAACATGTTGGACATCCTGGCCATACACAGTCGTGTGACGACTGTGAGGGGCAAGGAACGTATCATCAAATCCCCTTACCAAGGTCTCTGTCGGGGTGAGTACCGTATGGGTGTATATCCCAGAGAGTTTCTTTTCCAGAGGTCTTTTCTCTACCTTGTAGTAGTGGTAGAGGGCTGCCTGAGCCCCCCAACAGATGAAGAGGGAAGAGAAGACGTTCTCTTCGGCCCAGTCAAGTATGGTTGTCAGTTCAGGCCAGTATTGGACCTCTTCGAAACGAAGCTTCTCCACAGGAGATCCCGTTACGATCAGGGCATCAAACTTCTGCTCACGTATATCCTCAAAGTGCTGATAAAAGCTCTTCAGGTAGGAGACTGTGGTATTCTTTGGCTGGTAGCTTGCAGTGCTGAGGAAGGTGACCTCAACCTGCAAGGGTGTGTTTCCCAAGAGCCTGATGAGCTGGGTCTCAGTCACTGACTTTTGGGGCATGAGGTTGAGGATGACGACCTGCAGCGGTCTGATATCCTGAGCAGAGGCACGATCTTTCTTCATATAAAAGATATTCTCCTGCTGAAGGGTCTCTTCAGCAGGAAGGCCTGTTTGTATGGTCACTGGCATAGGGGGACTCCTTCCAAGGCTTGCTCGAGATCTTCAAGGATGTCATCAACATGTTCGGTCCCTATCGAGAGACGGATAGTAGCCTCTCCTATGCCCTGCTGCTGCAGCTCGGAAGAACTGAGCTGGGAGTGTGTTGTGCTTGCGGGGTGTATGACCAGAGACTTAACATCCGCTACGTTCGCAAGCAGGGAAAAGAGCTTGAGGTTGTCAATGAAAGCCTTCGCTTCCTTTTCTCCCCCTACAATATCAAAGGTGAAGATCGAAGCCCCTCCTTGGGGGAAGTACCTGTTGTAGAGGTCATGATAAGGACTGGTAGGAAGGGAAGGGTGCCTGACAACCCGTACCTTCGGATGGTTTGCCAAAAAGGGCACAATCTTGAGTGTGTTGTAGTTGTGCCTCTCTACCCTCAGCGATAGGGTCTCCAGTCCCTGAAGGAACAAGAACGCATGAAGAGGGGCAAGCGTCGCTCCGATGTCCCGAAGCAACACTGCCCGTGCCTTGGTGATCCAGGCAGCCTTCCCTGCAGCCTTGGTGAAACTGACCCCGTGGTAGCTATCGTTGGGCTCCGTCAGGGAGGGGAACTTGCCGCTCTCTTCCCAGTCAAAGGAGCCGCTGTCGACGATGACCCCTCCTATGGCAGTGCCATGACCTCCTATGAATTTGCTTGCAGAGTGCACGATGATGTCAGCACCATATTCGAAGGGCCTGAAGAGGAAGGGTGTGGCGAAGGTATTGTCCACCACCAGCGGGATCTTGTGCGCATGGGCTATGTCCGCAATCTTCTGGATGTCCAGCAGGGTGGCGTTGGGATTGCCGATGGTCTCGACAAACAGGGCCTTGGTTGTATCCTTTATGGCCTTCTCAAAATTGGAAGGATCATCACCGTCTACAAAGGTTGCCGTGATGCCGTATCGGGGCAGGGTATGGGCAAGCAGATTATAGCTACCCCCATAGATTGTCTTTGCACTGACAATATGATCACCAGCTTCTGCAAGGTTGAGGATGGTGTATGTGACGGCAGCAGAGCCAGAGGCCACTGCCAGAGCTCCAACTCCCCCTTCCAGCGCCGCGATGCGCTTCTCAAACACATCTTGGGTATCATTGGTCAGCCTCCCGTAGATGTTTCCTGCATCAGAGAGATTGAAGCGAGCCGCCGCATGGTCGCAGTTGTCAAAGACATAGGCTGTTGTCTGGTAGATGGGGACAGCACGCGAACCTGTAGTAGGGTCGGCCTTCTCCTGTCCACTATGCACTTGTAAGGTCTCAAAACGAAATTGATTGGTCTTTTTCATGGGAATCTCCTGGTAATGATCGAATGGCGAATGACAAAAACAGTAACCAAAGCAGTGAAGTAGGTTCGGTCACATTCGATCTTTTATTGAATTACAGCGCAGGCGTGGGGCATTGGTCATAGTGTTTCCTTTAGTAGGTTCGGGCTGAGGGTGACAAGCAGACTAGGGGTAAAGCCAGAAGAGGAAAATGAAGAAGAAAGGGTACACTACCAACAAAGAGGGGAAAACCCAAACTCTCTATCCTGAGTAACCGATACTTGGTTTTTTTGTGTTGCTGCTTGAAAGAAGAAGTTCTATGCCTGGTGGCACATCATACGTACTTGAGAGTCTGTCATGGATCTCATAGTGCCACCTCCTGCAATAAAGAATATCCTACCGAAAGGCTGGATGTTTACAACAAATTACCGGATGATCCTTTTTTGGTCAAGGGGTGGGAAGGCCTTCCTCCACAAATACTATAGAGGGAATGTTCTGCGCCACTTCTAAAACGATATCTATTATACAACTGGGGGTTACCTGTAATGGCAATTGCTGCATAGCCCAATACTTTGGCTTTTTCCATCGAGTAGTGAATGAGTTTGCTACCGATTCCCTTATGTTGGAATTCAGGCAAAACACCAACAGGTCAGAACATGAGAATCTTTTTATGATTGCCGTTGTCCAATGCTATGGTTGTTTTGCTGTAGGGAATGTGTGTAATGATTCTTTTGCTATCTTGATTCCACAACAGGACTCAATTCTTGTAAGAAATCTGGATGGTTTCGAAAGGTATGTACTAGTAGATGCTCAGTGCAACCTAGGCGGTATACTTTCCAAAATGCCTCACGTGTCAGGTTTTCCACCCGAATTTTCATAGGGTATCCTCCCGATCAGAACATAGTGAGTTATCTGTTCTCAGAGGTTTGGGTGCACAAAAATATCACATGCATCGGCATTCCTGTCAACGTAGTGTTGGCAGGAATGGCATGCGTGCAAAACTAGTCCTGGATGTTCTGGTACTTGTCAAAGTCAGCGAGCATCTTGGGATCGGGGTTCTTTTCCAAGAGGCTGAATACCACCATGAGAATCGAAGCGATGATAAAGCCAGGAAGCAGTTCATAGACATCAAAGAGGCCCCCGGAGAGCTGTTTCCAGATCACTACAGTGAGGCCGCCTCCGACCATTGCAGCTATGGCCCCATTACGCGTTGCCCGTCTCCAAAAGAGACTTGCTATGATGACAGGACCAAATGTAGCGCCGAAGCCTGCCCAAGCGTAGCTGACAATATCAAAAATGGAACTACTCGGGTCCATTGCAAGGAATACGGCAATGACGCTGATTACTAGGACGGTGATCCTGCTTACAGCAAGGGTCTCCTTCTCGGATGCATTCTTACGGATGATGGCCTTGTATACATCCTTGCTGAAGGCCGATGAAGCGACAAGGAGCTGGCTGTCAGAAGTACTCATGCTCGCTGCCAGGATGGCACAGAGGAAGATTCCTGCAATGAAAGTTGGGAATATCTTCTGCATGCTTGCGATAAACACAGCCTCTGCAGCACCTTGGCTCTCATAAACCATAGGAAGCAGGAACGACTTGCCGATAACCCCTATGGCAAGTGCTGCTGCCATGGCTATGGTCACCCATACCATGGCAATCCTTCTGGAGGTTTTCACCTCCTTGTTGCTGCGGATGGACATGAATCTTACCAACACATGGGGCATGCCAAAATAGCCCAGCCCCCAAGAGAGTGCTGAGAGGCTGTCGACTATGCCATACGTCGAACCTGGCTCTGCCACAAAGGGATTGACGAACTGCATGCCAAAGGATGAGAGTTTGTCGATAGTGACAGAGGGACCTCCGAGGGTCACTACTGCGATGACAGAGGTAAGGACCAGGGCTATGAACATCAGCGAACCCTGGAAGAAGTCGGTTGCCACAACAGCAAGATACCCCCCCAGCAAGGTGTACCCCAGAATTACCGCTACCCCCAATAAGAGTGCAATGTAGTAGTTCATGCCAAATACCGTGTTGAAGAGCTTGGCACTTGCAAGGAAGCCACTTGCGGTGTAGACCACAAAAAAGACCAGGATAAGGATAGAGCTTATGGTCTGCAATACCTTGGTCTTATCATGAAAACGGTTGGTGAAAAACTCTGGGATGGTGATGGAGTCTTTTGCATGGATGGTGTATTTTCGCATGCGCTTGGCTATGAAGAGCCAGTTCAGGTAGGTGCCGACCAAGAGCCCTGCTGCAGTCCAGAAGGCTTCCTGCAGTCCTGTAAAATAGGCAACCCCAGGAAGGCCCATCAAGAGCCAGCCTGACATGTCAGAGGCTTCTGCACTAAGGGCTGTAAACCAAGGTCCGACAGAGCGGTTGCCAAGAAAAAAGTCACTGGTGCTGTGAGTTCTCTTGTAGGTGACAAATCCGATGGTCAACATGAGACCAAGATACAATGCAAAGGCTAGGGAGGTAATAAGCTGATAACTGTTCATAGCAACTCTCTTATAGGAGGATTTGTTTTAGAGTACCTAGAAATAATCCTGCTGGCAAGAGATTGTTTGCAGTAAATGAACAGTAATTGTATATTTATGCAGAGAATGTACGAAACATATCGAATTAATCACCTTTCCAGCTTGGTAGCAAGTAAGGTGACTCTGATGAGAAAAATGATGGCATAGTCTTTGTTGCCTCCGGACCTTAGCTGCTTGCAGCCACAGTCTTAAGAAACCGTCTGAACGTAAAGGCTATGACCATGGTACCCAATATCATGACAAAGGTCAGGGCATTGATCACCGGTGATACGCCATAACGGATCATGGAATAGACATAGAGGGGCAGGGTGCCCGAACCGGGGCCCGAAACAAAGAATGTGATGACAAAGTCTTCAAGCGACATGGTTATGCACATCAGAAATCCTGAAAGTACACCGGGTATGATCGTGGGGATGATTACCTTGCGCAAGGTCTGGCTCTCATTGGCCCCAAGGTCGCGAGCGGCTTCCACTGTTGAGTAGTCAAACTCATCGAGGCGGGCTGAGACCATCATGAAGACAAATGGGAGGTTGAAGGTCGTATGGGCTGCAAATATGGTAAACATGCCAAGGCGTACCCTTACTGCAGAGAAAAAGATGAGCATCGAGATACCAATGATGACCTCAGGGAGAACCATCGGAAGATAGCTGATGGTTGTGATGTAGCTCTTTCCCTTGAAGCGGTACCACTTGATGCCGATGGCTGCCAGAGTACCTAAGAAGGTTGCAGTGATGCTGCTGGTTAGGGCGATGATGAGGCTGTTCCTGAATGCCAACCATAAGGAAGGGCTTTCAAAGATCAGTTTCTTATACCAGATTAGAGAGGCATGGCTCCACTGCATTCCCTTGGAGTCATTGAATGAGAAAAAGACAACCACAAAGAGAGGGACAAACAGGAATATGATGGTCAGGTACAGCATGGCAAATGAGAAAGATATCTTACTTTTCTTGTTGTATTGGTGCTTGATCATTTGCTGTTTCCCTTACGCAAGTGATGCCTTCGGATGTTCAGCTCGAGGGACTGCTGGGTGGTCTTCTTCGTTTGTTGTTGTTCACGTTTGCCATTGTAGAGCATCCAGAACACCCCTACGAGGGAGATGAGGGTAAGCACCATGGAGAAGGCTGAGGCCAATGGCCAGTTGCGCGTCTTGGATACTTGGTCAACGATGATGTTACCTATCATAGTCGAATCCTTTCCACCGACGAGCAAGGGGACAGTGTAGGCCCCGAATATGGGGATGAATGTAAAAATAAAGGCAGTACTCAGACCACTCTTTATGTTGGGGAACATGACCTTGATTATCGATTCCAGCTTGGACGCACCGAGATCACGGGCGGCATCAAGGAGGGCAAAATCAAACTTGTCTATGGTGGTGAAAAGAGGAAGGATAGCAAAGGGAAGGTACATATAGATTAGGACAAGCACCACTGCCCCATTGTTGTAGATGAGTTGCACACCTTCGGTGAGAATTCCCATCTTGATCAGAAGCGTGTTGATGAAGCCTTCTGTCGACAGGATTGATATCCATGCATAGATGCGAATGAGCGAGTTTGTCCAGAAGGGAATGATAATGAGAAACAAGAGGGTTGTCTGGTATTTGCTTTTTGCCATGGCGTACCCACAGGGGATTGCTATGAGGATGCTCCCAAAGGTCGCAAGGATGCTGATCCACAGGGTGCGGATCACCACCTTTGCAAAGCTAGGGTTGAACATCTGCTTATAGGCGTCAAGGGTGAACTCCCATTCCACTCCACCATAGAGCCCCCGCTTGAGGAAACTGTAGAGGACTATGATTGAAAGAGGGATGGTGAAGAAGAGGGTAAACCAGATTCCCATGGGGAATGCGTAGGTCGTCCCTAGAAGTTGCTCACGCTCCTTGGGTTTCAAAACCTTCTTCATCGGTCTGTTTCCTTTACAATATATCCATCTGCCGCAGTCCAGCTTACATAGACAGTATCACGCCATTCGATCTCAGGCCCTTCATCAAGGAATGCAGTATGCTGTTTGAATACTTTGATGATGGACTTCGCCTCATTATCGAGTCGTATGTAGAATTTTGACTGAAAACCAGAGTAAACAGGCTCATCTACCACGCCTTTGTAGGAGTTCATATACTTGTGGGTCGTCTTGGGAGGATTTGGTGTAATCCTGACTTTTTCCGGTCTGACTGTGAAGTCAACTTCCGCCCCAATTTCCGAAGGATCGTAGTCGGTGACTGTGACTACCCCACCAAGGGAGGGTACGTCGACGGTGAGCATATACTCTTTTTCAAAAGGCTCACAGGCGAGAACCTTGCAGGGGAAGATGTTTGACTCGCCGATGAATTGTGCCACAAAGCGGGTGGCAGGCGCCTCATAAATCTCATAAGGAGTTCCAATCTGCAGGATCTTACCCTTGTTCATCACTGCAATGCGGTCAGAGACAGAGAGAGCCTCGCTCTGGTCATGGGTCACATAGATAAAGGTAATGCCAACCTTGTCATGAATAACGTCAAGCTCTATGAGAAGGTTCTGTCTCAGTTTGGCGTCAAGAGCTGATAGTGGTTCGTCTAGGAGAAGCACCCTCGGCTCGTTTATGAGCGCCCTAGCAATGGCCACACGCTGTTTCTGGCCTCCACTGAGCATGGAAGGTTTCTTGTCAATGTGCTCTTCAAGTTGGACCAGGCGGACATACTCACGTACGCGGCGGTCTAGCTCGTCTTTCTCAACCCGCCTGAGACGTAGGGGGAACGCTACATTTTCATAGACTGTAAGATGGGGAAAGAGGGCATAGGTCTGGAAGACAGTGTTTGATTGCCGCTTGTCAGGAGGCAAGGGAAGGATGTCTTTGCCATCGAACTCTACAGTTCCCGTATCGGGGTAGTCAAACCCTGCGATAATCCTTAGCAGTGTGGTCTTGCCACATCCTGATGGTCCCAAAAGGGAGAAGAACTCACCTTTCTGTATTGTAACACTCACATCATCGAGTGCCTTGAATGTTCCATAAGCTCTGGAGACCTGTTCGACTGCAATTTCAACACCTTTCAATCTTTTCCATTCCCTCCACTCGTTTCAGGCATAAATATTCCAGAGAAGTCTATCCTCTGGGCCTTCACGACATACTTGCGACTATCGAATATTTAACGGGTACTGTCAAGGGTTTTGTTAACGGACTCTCTACCGATAATAATTAGTAAATAAATTACCTATAAGTAAATAGTGTGCATACTATGGGTAAAACAATGCATAGACCACAGCTATATTTATCATACCTGGCATTACAGGGAATGGGTTCGTAAAGAGAGGGGGGGCATTCCCCGCCCCTTGGGGCGTAAAGAGTATGTATTACAATGATCAGATGGCAGATATGATCTTATATGAAGGCCTTGCCTTGAGAAAGCTGGGAAGAATCGATGCATCATTGGCTAGGTTTCACAAATTGGTGGACTATGGTGAAAAGCACTACTTCGACAAGATCACCATTGATTACTTTGCTGTCTCTCTGCCTGAACTGCAGTTATTCGATGTGGACTTGACTCCTAGAAATCGGATTCACTGTGAATACCTGATCGCTCTGGGGAATATCGGGCTAGGCGATTGCAACCTGGTTGAGAAAACTCTAGCTGAGATTCTCAGAAAGGACTGCAATCATTGTGGGGCGGCTTTCCATGCAGGAATTTATAGAGACCTGATGTAGCTAAGAGTGTGTGTTCCCAAACTACTACAGTCCTGAGCCAATCCCTTGGTTTGGGACTGTAGTCCGTAGTAAGGAAATGAGACAGAGGCTTGGGCCTTCCTTCTATCCTAACTCTTTGGGATGCGTCTTTCAGATCAATAGAACACACGTGGTACAGGGCAAGTCTAAGAACCTGTCCTGAATGTACAATCGCTTCACTGTTTACATAAAAGGTGACAATGAGCATTTGTAGGGGGATGACTATCACAAGGAGTGCCGTCGTCACTATCCATCCTGCATTTGCAAGGTCTATATCCAAGTCATAGATTGAGGGAGGGACCAACGCGGTACATCCTACTGGCATCGAAGAAAGAATAAGGATCACCTTCAATGGGAGCCCATTGTCAATCTTTCCAAATCCCAGTAAAAAGGCTGTTCCTGTTGCCACAAAGGGAACTAAAAGATACTTGATTGCAGAAATTATGAGAGCAGGTCTAATAAAGGCTTTGATAGTTGAAGAAATCCACAGGCTAGGCAAATCCAAAAGACTGGGTATCCACTTACCTCAGGTACACACCACTGCTAGTGTATGACCATGAAGTCACCAAATAAAATATCAGAGAATGGATATTAGGGAAGCGTCAGGGTTCAGTGAGTCAAGAGTGATCTGCTGGCTCATAAAAAGAAAACCACCGTAAAACTCTACAAGAGTTTTACGGTGGTTTTTACTACGCCAAGTAGGAATCGGACCTACGACCTACTGCTTAGAAGGCAGTTGCTCTATCCAACTGAGCTATTGGCGCGTGTTGTAACGGTGAAACAGTACCCCAAATCAGGGAAAAGGTAAAGATGCTACAGGAATTTTGTACGTAGTAAGGTGTTATATTTTAAATTGTTAGCAATATAATTGAGTAAAGTCCATTTGTAAGGCTTGTCAGGTAAAGGGTTATGAGTATAGTTATTCATACCTAGTGAATAACTAGGAAATATAGAACTTGGAGGTTTCATTCCCCAACGAAGCGAGAGTAGCACAAGCATTACCATGGTTGCATTACCGAGCGAGTGCCGGGAAAGCAAGGTGAGATACGTGAGCCCCTTGGCTCGGAAAAGGAGGCAACGCCTCCTCTTTCCAGGGCTTGCCCTGGGGTATTGATACCTTTCATTCTCTCAAGGATGCAATGGGCAAGGCAGCTTTGTCTCGCTTTGGCTAAGGATGGGCTTTCCTCTCTGTCGATACAGATGGAAAGCTCACAGTCTCTTCCTATCCGAACCATGATAACCCCTTGATGGATACTAAGGGTGTTACCTCAATTCTTGGCATCGATGTGTGGGAGCATGCATAGTATCTGAAGTATAAGAACCTCAGAGGTGACTATGTAAAGGCTTTCTGGAATGTTGTTGACTGGGATGCTGTAGGCACCCTTTTCACTAAGTAATGGTGTTTCATCTCCTGTTCAAGTGTTTTTTTACCCTCTCTTCACATTCTAGAGGAGATGGCTTTTTCATCAGCCAAAGCTGGTTAAATACCATACAAATCCTGAAAATATGGAACAAAAAGACTGAAAAATACAAAAACACAACGGAACAATGCAATAGTATACGGTCTTGTGTGCTTGTATAAGCCTGATTAACTTGGTATAATTGACATATAAAATAAAGAACGTGAAAAGGAGTTTTACTATGAATAACAACGAAGAAAACAAAAAAGAAAGCATTGAATTTTTGATTAAGGACACAGACATGTTCCTTGGAACAGATTATAATAGACTAGCATCACATATTGAAGGGCATCGATATTTTCTGGGAAAGAACTTGAAGAGCAACATCACCTGGGATGAGGCAACCTTCTCCTGGATGAGTAATTACTACCAGCCTATCAGCCAGGTCATGGAGAATTGGACTACGCAGATGAGCTTCCCTGGAAGAAGAAGGGCCGACGTGTTCTTTGAAATATGTGACCACCTCTACTACCTCAGCATTGAGAAGGGCAGGGAAGTGAACGTCTATGAAGCTGTTCTCAGCTATGACGCAAATTTCGGTAAGGCACTCGGGCGCTTTATGGCCAGGTTGCTTTTTCAATCAAGAGTTGCATAACAGGCAAGACGTAGTCTGATACATATATAGGAAGACGACCCAACGGGTCGTCTTCTCTCTTTATACATGTCTTGTTCAAAACTTTTATATGGATTTCTGATGTCTTCCAAGAATATGGGATACCTACCTTTACGCATCAACAGGGCTTGTCTGAAGATTGCTTGAGGCATAGGCCTTAGGATACGTCCCGGTACAGCAGGGGATACAGAGGAATCTAAATTCTACAGGAAATACCCAAGAAGAGTCTTATACCTTTATCGGAGAAGCTTGTGTTAATCGCATAGGATCCAACCACACAGAGAATGAATATCATTGGGGTCAGCATGGGTAGGGATGAGATGGCAATGGATATGCTTAGGTAGAACAATAAAAAGCATACTGGTGGAATAATAAAAAGTAGGAGCCAGTGATTTTTCCCAAATTCACTGACCCATCATATTGCAAGCTTGCCTGTCCGGACCCGCTTATATCATTCTCATTTAGTTTGCCACTATGAACAGCATCTTTGTATTGGCCCATTGCTGTACTGAGTACGTAAAGTTGTAGGCATTGGAGTCTACGACAAACTCATTATCAAAAGTCTGGAAGGTCGTCTTCTCAGGAATATAGGCTGTCAGCCTCAGCACGGCAGTCTCGTTAGCGTTTGCAGCAAACAAGGAAGTGGCGGCTATCACCAGAAGCAGGGTTATTGCTAAGGTTTTTGCTAACTTCTTCATCTCTGCTCTCCTTGTTTGTTCTTCTTACATATATATAATGTGGTATATGTTAGAAGAAGTCAAGGGAAAAAGCATCTAAATCGTTATAAAATAAAAAGATAGAAAATGTCACATGTTAGAAGAAGTTTAGATAAACTTATAACATATCACATAGTTACACATGGTATAAGTAAGCGTATAAGTTAACGAGAATGACACGTATGACAGGAATGGATTGCCTTTTGAGCCTTCTGGTTGGGTTTTGAGCTTTTTGCCTGTTTGGACGAAGTCGTGTCGTGACAAGAGACGCCAAGCTATTCCTGAACCTGATGTGACGTAGGCTGGATTGAATAAGTTGGGAGAAGTTCTCTCTCCGGGCGATAGAATAAGGCTTGCTTTTCCTCAAGCCAGATGCTCACCCTGTTCATGGGAGGCAACACATCGAGAGATTCTACGTCCGCCTCTAAATCTTAGGGGTCTTGCCAGGAATTCCCCTATATACCCCTATCCTTCTGGAAGATTATGGAAGCCAGCAGGATCCCCTACCAACATTATAAATCCCACAAAATTCTGATCCGGGCCAAAAAAAATGGCAATCTGTTTGTTTCCCAAACACATTGCCATTTCTTGGATCTTCTGGTGAAGAGTGTACATTATCGGAGCGAAAGGACTTGAACCTTCGATTTCCTGCTCCCAAAGCAGGCGCCTTAGCCACTAGGCAACGCTCCGAAATCAAGGTGAGTATACGCACTTGAGCTTGGGAGCGTCAAGGGGTAGTATGAAACAATGACAAAATTACAACAAAAGGCAGAAATGGTCTATGCGATACTGGACGAACTGCTTCCTTCTCATATCCAATTCTTGGAACAACGCGACCCTTTCAGATTTATGATAAGTGTCATCCTCTCAGCCCAGACTACTGATAGGATCGTCAACATAGTGACAGGACCACTGTTTGAACGCTTCCCCACCGTTGAGGCTCTTGCCTCTTCTTCCCTGAAAGAGGTGGAGGAGATTATCTTCCCAACCGGTTTCTACCGAATGAAGGCCAAGAATATCAAGGCCTGTGCCCAGGCCTTGGTAGATAAGGAAATTCCCTCCACGATGGAGGAGCTGGTCAAGCTTCCTGGAGTAGGGCGCAAGACAGCGAGCTGTGTGCTTGGAGATATCTATGGCAAGCCTGCCATCATTGTGGATACCCATTTTGGTAGGGTTATCCAGCGTCTGGGGCTCGTCGATTCCAAGGATCCTAAAAAGATTGAGAAGCAAGTTGCTCTTCTTCTTGAAGAGACTAAGCACTACAGGTTTTCAATGACTGCAAACATGTTTGGCAGGACTGTCTGCCATGCCAAGAAGCCTCTCTGTGAGGAGTGTCAGCTCAGAGAGCTTTGTCCTTCTGCAGCCGCTTTTCTGCAAGCGTCCTCCAAAGGGTGATATCACCTCGCTTCTGTATCTCTACAAGGGCGAGGCGAAGGTTTGTGAGGGGAGGTAGCTGCACTGCAGCTTCCATCTTCACCTTTCCCAGATAGATGCCGCTGTAAGGATGGCTTACCCCTAGTTCACCCCTGATTTTATCTAGTTCATGTTGTTCTACAGGAAAGAAAAGAGTGTTTTCAGAGTATACGGTTGTCCCCTGTACTGTTAGGGGCATAGGGGGGCAGGTCACTTGTTTGGAGAGGGTGGTGTCCTCTGTCTTTCCCAGCAGGATCCAACTTTCTTGGGCTCTGAAAGAGCTATCCCCACTTGCAAAGAAGAGGGCCCTACGGACCTCTTGGATCTTGAGCCTCATATGTTGGGGAAGCAACAGTGCATAATAGGTTGACATATTTAGAGCATACTGACAAACTTGAGCCTCTTCAAGGCCGAAAAGTAATAAAAGATGGGTCCTTTGTCTTTACACAAAAGTCATTATCTGGTAATTTGGCTAAGGTTGAAGTCCTAATCGCAATAACCTTGCAATTATGCTCACGGGTAAGCCGTTGCCCGTGCAAGGGTAGCCTTGACTTTAACAGGCCTCATTTCGGCCAACGAATGAATTTATTTGGATAAGGTGGATATTGCTATGGCTCGTAGATGTGAGATTTGCGGAAAAGGAACGATTGCAGGAAATAGTGTTCCAAGAAAAGGTCAGGCCAAGAAGAAAGGCGGCGTAGGCCAACACATTGGCGTAACCACAAAACGCACATTCCGCCCCAATCTTGTGACAGTCAAGACTTTGATCAAGGGTACGCCTCGTACTATCAAGATCTGTACTCGTTGCCTTAGGAGCGGAAAGGTCGAGAAAATCGTATAACTGTAAGTGTACGTTACTCGAAAATGAAGAGCCCTGAGGGGCTCTTTTTTCGTACCTGCTACAATGATTCCCCAACGAAGCGAGAGTAGCGGAAGCATTACCATGCTTCCATTACCGAGCGAGTGCCGGGAAAGCAAGGTGAGATACGTGAGCCCCTTGGGGCGGAAAAAGAGGCAACGCCTCCTCTTTCCAGGGCTTGTCCTGGGGTATTGATACCTTTCATTCTCTGGTTCAGAAAATTAGGACGGGGGAGAAGAGCATAAACGCTTCTGGGCAATGCCAAGGACAGTAGTTTTTTTTACGCTTCTCCGATAAGGTACATGCTATGGGAGGGCTCTTTTGGTGAATACTATCAGAATACATGCTGTTGAAGGCTCAAATTTGGTCTCAGCACGTGGTTGTGAAAAGCTTGTCAGGATTTTTAGGACACAGAAAGAAAGCCATCAGGTTTTTGTCATCGCTCCCTTGAGAGATCCTTCCTTGGCTTTGGGGACCCTTCTAGTCCACGCCCAGGGTCATGACGAGAGACTCTGGTCTGAACTGGAAAGGACCTTCTCTCTCTGGACAGATCTCATTGAGAACCTGCTCTCTCCCCTTGCAGGAGAGAAGGTGCTCCAACGCATAAAACAGGGTTTTTCTGAGATGGAAGACCTGTTGCGTGCCGTATGGCTTGTTGAGGACATCTCCCTCGGTTCCCAACAGTATATCGACAAGGTGCTTGGCTCGTGGGTCGCTGACATCTGTTGCCATTTTTTTGCTTCCTCCGGCATTACCTCGGACCTGCTTGACTTCCCCGCGGCCATGCAGATGACAGAGATCAAAGCCCAATCCCTCTTTATATATGGGAAATTGCCACAGGCTGAGAAGAGTGACCCTCATGAGGGTGTCAGCGAATATGCTGCCGCCTTGCTTGGGTCCCAGCTCGGTTCATGCGGAGTCACCTTCTGGAATACAATTTCCCTACTCAGAAACGCTGATATAACAGAGGTCCCTTCATCACTGGTCATACCCTCTCTTTCCTACTCTGAAGCCACCGAGCTTTCTTTCTTTGGTGCCCCTATCGTCCATCCCCAGGCGCTCCTGCCTGCAATGAATGCCTCCATAGACGTGCAGCTGAAGTGGTGGGGTGATATCACAGCAGAGGGTAGTGTCATCTCAAGACAAGGCCTCAACGGTTCACCCAATAGAGTGAAAGGGTTCAGCACCATTAGTGATGTGGCCCTCATCAACGTCGAAGGGGCTGGTATGAGTGGGGTAATAGGCATAGCAGGGCGACTTTTCAGCGCCATGCGAAAGGCTTCCATCTCAGTTATTCTCATCAGCCAGGCATCGAGCGAGTACTCTATCTGTTTTGCAGTGCCCGAGTCCCAGAAGGACCTTGCCTGCCTTACCGCAAGGGAGGCCTTTGCACACGAGTTGCACGACCGTCTGATCAACAGCATCGAGGCGGAAGGCGAGTGTGTCATCCTTGCAGCAGTTGGTGCGCAGATGACCGGCCAAGCAGGGGTCGCCGGGAAATTTTTCTCTTCCCTAGGCAAGGCGGGAGTAAATGTCATAGCCATTGCCCAGGGTTCCAGTGAAACCAATATCAGTGCAGTTATCAAGGCAAAAGACTCCAAGAAGGCTTTGCGAGCCTTGCATGCTCGCTTCTTCCTCTCCAAGCAAGCCCTCTCTGTTGGAATTTTCGGACCCGGCAATATCGGGGGGACCCTACTTGACCAGATAGCCAGTGAAACACTCAGGCTGAAGGAACAGTTTGGCCTCGATATCCATATTCGTGGGATAGCAAATTCAAAGACCATGGTCCTCCATCAGGATGGCATTGACCTTGCCACCTGGAGAGAACAGCTAGCAACTGAGGCAGAACCCTTGGACATCAAGAAGTTCGCCAAACATATTGGGGCGACCTACTTCCCTCATTCCCTCATCGTCGACTGCACCACCAGCCGTGCTCTCGCACAGGAGTATGTCACCTGGCTTGAAGGGGGGATTCATGTCATTACCCCGAACAAGAAAGCAGGAACAGAGCCTTATCCGTATTACCAGTCCCTGTTTGAGACGTGTCTGCGCACAGGCAGGCGCTTCCTGTACGAGACTACAGTAGGGGCCGGCTTGCCTGTCATCTGCACCCTGAAGGACCTTGTGCAGACAGGAGATAGGATCCATCGCATTGAAGGTATAGTAAGTGGCACCCTTGCCTGGCTCTTCAACCAGTATGATGGATCAGTGCCTTTCAGCACATTGGTACGGGAGGCCAAGGAGATGGGCTATACTGAACCTGACCCCCGTGATGACCTCTCTGGTATGGATGTCGGTCGTAAGAGCGTCATCCTTGCAAGAGAGCTTGGCTACAAGGTTGAGGTAAAGGACATCCCCATCCAGAGCTTGGTTCCTGAACATCTGCAAGGCCTGAGCTTACCAGAATTCCTCGAAAGGCTTGAGGATATGGATGCTCCTATCAAGGAATTGTACACCCAAGCCCAGGCAAAGGGTGAGAAGCTTCGGTATGTGGGCATCGTGGACAAGGATGGCAACTGTAGTGCCTCACTGCTTAGTTTCCCCCTGACCCATGCATTTGCCCAGGCTACAGGAACTGACAACGTCATCTGCTTCACCACTGACCGCTATTTGAGTCAACCCTTGGTTATCAAGGGCCCGGGGGCGGGGCGGGCAGTAACTGCAGGTGGAGTATTCTCTGATATCTTGCGACTGGCAGCCTACCTCGGTGCCAGAATTTAGGAGGTTTTCATGAAGTTTGTCTCAACACGGAACGCATCAGAGCAGGTCACAGCCAGCGAAGCGATACTGCAGGGGCTCGCCCCCGATGGAGGGCTCTATGTCCCCGAGTTCTTCCCCTCGCTAGGACTCATAAACATCCATGAGATATCCTCCTACCCTGAACTCGCCTTTGAGATACTCACCCCTTTTTTCGAAGACGATATACTCAAGAATGACCTGGCAGAAATCTGCATCGATGCCTTCAACTTTCCCGTGCCTCTGGTAAAGCTTCACGATAAACAGATGGTCCTGGAGCTCTTCCATGGGCCAACTGCTGCATTCAAGGACTTTGGTGCACGCTTTCTAGCCTCCGCAATGGAGAAGCTCTTGGAGAAGCAACCAAGGAAACTCACTATCCTGGTCGCCACCAGCGGCGACACAGGAGGGGCTGTTGCCTCGGCCTTTGCTGGTCGCAAGGGCATCGAGGTGAAGGTGCTCTTCCCCAAGGGTAGGGTTAGCAAGCGCCAGCAACAGCAGCTGACCTGCTGGGGTGGTAACATCAAGGCCTATGAGGTTGACGGAACCTTTGATGACTGCCAGAAGATGGTCAAGGATGCCTTCATGGACACCAAGCTCTCCAAAGAGTGGGGTCTCAGCAGTGCCAACAGCATTAACTTGGGGCGGTTGCTTCCCCAGAGTGTCTACTATGTCTACGCGTCCTACCTGTACCAGGGAGCCTATGATACCAAGCCGACCTTCATCATTCCCAGCGGGAATGTGGGCAACAGCTGTGGTGCCTACTGGGCCTTTAGCATGGGGGCCCCTATCGAGAGGATCACCTTAGCAGTCAATGCGAACAAGACCATCCCCGACTACCTCAAGGAGGGAGAGTACAAGCCAAGGCAGAGCATCGCCACTCTGGCCAACGCCATGGATGTGGGCGCACCTAGCAACATGGAAAGGCTCTTCAACCTCTATGATGATATCGAGACCTTCCGTAAGATGGTCAGCGCCACCTCTGTTTCCGATGATGCCATCAGAGAAACCATCAGGGAGGTCTACGAGGAGACGGGCTATGTAATCTGTCCTCATACTGCAACTGCTGAGAGAGTGCGTAGGGACCTTCCCCTCCAGGATGATACCATTGTGGTCTCTACCGCCCACCCTGCCAAGTTTGAGGCAGTGGTGGAGCCCTTGATAGGAAGCTCTGTCCCTGTCCCTGAGGGCCTAGCTTCCCTGCTTGCCAAGAAAAGCGAGTATACCAGTGTAGGGTGCGACTATAGGGAGCTTTTTGCCGACTGACAAGGCTCTTGGGATTGCTGGGTAAGCCTAGTGTGCGGAGAGCTTCCTTGTCCTGATGAATCTGACCAACCTGACGATGAGGCTTGTCATGCCCATGATCCAGCCAACAGGATAGGGCAGGACGATAAGCCCCCACCACATCGGGCGCCCTGTAGAGCCTCCGATCCCCCCGAATGCTGAAAGCATCCACATCATGGCAAAACCCAATGCAAGCAGAATGAAGACCCAAATCCAGTACACGAGAATACGGTGTTGACATTTGGCAAGGTATGTCCCCCATACAACAAGAGCGCTCCCGGCCAGAATGATAACCGACCCCTCCAGAGGGTCCAAAGAGCCTATCAGCATAGAGATGCTACCAACGATGACAAGAATACGTGATAAACGATTGCGTGTAAGCATAAGACTGTCCTTTCATTTGCTCCCAAGCATCACTATACAAAAAAATCAGAACTGTGGTTACCCTTCGATACAAGTACCGCTGATGTGACTGAGTGTCCGTCATACTCAAAGTAGCTTCAGCTTCACCTTCCTGGAGTGTCGGTGGAGGTAGGGAGTCCCCCTTCCGTTGCGAATATCCTTGAGAATACCCGGTACATCAGTTGTCACTGTTGCCGCACAGTATAGTATGCCCAGATGGTCGTAAAGATTAGGGGACGCGATCGTAGATGGTCCCATCAAGATTGAAGGCAGGCTTGTGGTGCCCAGCTTCTCAAAAATCTCTTCAGTACTGTTGGTTATGAGGCTCGTTGCTGTCAGGATGAGGCCGTCTGCTTCCGCTCTTGCCCAGCTGTAGAAGCTTTTTTCTTCACCTATTTCTTTTCCGATATCGTAGGAACGAACCTCGATACCCTGCTTTTCCAACTGGGTGATTATGGGACCGAAGTACCCTACCATGGCAACTTTGCTGCCCTTCTTCAGTTTCAGGTCATCCACGACGTCGCCGTCATCAGTGTCCAAGCCCATGGCATAGCTATGGTTAAGGGCATTTGCTAGGGCGATGGCCAGGCAGCGGACCAGAGGATTCTCGTCATGAATCCTTTCCAACAGTTGGATGGCAGGGCTACCTTCAAATTCTGTGCTTTCTTTGAATACAGTACAGGACCCACTTTTTTCTTTGGGTGTATAGCAGAGTCCACAGCTCCCATTGGTAAGGGTCAGCGCGGTGTAGCCTAGCCCCAGATGAATCTCATCAATGGTTTCCAAGGCAGAGGAGGCCCTGAACTGCCTGAGTATGTTGTCGTTTAGTAGCATACATATCTCCTACGCCCAATTGTACTGCAGAAATTCCCTTATGCAAGGGAAAATACAATCAAGAGCCACCCTATTTCCAAGGTGGCTCTTGATTGTAGTACCATAAGTATTTTTTTGGTGTCAGTCAGCAATGCAACAGCTCTCCCTCTCCCTCACTGCGATCACTGTAACAGCTCCTTTCCCGAAGACAGATTCAAGATAGGTAGAAAATACGGTAAGCTTATCGGTAGGCACATATGCCTGGATTGTTCCTGCAAACCCACCTCCATGGACACGTACTGTCGCACTGTCACCAAGTACCTCCTTTGTCATGGCAATACCGAGGCTGAGGCCCTGTTCCTGGGGATTGGTGGAAGGGTAGAGGTTCTGCAAGAAGCAGAAGGAGCTTTCTCCACTAGAGCGGACTTTAAGCAGATAGGTTTGCATATCCTCTCTCTCAAGGGCTGAGAGCATGTCCGAGACCCGCTCATTCTCGCCAAAGAAGTGAATGGCGCGCAAGAGGGCTCGGTCATTATGTAGGGTTTTTCGCAATTGGGGCAAAGCGGCGACAAAGGTTTCAGTCTCCACTTCACGAAGGTTCTGCTTATTGAAGTAACGCGCAACCTGGCGCATCTCCTTGGGTACGGAGGCATACTCTGGGGTGAGGTCTGCATGGTTGCCCCCTGTGTCAACAATGACCAAGTGGTAGCCATGTTGTTCAAAGGAGAAGGGGACAGGAGTGACAACAGGATCTTTTGCATCCTTGAAGTCTATGCTGACAATTCCACCGTTGGCACAGGCTACCTGGTCCATAAGGCCCGATGGTTTGCCAAAGTATTGGTTCTCGCTGAACTGTCCGATGATGGCCAACTCGATAGGGGATAGCCTGTCCTCGTTGAACAGGTGGTTGAAGATGGTGGCACATAATATTTCAATGGCGGCAGAGGAGGAGAGTCCTGATCCCTTGAGGACACGGCTCGTCGTATTGGCCTGCCAGCCTCCGATGGCGATGCCTTTTTGCTTGAAGGAAAAGGCTATGCCCCGAAGCAGGGCTTCGGTGGTATTCTTTTCGGCTTCTACCATCTCTAGCGATGTGAGGTCCACCTCAACAGGAGGATAGCCCTCGCTGATAAGCAACACACGATTATCATCTCTTTCTGATACTGCAGCAATGGTATCGAGGTTGATGGTTGCCGCAAGCACCTTGCCCAGGTTGTGGTCAGTATGGTTACCCCCCAGTTCACTGCGTCCTGCAGTGGAGAAAAGCTTTGCCTCCTGTGTCTTGAATAACTCAGTATGACTCTTCAACAGGGAGATGTAACGAGCGTCCATATCACTCTGGTCGTAGCCTCCTGCATAGAGGTGTGGATATGCCTCATGCAACAGCCCCTCTCTAATCATCTCTATTGTAGCCATCCTGCTCTCCTTTTGACATGCTTCCTATCAGGTCATACTACCACAGCTTTCTTGGCCCTAGGTAGGACAAACTTTTCTATTCCCTCTTGGGAATGGGTTGGATAATGATTGCCATAATCTTGCTTTGTTAAATGTACACGTGTACAATACTGGAACCACTAGTACATGTCAATTCTTTGGGAGGCCCTTATGCAGATAACACGAGACCAGGTGGCTAAGATGGCAAAGGTCAGCAGCGCTACAGTTTCCAGAGTCTTCAACAGTCCGGAAGCAGTGTCTCCACCCTTACGCGAGGCTGTGCTGCATGCATCCCAAGAGCTTGGATACACCCCAAACAAGACAGCTGGAATGCTAAGACGTAGGGGGACTGGAGTCATTGCCTTTGTAGAGCTGGAGAAAGTGGGCAGACCCTACTATTGGGGGAATCTTGAAAGCTTTGACTGGTTCTTTGGTCGAAGCATCAGGGGAGTGCAGGAGGCCATCAAGGACACCTCTTGGCAGCTGATGTTTTACAAGATACGAACAAAAATGGAATTGCAGACACTTGGGCGTCACTGTGATGGAATCCTTGCCTATGATGTCGATACAGAGGAGGAAGTCTCCCTTTTTAGAGATCTGACAGTACCCTACGTACTGTCGCATCACCTCAGTAAAGAAGCTGCCGCTTCTGTGGTGGTGACCGACAATTATTATGGGGGAGTTCTCCAGGCACAATTTCTCAAGAGACAGCTCTGTACGAGCCCCCTGTATATCACCGGCTACCTAGAGAGTGTGGTTCCCCACCAACAGCGGCTCCAGGGGTTCCTTTCCCTATTTCCTGATACCCATATACTGGAAACCCATATAGGCAAGCCTGAGGCAATCCTTGATATCCTTGGAATGGTGGCAACAATGACACAGGATGGAGTCATTGACAGCATAGCGGCAGTCAATGACCTGACCTTGTTTGAATTGTTGCTCAAGAGCAGGAGTGCCCTTCCTAGCATCGGGTATGATGGTTCCCCCTTCTACAGGCTCTTCAGTGGGCCTTTGGCAAGTGTGGATATCCAAAGTGGTGAGATCTACAAGAGAGCAACGAAGGAGCTACTCCTTCTGATAGGGGGATCAGAGGCAGAGCCAAAGGTCGTGCTGCCCACGCTAGCAGAGCTTTTTCTCTAATGTACCATAGGATAAATGCTTATAGTGGCAGTCAAATATTCATACTTCCTTTGTATCTTTCAATGGAAATTGCTTAGTTTGTTTTCTCCCAACTGAAGGATGCTTCTTGTGCATGGATCTTGCATACAATCGTCTCTTAGGGTATTTGGACAAAGCCAGGATATTCCGATCGAGCAAGCTCTTTATCGCCTCAACCAGCTCCCGATCTGACCACTGGGACAAGATACCCGATCGACTATCATGATTATCCTGTTGACAGAGGAGCTTTGCCAGCGTCCCAGGGGTATACGAGAGGGGACGGCACTGCACAGTACGCACTATCTGTCTCATACCGTCAGGTTCTGTGAACAGATTGTTGTTACAGACATCACAGCCACTGCAGCCCTCCAGGGTTTCTCCTAGCAGGTGCAACAGGGCTGATCGTAAGCATACTTGTCTTTGGGTAAAGATGTTGTAGAGAACAGAGAATGAAGAGGCTTCATGTGCTGCTTTTCTTTTCTCTTGCTCCCCTACCAAGACAAAGGAGTGTGCAATGTTGCCATCCCTACCAGCCCTACCGCTTTCCTGCAAGAACGAAGCAACATCCTTGGGAAGTGTCCTATGGATGACAGTGCGGATGTTTTTCTTATCGACCCCCATTCCGAATGCATTTGTAGAGAAAAGAACCCCTTCAGCAGTAGCAGCAAACCAGGATTCAAGTATAACCCTTGAATACGTTCCTAATCCGGCATGATAATATCGGGCAGGGATATGCCCTAAGGTGTTTGAAAAATCCTTGGCGGCAAGCTCACACTCCTTTCTTGTTGCACAGAATACAACAGCAGGACGAGATGTTGGGCTCTTGAGCAACATCGCTAGGGAATGGGCTTTAGACAAGGTGTCCTGGACATGGTAGATGATGTTCTGCCTGTCGGCGCTTGCTCGGATGCTATGTGGTCTCACGCCTAAAAACAGCATTGTCTGCAGTTCGTCTGTAATGGCTTTATCCGATGTGGCTGTAAAAGCCAATATCTGACGAACGGATAGGTAGGCTAAGACGGTTCCTAGGCTTTTATAGGAAGGTCGGAAGCTTGTTCCCCACTGCACCACTGTATGGGCTTCATCGACCACCAGAAGGCTGATCGGGTAGAGGCTTAGCTTGGCAATGATCTGGGGATTGAGCATGCACTCGGCATTGGTAACCACTACAGTGGTTTGTTTTTCCTTAAGTTTTTCCCAGATGGCTTTCCTCTGTTCCTTGGTCTGCCCTCCACGTATGCAGACGCAACGGATGCCGCTCTGTTCAAATCTCTTGACCTGGTCGTTCATCAAGGAGAGGAGAGGATAGACTATTACTGTTAGGCCTGAGACAAGCAAGGAGGGAAGCATGAAGCAGACGCTCTTGCCCGAACCTGTGGGCAGGACTACCAGCATTCCCTCATGGTCAGTGGTTTCAGTATCATGCTCAAGTATCCTTTGGATAATCAGCCTTTGGTACGGCCTGAGGTTCTGCAGGCCAAACTTCTCTTGGGCAATCTTGTTGATGAGAGTTTGCATACTGAAGTAAGAGGAAGTGTATACGACAGTGCTTCAAGTGAGGAGGAATCTCTGGACAGCAATGATGCCCTGCCTTAGGGTTTCAGTAGTTCAGAACAACTCCCTGTCCACATTCAGGAGGCTTGTTATTGATTGTGCATACTCTGTGGGGCTTTTTCCACTGACCTTTGAAAACTGCTTGGAGAAATGGTGTATGGAGCTATAGCCTAACTGGTTTGCAATGGTTGTCATATTACCTTTTCCTTCACGGATACGTTGCTTTGCTTGTTCTATTCGCAAACGGGTATACCACTGCATGACACTATTGCCGGTTTCAAGTTTGAATATCTGTTGGGCTAGGGATTTGCTCATAGAGCAATGATCACATACACCAGAGAGTGTCAGGTTTTCGGAAAGATGTCCCTGTAAATAGGTATTAGCCATCTCAAAGCGGATTCTCCGGTCATTAATTTGGCTAGTGCTGAGTATGGTCTTATTCTTCTCATTCTGGGAATTATGCCTCAATAATTCCAATAGGAATGCTTCAAAATAGTTCTTTATCAACTGCTGACTCCCCAAAGGGCAGTTTTCATCCAAATCCAATCGTTTGTAATAAGGGTCGGACAAGTCTGTTGTATAGGTCTTTTTAGCTTCATTGATGATGAAGGACATCAGACTTTTAGTTTTGCTGGTTATGGGAAGTACTTTGTTCTCGAAGAACTTCATAGCTGGAGAATTGCATACAAAGGATATGACAACCAGACAAGGGGAGATGACCCCATTGCATTCTACACTGTGAAATTCACCGGGTTTGTGAAAAATTATCTGGCCCTGTTGCAATTGGTGATGCTCGGTGTCAGTTCGGGAAAATACCACTCCCTTGTCAACATAGAGCAGTTCCCAGAAGTTATGCCGTTCCCCTTCAAAAATAAACATATGTGGATACTCAAAGTAATGAAAGGTAACAAAATAACTGACGTTAATCTCTTTCTTCATAGGTGTGAGTAAAAATCCATTACTATATTTATCCATAAGGTAAGCATACAGTACAATGTGCAATATGACAAACAATATATATTTTTAGACAAATACGAATCTGGAAACAAGGGTATACTAAGTTTGGTGGTCACTAGCAAACAGTTGCTAAAAAAGGAGCGTCCTATGAGAAAAAGAACTTTTGGTATCGTGTTAATCGTATTGTCAGTATTAGTTTCCCCACTTTTTGCAGGTGGAGCTACAGAAGCTAAGTCCGATAAGAAAATCGTCACTTACTGGTCCATGTGGAATGAAGCTGAACCCCAGGGCCGTGTATTGGCATCTACTGCTGAAGCATTTGAAGAAGAGACGGGCATTGTTGTGGACATTGTGTTCAATGGCCGCGAAATCCGAAAGACCTTGCAGCCAGCATTGGACTCGGGTGAAACTATCGATATCTTTGATGAAGATATTACCCGCGTCAATTCAACCTGGGGCAAATACCTTCTTCCTTTGGAAGACTATGCCAAAAAACAGTATTCTACCACAGGTGGGGAAAGTTTTGAGTCTTCGGTAAGTACTGCTCTGATGGATCTAGCCCGTCAGGAAGGTGGTGGAACTCTGAAAGTTATCCCCTACCAGCCCTTTGCCTTTATTGTCATGTACAATAGTGACCTGTTCAAAAAGGCAGGAATCACAAGGACACCTAAGAACTGGGTAGAGTTTGAAGAAGTTTGTGCGAAACTTGTAGCAGCAGGCATTACCCCCATTACTGTTGATGACGCATACATGGCAGCATTCTTCGGGTACAACCTCTCCCGCCTTGCTGGCGTAGAGAAAACCTTGGAGATGGCAAATAGCAACAAGTTCAACGATCCCTCAGTGCTTGAATTTGGAAAGATATGGTCTGACTTTGCAAAAAAGGGTTATATCAGCAAGAAAGCCGCTTCCAACATCTACCCTGCAGGACAGCTAGAAGAGATTGCAGCTGGAAAAGTTGCCATGTATCTGAATGGGACCTGGCTTCCTAATGAGATTAGCGGCAATGCTCCCAATTTCAACTGGGGCGCTTTTGCCTATCCTGCAATGGGACCCAAGGGTGCTGGTGTCGAGGCTAACAACTATGGGGCACAGTGCTTTGGTATCAACAACAACTCCAAAGTTGCCGATGAGGCTTTCCAGTTCATCGTATACATGACTACCGGTAAGTGGGACTCAACCCTTGCCAAGGAGAGTCTTGGTGTTCCAATGGGTAAAGACAGCAGCTGGCCTAAGCAGACTGCAGAAGCCAAGGTTGTTATCGACAATACTACCAAGTGGATGACTTGGGCTGTTGGAATGGAAAACCTTGCTGATGTAAACGCTAAGATCAAAGATGCCTTTGCTAAGCTGATCATTGGATCCCTTGATGCCGATGGATTCTATGCGGCAATGAACAAATAAGAGAATTGTGGTAAGCCCTTACAGGAAAACCTGTAAGGGCTTACTGCCTGTATAGGTACATAGATGAAAAAAAATCGTGTAATGATCATCGTTTTTCTTGCTCCGGCCCTTATTTGTTATCTCCTCGTGTTCCTGTACCCTTCAATACGGACAACTATCATGAGCTTTTTCGCAGTAGAGTCGGTCTCTGATCCGATCTCCACCTGGCGTTTCATAGGATTGGATAACTACACAAAACTATTCGGTACTGAAATTTTCAAACAATCAATGATAAATATTGCCAATATTTGGTTTGTAGGCGGAATTGGGGTAATGACAGTCTCCCTGTTTTTTGCTGTTTCCCTGACCAATGGGATGAAGCAGGTAAAATTCATACGGAGTGTCATATATCTGCCAAATGTTGTTTCAGCCATTGCAATGGGAACCATGTGGATCAGTTATGTCTATAACTCAAGCTATGGGCTGTTACACAATATATGTAAGTCTATAGGGCTGGACAAGCTTTCTGAAACCCTATGGACCGGACCGGGGCACCTGTTTTGGTCCATGCTAGTAGCGTACTGCTTTGGTATGGTTGGCTATCATATGCTGATTTTCATGGCCAGTATCGAGCAGATTCCCAAGGACTACCATGAAGCCGCCCAGATAGAAGGGGCAAATATTGTCCAGCGTTTCTTCCATATTACCTTGCCCTTCTTACGGGGCTGTTTCAGGACAAATATTGTCATGTGGACTGTGTTTACTGTTGCCTTCTTTGTATGGGGACAGCTGTTCAGTCCCGTCAACCTTTCCTACGCCACAGTCGCTCCCATGAACTATATGTACGAAATTGTATTCGGCTCCTCTTCCAGTGCGGCAACGGTCCGGGACAGTGGCGCTGGTGCAGCAATTGGTGTGATAATGATGATCATAGTCATTATTGCATTCTCGTTGACGAATCTCATCGTCAAGAATGATGATGTGGAACTATAGGAGGGTCTATCATGGCTAAGAAAAAAAACTATTCCCTTGATCGGTTCAACCAGATTAGGCTCATTCCTTCCTATATTCTGATAGGTCTTTGGGTGCTCTTCACCTTCGTCCTTATCGGATGGGTATTTTTTGCCTCCTTTTCCTCCAGTCAGGAAATTTTCAGTGACCATATGTTTAGGTTTGAGACTGGCTTTCATTTTGCTAACTATGCCAGAGCCTGGAGTACGCAGAAGGTTTCTGTATTCTTCATGAACTCTTTGTTCTATACGGTTGTGTCCTGTACCTCAATAATTCTGATTGCTTCCCCAGCTGCATATGTATTAAGCCGTTTCAAGTTCAAAGGGAATGTGTCCGTACAGAACCTCCTGGCTTCAGCTCTTGGTATCCCAGCAATCATGATTGTCATGCCACTATTCAGTGTGGTCAGCCGATTGCGCCTGACAAACAACAGGTGGCTCTTGATTTTCCTGTACATAGCTATGAATGTACCGTTCACTACCTTCTTTTTGCTCTCGTTCTTCAAGAGTCTGAGCACTACCTATGAGGAGGCAGCAGCCATTGACGGATGTTCTCCAATGGGTACGTTTTGGAGAATCATGTTTCCCCTGGTACAGCCTGGAATAATAACCGTTACAATCTTTAACTTCATTACCATCTGGAATGAATATTTCATGTCCTTGATCTTCGCCAACAAGACCAAAGTGAGACCTGTAGCAGTCGGATTGTTCAACATGATCCAGGCGATGCGCTATACAGGGGACTGGGGCGGTATGTTTGCCTCGGTTGTCATTGTATTTATGCCGACCTTTATCCTCTACATTTTCCTTTCTGACAGGATTATCAAGGGTGTTACAGCAGGCGCTATAAAAGGGTAGGGTATCTGTATACGAAAAGACTTACCTAGGGGCAAAACGTCTTTGCCCCTGACCTTTCCCCATGCTTCCATTTTCTGTTATCTTCTCAAGGCTGGTAGTAGATTAGCTACTATTTACCTATCAACACACTGAGGTACCCATGCAATCAGATGAAAAAATACTCCGTAACGTAATTTCCCAATTCAAGATAGATGGGTCTCTCACCCAGGTGAAGGCTAACCGGGAGGGACACATCAACAGTACGTACATCTCCACGTTTGTCCATGAGGGGAATATTAGGAAGTACACCCACCAGAGGATCAACAACTATGTCTTTAAGAAGCCTCTTGAAGTCATGGAGAACATACACGCTGTCACAGAGCATATTTATACAAAACTTCTGGGCAACTATGAAGATATTGACCAGAGATGTCTTCGTGTGGTGGAGACCCGTGACGGTTCCTTGGTCCATATAGATGAGGAAGGCGGATACTGGAGAACCTATCACTACATTGATCACGTGCGGACATTCAGTACTATCGGGGATGCAAGCCAGGCATATCTGCTTGGCGAAGCCATTGGCAACTTCCAACTGCAACTTTCTGACTTTGATGGGAAATCCCTGCACGAGACCATCCCTCATTTCCATGATATGGGTTTTCGCTATAAGCAACTCCAAGAGGCTATGGCCTTCAATCACCAGAACAGGCTTGTACACGTTGGCCCCGAATTGGATTTTCTGATGGCTAACAAGGAACGGGGGCTGTTGTTATGGGAAGGGATGTCCAGTGGAAAGCTTCCTACTCGCGTTACCCATAATGATACCAAGATAAACAATGTGCTGTTCAAGGCTGATGGATCTGAAGCCCTCTGTATCATTGATTTGGATACGGTAATGCCGGGGACAATCCTCTTCGACACTGGGGACATGATCCGCACTGCCACCACAACAGGCGAAGAGGATGCGACCGACCTCTCTACGGTTAGCTGTGATGAGAAGCTGCATAAGGCACTCATACAAGGCTATCTTGCAAAGGCGGAGTTCCTTACCGATGTGGAAAGGTCGTTGGTTGTGGAATCAGGACGAAACATTACCCAGATTATGGCCGTTCGCTTTCTGACTGACTTCCTCAATGGGGACAAGTATTACAGCATTCAGCGAGAAAACCATAATCTGGACCGTACAAGGACTCAGATCAAGCTGATGCAGGATATGGATGCCAAATGGGATATTCTGAACCGAGATGTATGATACAAGGAGCTTGCCACACATGAGTACAATTTCTTTCGAGTATTTCCATGCTACTGCAGCCCTTCCCCAAGGGGTGAATCCACTACCCTATTTTAGGGAAAGGGACCACGATGTACCTGTTCGGGTAAAACCCGATGTTCCCCTCAAGTACCAGAGCCTGATGGGCCTTGATTGTGGACGGCGAATGCTGCCCTATAGGATGCAAGACCGGTATGATAGGAATCGTCAGGAGCAGGATATTCCAGCGATAGTCATGGAGAACGAGTTCCTCAAGGCAACCTTTCTTCATACGCTCGGAGGAAGGCTCATCAGCCTGATCGACAAAGAGAATAGCAAGGAATTGCTCCACTGTAACAGAAGCCTCCAGGTAGGCAACCTGGCCACCCTTGATGCATGGTTTGCCGGGGGTATCGAATGGAATTTCGGCCAGTATGGTCATGCCTTCACAACGAGTAGCAAATTGTTTGTTTCCATACAAAAGGATGCAGAGGGTAAAGACTTTCTACGCCTGTATGATTTTGAACCCTGTAAGGCCCTTTGGTGGCATATTGATTTCCATCTTCCCAAGGATTCTAGACAGCTGTATGCCCATGTAGGGGTATATAATCTAGAGGATAAGCGTACTTCCCTGTACTACTGGACAAACACTGCCATCGAAATGAGTGACGACACGAGGGTCCTTGCAAGTAGTGACAAAGCTGTCTATCTTGACCCTTTTGCTACTAAGGGGACTCGGCTTTTTGGGTATATGCAGATGCCCAATATGGATATATTTAAAAATATAGATGCTTCGTATCCCAATCAATTTGACGCCTCAAATGAGTATTTCTTTACCTGTGAAAATGAAAGCATGCCTTGGGAGTGTGCCCTTGGGGGGGATGGGACGGGTCTTTATGAAGTATCCACTCCTTTGCTGGGGTATAGGAAGATGTTCTGTTGGGGAAACCATGCCGGAGGGAAGAGGTGGCAACGCTACCTCGCCCCCGACAGCAATTCTGAGTATGTGGAGATCCAGAGTGGGCTGGCTTGTAGCCAGTTGCATGGCTACTTCATTGAGGGAAATTCCTCCTTGTCTTGGACTCAGGCCTTTGGATCCTTGGCGGTGAACACACAGGAGGTGCATGACGCTAGCTATGCACTCGCCTCCAAGGCAGCTGGGAGGGCGATTACCAAACAGATAGACACTACAACACTTCAGAGGATGCACGAGAGATTCTCCCTAGCAAGTCAGATAGAGCCTGGTGAAATCATCCAACGTTCAACTGGATGGGGTTTCTTGGAAAAGAAGCTGAAAGGGTATTCTTTGCCTAGAGCATTTGTCTTTGACAAAATCTCTGTACGGGATGAGGAGAAGCCCTATCATATATTTCTTGAAGAGGGAAAGCTCCCTGTGATGGATTTGACAGGGCTCCCCCTTGCCCCTCCCATCTGTTCGGAGGCATGGAAGGAACGGTTTCTCCTAGCTCTTCAGAATCCAGATCTGACTGATACAGAAGAGGCGACAATCAAGCATTACCTTGGTATCATACACTTGGAACTGGAAGAGGTTTCCTGCGCCCTGACTCTCTGGCTTGAGTGTATGGCTGTGTTGCCTAATGCATGGACTGCAAGGAACCTTGCAGTTTTAGAAGGGAGGAGAGGCTGCTTAGCAGGTTCTCTCCAGTGGTATGCCCTTGCTGCAACGCTTCCAGGGTTTACTTTGGACCCCTGTATCGCGGAGGAGTATTGCAAGTTGCTCGTAGACAATAAGATGGTTGAGCAAGCACGCTCAATCTTTGATACCCTTCCTCAATCCTGGATTGAAACCAGTGAGAAACTCAGTGTCCCAAGAGCCCAACTTGCAGCAATGCAAGGTGATGCAGCCCTTATCAAGGCCTTGGTCCTTGATAAGGAGCTCGGTCATATACGAGAGGGGGATGCCCCACTCAATGATCTGTGGCTAGCGTACAATGTGATCACCTACACCAAAGAGCAGAAGGTGGAGGCTACCCAAGAGGTAATTGAGAGGGTGAAAAAGCTCTATCCGATACAAGCCAAATATGATATGAATATGTTTGAATAGAGTGAAGTGTCATGTCGCAGGATGCAGGTTCTGATGTTTGTTCACAGAACGAGCATCCAGTGCATATCCTTATCCAATAAGAATGGGCAACCACCTGAGCCTTCGGGTGGTTGCCTTAAGAGCAGAGGGTTCCCTCCTTGTTTGTGCTTGATACTGAAATTCTCTGTAGTAGATTCAACGGAATATGAAAGCAGTGTGCATTGTCCTAATCGCTCTTGAGCCTATGCTAAAGAATATCGCATGTGGGTTTTTTCTTCCTCCATTGCGTGACTGCATGGAACACAACTTCCTCTTCATTCCTTAGTCCGTTAACGGACTAAGGAATGAATCACAGAGTCAGCTTGGAAATGACCATTTCAAGCCTTCTATGAGATTCTGACATCGCTCTCTCCACCTCAGTAATCCTTGCTATGAATCCTGTTTCGAGCTCTTCGACGATTTCCTGTTGCCGTCCTAATGGGGGCAGGCTCACCTTGAATTTCCGTATACGATCGAAGGGAATGCTCCTTCTGCCCATAGGTTTAACATCACTTGCGATGTCAATCCTGCATGCCGGGCTGTTCTGGTACCAGTAGCAAAGATATTCAGGAAGCACCTTTGTCTTATCAACTTTGATCAGGGCCACATCAGGCTCCAGATAGTAGCGGTCATCGCTATCTACCACAGCTACATGACCCGGAGTTCCGACAAAGGTGAACAGGATATCTCCTTTATGCAGAAGAGCGCAGCTGATCTCATACAGGATCTTATCGTCAAGTCGTTGGGAGCTTGACAGGTCAAGGCGCCCGTTCTTCACGTTGCATCCTCTAAGGGCGATACACGTTCCAGACTCAGAGTACCTTACAAACTTGTTGTACTTGTATCCAGGGATCTTCAAGACTTCTGCAACAGCAGAAATAGGTACGCGAGGCTCATCAGAAGTAGACGCGATGAGCTCCTCCAAACGTTTAACCAAGAGCCTTCTCAACAGGTAGCTCTTTTTTTTCATCAAGCGCTCGGATTTTTCAAGGGAACCTATTGTTTCGTTGACTTGCTTCTGTATCGTTGCAGAGGGAACCTTGATCATGGCATCTAAGGTATCGGAAAGCCTCAGTATTTCCTTACGGTCAGTTCTTTTGAGCCACACGCTACGAGTCCAAGACCCGAACGAATGTAAAAGGTACTCCTCTAATAACTCTCCTCGTGGAACAAGGCACAAGAGGTTTCCATCTACAGCCGATCTTTTTGACAGAATTCCCCGTCTGCCTGATTTGATGCTGGTGGCATTCTTGGGAATAAGAACAGTATTTCTTTCAAAAATCCTTGTAGAGGCTGCATTCGGTGAGACTTTGAGTGCTGAATGATTGACGAATGTGTTTTCGCTGAATCTGCATGCAAGGTCTGATATCCTGACGTAATCAATTCCTTCAGGGGCATCGATAAACTCATTTGCCTTTGCATTTTTTCCCATTTTGACAATTGCCAATGCACCAACAGGTTGGAGAGGTGCAAGCTCAAGCTTTCTCACCAACGACTCAAGAGATGAAGAGGAAAAAGCCAATGATGCAAGCTCAGTCGAAATTTCTTCAAGGGCTTTCGAAAGCGACGTCCCCATTTCCTCTCCACAAGGGTGACTTCTCTCAACATAGAGAAAAGGCGTAAGATCACATCCGTTAGCGAGGACCTCGCTTCTGTCCACAAGACGTGAATAGTTTGGCACTTCCTTTCTTTCGTTGAATATATGGGATATTTCCCCGACCATTACGAAGCAAAAACTTTTGTTTCTTTTTTGGGAAGACGCATTGATGAAGAGGATGGTACGTTCACTTCTTCCCTTTCGGACAACAAGCACATACCGATGCATTTTATACAATTGAAGTCCATCGGTCGGAATTCTTATGACGGCATCAACAAGGTTATTGTCCAGAAGCCATCTTCGTATCTCTTTCTCAGACCTTTCCCTGCTCAGGCTTCCTTCAGAAAGAGCGAATGCTGCAGTTCCACATTCCGAGAGGCATGATACTGAGTGCATGACGTATGCCAAGTCTGCTTTTGACTTCGGAGCCAGAACGCCGGCAGGACTGAAACGTCTGTCCTTCACAAGGGATAGATCATCATCTCCAACCCATCGTTTTCTCTTGGGGAGTATGCTGGCAATCATGTCAAACGTACACCCCCCAAAGGTATCGAAAGAAGTGAGCGAGTCACCATACGCCAGTGAAAAACGGGTTGGATCGAGGTGTATGAGGAACATGAAAGAGCGGGCCAGATTGTACTCTGTTATGGTTTCGCTCTGACCGTACAGACAGCCTTCGGAAGCAAGTCTGGAGCGTGCATGTGAGAGCAACACACCTGGGCCGCAGTAGGGGTCATAGAACGACTGCAAATCTTTTCTTCCTCTGCAAACGAGGAGTATTAGTAGGTCTGGAACAAGCCGTACTTCGAACATTCCTTCACCAGTAGCCATTGGCCTGGAATACTGGTCAAGAATAAATTCAAAGGTACTTGCCATATCAGATATGGCATCAGAACAAACATTTGACACTTCTTTCATCAGGCAGTAAAGCTTCTTCTTCCTCTTTTTAGGAATAGGATCAAGTCCTGATCCGTCTAGGTCAAGATGGCTCGACTGATTTCTAAAGACGCTCTCATTCGCGAAGCCGATCGAAGATTCTTCGATGTCGGAAAAGACCCATTCTAGGGTCTTTCCAAGGTTTCCATCTATCGGGGCGTCCCTGTATACGTTACAGAATAGGCCGCTTGGAGGAATGAAGAATCCTATGCTGGAAGAGGCCTCTTCTGTTAGAGCTTCTGCTTCCTCGTCATCCATAGTTCGATATTTTGACTCATCGCACAACAGTTGCGCTCGCCCCTCGGTAAACTGCTCCATTTCCTGTGAAAGATACCTATAGATAAGCATTGCAATGATGTAACGACGGGAATCCCATCCATGAAAACGGTGCTCTAGTACCTCGGCAATCTTCCATGACTCAATAAGCATGCCCTCTTTGGTAGGATGTATGTACGTTTCCTCAGTCTCTTCTCCCTTATGCAATTTCATATGTCCTAGAAACCTCAGAACGTCTGACCTTCTTGGATGAGGTCATTGAAAGAGGTTCGTCAACCACAGTGACCATCTCTATTCTCTTATAGGGAAGAAGGGTGGCATTGACCTCTCTGACTATATGATCCATTCTCTCCTGAATCGCTTCGGAAGTCTTGCCTTCGGCAAATTCCTCGGTGGGAAGTATGATAATCCTCACACGCTCACCGGCACTTTGCTTGTTTTTGATGTATCCAATTACGCAAAGCTGCTCAATTTCTGAGTAGAGCTGAAACTTATCCTCAATCTCTTCTGGGAAAACGTTCTTTCCCCCGTCGCTCACGATAACTGACTTTGCCCTCCCACTCAGGTATAGGTAGTTGTTCTCATCCACTTGTCCAATGTCCCCTGTATTGAGCCATCCATCCTGGTCAAGCACTTCAGCTGTAGCTTCAGGGTTCTTGTAGTATCCTTTCATTACCTGGGGGCCACGAATGTAAATCAGGCCGTTTCCGTCTTCGTCAGGATTCACTATCTTGCACTCGGTACTTGCAACGGCCTTTCCTACTGAGGATTCGATAAACGCATAGATTGGATTGAGATGGGTGATAGGGGAAGTTTCGGTAAGTCCATATCCTTGTACGAAATCGATGCCAAGTTCGTTGAATCCTCTGAACGTCGATTCGGGGAGTGGACCACCCCCGCAGATACATATTCTGTTGGTATCGAGCGAGAGCTTCTTAAGCAGGAATTTAAACCAATGTTTTCCGACATTGATCCCAAACGTTCTCTTGAGCCATCCTGAGATGCCCATGAGGCCCCGTATTAATCCGTAGACAAGCAACCCCTTTTTCTTCAGCCCATCGACAACAGCAGCATACATTTTGTTGAAGAGTATTGGAACGCCAAGGAACATTGTTACCTCGCCTTCCTTCAGTTCCTTGAGTATTTGTGATACGACAAGTTTCTTGCCGAAGACAACGGAGGCACCAACGCCCAGTGCTACAAGAAGTACGGATAGAAGCGTATAGGCATGGTGTATTGGCAGAATTGCATAGAACACGTCCGTCTCAAAAATATTCATGTTTGCCTGTGAGAGGAAGATGTCCGAGACTAGATTCTTATGGGACAACATGACTCCCTTCGGAGTGCCAGTTGTCCCTGAGGTGAAGATTATTTGTGCAATGTCATCTTCATTGCATGGTTCAGCCTCGATGTTTTCCGCTTTCTTGCGCATAATCCATTCGACCGGTCCGTTATCCTCAAGGCATGCAACGGCCTTCAGAGGGAGTTTTGAGGCAACTTTCATGAGTCTGTTGCTGTCAGCAAACATCGCGACAGAATCGGAGAACTCTGATAGTTTGATGAAGTCCTCGTCACTTAAGGCATTGTCCAAGGGGACAACGGTGGCTCCTGCAAATAGGACAGCAAAATATCCGAATCCCCAGGCAACGCTGTTCTTCCCGCTGACAATGACCTTGTCGCCCTTTCTGATACCAGAACTAATGAGCCAAGAGGAGATTCCTTTCACAATGACCAAGGCTTCACTATATGTATAGGAAACAGGATTTGGTACGAACTCTTTCCAGCAGACCCGCGGCCCAAAGCGTTTGACAGTTATCTCAAAAAGTTCCTTGAGGGTAGGCCACGTTGCGTGGTACATCGTGCCCTTATAGGGATACAGCATGTCCCATGGTGTGAAGGAATCTTTTGTTCTCATATTTTACCCTCCTGCAGATGGACACTCTTGCCATCTTTGCAACGAAGATCGATGATGACAATCATATGTCCGAAATTTCTTTGGTCTTGTGTCTAATGTTCCCCATTACTGTAAAGCTGTCAACGATTCCTATTTATACTAGTACCTATAAAAACAATATTCCTTTAAATGTAATTATAAATGCACATTACATCAGTTTTTCGAAGAAAAGAAGCGACATGGTAAAGTGCCTGTTGATCGGATCGTAAGCACCACGGATGCTGTATGCAAGGAATTCTTGAGTCTTCTGTATACGGTCAGAGAAGTCTGTTTTCAAATTAGCAAGTCACGATTACAGGTGGAGAAAGACAACCGGTTGGATGGGTTGTGGAATCAATACGGAACAGTACCCAGATCAGGCTGATGCAGGATATGAAGGCAACCACCTGATCCTTCAGGTGGTTGCCTAGTAATAAAGCTTGTGAGTGAGTAGGGTATTTCCCACTCTCTTATCTGATGGATTCCTTCACATGTGATCGGGTTGACTTGTAGGAGCAGAGGGCAACTTCCAACGAACGAAGTCCATCCTCTCCTGTCACAGAGGGTTCTTTCCCTGTTTGACAGACCTGCACAAACTCCCGGATCAGACCCTCATCGCCGGTTTCATTCCAACTCATATCCTCAAATCTGTTGTTTGTCTGGTCATCTAGGTGCACAACCTGGGAAAAAGCCTTGAGCTCGACTGATCCTTTTGTCCCTATGATTTCCATATCGACCTGTGCCCATATGGGATAATTGGTATGATGGGCCCATGAACAGTCTATGGAAGCGAATACTCCGTTTTCCAATTCAACCATTATGAGACCGGTATCGTCTATGTTTCGATTATGGAGCAGGTCCCCGCTCTCGCAATAGACATTGGTAAATTCACTGCCGGTAAACCATCTGAGCAAGTCAGCGATATGAACCGTATGGTCCATTACAGCCCCACCTCTAGCCAAGGAGGGGTTGATAAACCAACCAGAAGGAATCTTTCCATGGTTTATGCCTGTTATGCAAAGGACATCTCCAATCCGTCCGGAATCAATAATGGCTTTTGCTCTGATAACATTGGGATTGAAACGCATGGGAAAAGCATTCATTATCCGAACATTGTGTTTTTTTGCTGTCTCAATCATCTCGATTGCTTCTTCTATAGTTGTTGCAAAGGGTTTCTCTACCAGAATATGGGCCCCTGCACGTGCTGCATCACAGCTTAGCGTTGCATGAAGGCTGTTGTTGCTACATACTATGACTCCATCAAGGTGCTGTTCTAATAGTGTATGATAGTTTTCGTAGAAGACCGTATTATACTTAGCCGCCATAGAGGTCCCCCGGTATTCATCCTCATCCGCTATTCCCACCAATTGTACCTGGGGGTTCTTGCACAGTTCTCTGGTGTAGCTCATGGCATGCATGTGCTCAAAACTTAGCACGCCAATTCTCATCTTCTTCATTTGGTAGCCCTCCCAAGTGTCACACTTTCTCCCGTCCTAGCAGACTCTACTGCAGCCAAGGCAACTTCCAAGGCTTCCAAGGCTTGTTCTCCTGTGACCTGCAAGGGGTTTCCATGAATCACCGTATCATAAAAGGCGCGCAGTTCTGCTTCATATGGATTCATTCCCCCATACATGGGATTTTCATGGTGAACGGGGTGGCTCAGGTCATTGGAAATCTCTGTCTTGATGGGTGCATCATGGGTCGAATCGTAACAGAGCTGACCTTCAGTCCCTACAATCTCATAGGTAGTACGGAATTCACTTCCCTTGGGTAAGGCCCAAGATCCTTCCACATGGGCCATTGCCCCATTGGCAAGACGTAGGATGCACAAGCAGTGCCTTTGGTCTGGAAGATGTTCTCCAAGATTCTTTGCATAGACCCGTTCGACTTTACCAAAATAGTGGATGATCCAATCGAAATCATGAATCATCAGGTCCACTTCCGGGCCACCACTTTTTTCTGTATTCTGGTACCAGTGTTCCCAACTCCAAGGGGGAAAAGCCTGGTTTCGGGAGGTTCTGATAAGTCTAGGGATACCAATTTTTCCCGCTTCCATCAGGGATGTGGCTTGTCTGTAGGGAGGAAAGAAACGAACGACATGTCCAACGGAGAAGTATACGTCGTACTGTCTGGCACAATCGATCATCTCCTTGGCATCTTCAAGGGAGAGTGCAATGGGTTTTTCACAAAAGACATGTTTCCCTTGCTTCATTGCAAGCAGGGCATATTCCTTATGCAGATAGGTTGGCAAACAGATGTCCAACACATCAAAGGAAGCCTTTGAAAAAAGGGCCTCAGCTTGGCTGTAGTAATCAGCTTCTAGAAGCTCGGAGACGGGGATCCCTTTCTCCTTGCGTATATCACAGACTGCTACAACATGTACATCTTCTATGTTTTTATAAGCGTGGGCATGGGTCTGACCCATTGTCCCACATCCTAGTACGGCTACCTGTGTCATCCTGTTTCTCCTAATCATCAAAAGAGCTGTTATTTGCTGAATGATGCAATATCAATCTTCTCTCCGTTTGCAAGCCTGGAAGTCTCAGCAGCGAAGGCCATAAAATGGCTCTGCAGTGAGGCATTGATGGAGGTTCTTCCCACTTGGTCATTTTCTCTGACCTGTCTGATGAAATCTGCTACAAACAACTCATCACTGCCTGAGTGTCCTTCTCTTTTTGTTTCGATGCGAATAGTCTTGTGTTCGCGACTGGAGAACTCATCAATTTCAATGATGCCCTGTTCCATATCGCCCTTCAGTTCGGCTTTTGTTCCCATCAGGCGCAAGGTGCGATGGGTTTCCATGGTAAAGCCTGACATCGTGAAGTTGGCAGTCACGCCATTGAGGAACTGGGCCTGTACAACCTGATGGTCGACTACATTGTTGTCACAATGGTAGACGCATCTGCCCCAAGGGCCGGTCTGCAAAGCCTTGATCCTGCCTTCCATGGAAAGGTCGGTGGTAATGACATTAACCGGCCAATCAGTCTTCTTTCCCAAATAGATTTTCTGAGCTGCATAGGGACACTCGCTCTCTACCGGACATCCATCTAGGCAGCGCATGGGGGCTCCCTTGGGTGCATTCTCTTTCTTGAAGTGGTAGAGATCACCATAGGAGCTCAGTGACTCGCATCCCGAGTCTGCAAGGTAGCAGAGCATATCCATGTCATGGCAACTCTTTGCCAAGATCATGGGGGAGGATTCTTCCTTGTTTCTCCAATGTCCTCTGACAAATGAGTGTGACTGATGGATATGTCCGACACTCTCATCCAGTTCAATTCCTATGAGCTTTCCAAGCTCCCCTGAATCCAGGATGTTTTTTACCCTGGTAAAGAAAGGGGAGTAGCGTAAAACATGTCCGATGACAAAAATCTTGTCATATCCTTCCGCTTTTTTGGCAATTTCACGGCTATGCTCTTCTGTAGTGACAATGGGTTTTTCACAGAGAATGTGGTATTGTCTTTCCATTGCCGCAAGGATAGGCTCGCGGTGCATCGTATCCTGGGTTGCAATAATGACTCCATCGAGAGCGAGGGGCTTTTCAAACAGTTGTTTCCAATCCTTACAGGCATAGTCTTGCTCAATGCCATGTTCTTTTACGATAGCAGAGCGTTTTGCATCATCAGGTTCTGCAACCGCCACTATTTTCATTTCATCGGGGCGCTGTTTTGCATACTCAGCATATACATACCGGCCTCTGTTTCCTGCACCCAAAAGGGCTATTCGAATTGGTTCCATCGCATTCCTCCAGAATATGAGGGTTACGCTCTATACAAGAGCGTAACCAGAAAAATGCCGTTAGATTAATCTTACTTGTTTATCTCGGCGTTGATAACCTTTTGCATGGTTGCCAAATTATTACCGACTGTCGATTGCATAAATACCTTGTCCATCTCGTTGTTCAGCAACGTATATACCGGACCTGCATTTTTACCAGAAACAGGAAGGGGATACCCATAATTCACTGTATCGATGATGTATTCGATATCAAGCCATTTGTATTCATCAAAGAACAGTTCTGCACCACCGGTGTAACAGGGAGCCCAGACTTTTGAAAGAATTTCAGAATGTCGTTCGGATGCTAGGTAGGTGAGGAAATCAACTACCTCAACTGGGTTCTTTGTCTTAGCAGAAGCAACATATCCAAGATTGTGGTAGATGCTGGCTCTCTGCTCTTGCTTGGGTAGTGGGGCAATTCCTAGGTCATCACCAAGTATTTCAGCAAATTGTTTAAGGATTCCTGTATGGTTGGTAACCATTGCCACCATACCTGCCTGGAACATGGTAATCTTGGTAATTTCACGCATTTCAGAAATCTTCGGAGCATACCCATACTTGTAGATCATATCGAGCATGTACTGTACAGTCTCTCTGGCTTTAGGATTATCAATCTGCAGTTCCATTCTGTCATCGCTAAAGAGTTTGCCTCCATTCTGCAGAATGAAGTTGGATGCTCCACTTTGCATGTTAGGGTCAACAATAGTTCCATACTGGACGGTTGTGCTTCCATCCTTGATTGTCAGTTTCTTTGCAGCATTGGTATAGTCATCCCAAGTCCAGCTTTCATCAGGATAGGGAACGCCAGCTTTGTCAAACATTGCCTTGTTGTAGTACAAAATGACAGAGTCGAAGAAGATGGGAACTCCATAGCGATCACCCTTATCCATGAAAGGCTTGTAGTAAATTTCATTAAAGTTGTCAAAGTTAATCTTTGTTGCTTGGTCTTCCAGGTTCATTATCAGACCAGTTGGCAGGTACGAGACAGCATTCGGATGGTTAAGCCAGAAAATATCCGGGCCTGTTCCTGTAGGAAGGGCTACCTGAAGTTTTGTCCAATAGTCTGCCCAGGGAATAACGGTCAATTTGACGGAAATCCCAGGGTTTTGGGCCTCATATTCTGTAACCATCTGCTTGTAGATCTCATCAGCATTCTGGTCCCAATACCAGAGGTTGATCACTTTCTGTTCTTTTGTGGTTTCTGCACTTCCACCAGCAAAAAGCTGTGGTACCAGGAAGGCTGTCAGGATCAGCAATACCAATACAAAACGCATGTTCTTTTTCATGTCTTTCTCCTTTTGTATACTTACTCAAGCAACGCTTGAAACAAACCAATTATTCTTTGATACCAGAGAGGGCGATTCCCTCTATGAAGTATCTCTGGGAAATGATGAATACCGCTATCATGGGAATCGAAACCACAACTGCTGCTGTCAGCAATAAGTTGTCTTTTGTCAGATGCTGGCCTTGAAGATTTGCTACAGCTATTGAGAGGGTATATTTTTCTGTTGAGTTGATGACTATAAGGGGCCATAAGAAATCATTCCAGCTGAAGACCAGACACATAATACCCGTGGCCAACAATGCACTATGACAGAGAGGAAGCAGTATTGACCAAAAGATTCTGAAATGCCCAGCTCCATCTAGATAGGCAGATTCATCAAGGGATTTTGGAAGTGAGAGTATTTGTTGGCGCATATAGAAGGTTGTGGTGACACTGGGGATGCTTGGTATGATGATACCCAAATAGGAGTCAAAAAGACCCATTTCAAGGATAAGTTTGTACCTTGGAAGCAAAATCATCTGCATGGGTATCATCAAGGCAAGTAACAGCGATATGAAAATGATATTTTTCCCAGGGAAGTCGATTCTTGCAAATGCATATGCTGCCAATGATGACAACAGTAGTTGGGGGATTGTGATCCCAAGCGTGTTGATGATGTTGTTTTTATAGTACTGTAAAAAGTTTAATTTGCCGAACAACTCTTTGTAGTTGTCAAAGTACTTGAAGCTGCCAGGGAAGAATATAACGGGAATCTGTACTGTTTCCTTATATGTTTTGAAAGAGGAAACTACAATCCAGAAAAATGGTACAAGTGCGAGCATGGCAATTAGAAGAAGTATGGTGAAGTTTAGAGTTGATGCAACAGAAGGTTTTTTCATGGTTATTTCCTCAGCTATAGTGAACCCATTTGTTCTGGCCAATGTTCTGGATGATTGTCACACTCAATACTAGTACAGAGAAGATGATGGCCTCTGCTGAAGCGTATCCCATCTCCAAATAGGTGAATCCTCGTTCATAAATACCGAAGGCCATTGTCCGGATAGTTTCCCGCACAATCACATTGGTCTTTCCAAATACGAATATGTAGTCAAACATCTTGAATGAGTTGATGATAGCTAGGATAAAGCAGAAGAAAAGCTGGGGAGTCGCCAAGGGAAAGGTGATGTTTTTGAACTTGACCCACCAGCTGCCCCCGTCGATGTCACAGGCCTCATAATACTGGGGAGAAATGTTCTGCAAACCTGCCAGAATAATGATGGTGTAGTAGCCGATACACGCCCACAGGGTAACAATGACAATAACCATTCGTGTCAACCATGGATTTGATAGCCATGAAGGTTGGGGAAGGCCGATTATTTTAAGCATGCCGTTTACCAGGCCATAGCGAGAGTTGAATACGATCATGAATATCTGGGCGGTTATTACCGGTAAGACAACATAGGGGAGAAAAAATATTGTTCTGAAGGTACCTTTCATGAAGAGTTTTTTTGCATTGAGGGCACTTGCCAGAAACAGGGAGAATCCTACTGTGAGGGGAACTGAAACACCAACAAAAAACAGGGTGTTCTTAAACTCAATCCACATCACGGGATCTTGGAACAGCCTTTTGTAGTTATCGAGCCCCAAGAATTCGGGTTGAGTAAGATGATTCCAACGGGTAAAGGAGATGAAAATTGAACTGACCATGGGATATAGGAAGAAAATATACAAGCCGAGGACTGTTGGCGCTATAAACAGGTAGCCCCATAGCCAGTCCTTATGGGTTTTTTTCAATTGCATACCTCACTACCTCCATACTACTTTTTACGTCGAATATTCAGAATGCATCCAGATCAGAGGAAAACCTCACCTTCGTGTGTCCCGAACAAGGTTCTCCCTGCTATGCCCTTGTAGAATAAGTGGTGAATTGCTATTTGTCAAATACTTTTTGTTCGATTGTCGAACAAAAAAAGTATGTTCCTATAAGTATAGCCTTCACAATTTTGCTAAATTCATGTATTGTCTTAAGTATGAATAGCTTTAATGAAAATCACAGCAATCTTGCAATTGACACCATAGTTCAACTAATTTGGAAGCTAGGAGCCCAGACTCGTGCCGAATTAAGCCGGATTAGTGGTTTTTCCCGTTCCACCATAACGTTGAATGCTGATAGGCTTCTTAGTCTTGGCATACTGATAGAAGAGAAACCCAAGGGTTCTGAGGGGAAGCAGAATAAGAGAAAATGCCTGATGATACGCAAGGACCGTGGAGTGTTTGTTGGTGTTGAGCTGGATGCCTACCGGTGTGAAGTTGGATTATGCAATATTATGGGAAAGCTTCTCTGCAGCACTAGCTTTGCAGTGGACTTCCTGCTTGGGCCGGATGAGATTTATCGTGTGATTACAGCCAAGATAGACGAATTGCAATCTGAGCTCACGCAAGGGGAAAATACCATCCTCGGTATTGGAGTCGGACTTCCTTCTCCCGTGGATTTTGCAGCAGGCTATGCTGTTCATCCTGCCTTCATGCCGGGGTGGCACCAATGGCCGATTAAAGATATGTTGGCAAAGAAGTACTGCTGTCCTGTCTTTGTCGATAATGAGGTCAATACCATGGGATTAGGAGAGGCTCATCTTTCCAAGAGATATAGGGAGAAGAACTTGCTTTTCATAAAGATCGGGACAGGAATCGGAGCAGGCCTTATCATCAATGGTGAGATTTATCGAGGTAACAGCGGGTTGAGCGGCAATATTGGTCATATTCAGGTCGATTGCCGATCTGAGCAGTGTCAGTGTGGGAAAGTAGGGTGTCTTGAAGCGATAGCAGGGGAATGTGCCCTCAGGGAAAAAGCTGAAAGGCTTGCCAAAGAAGGGAAATCACCTATCCTTGCAAAGCTATACGCGAACAAAGGTCACCTTACTTTGCATGATATTAAGGACGCTGTCGGTTCTGGTGATAGGGAAACTCTCTATCTGTTGCAGGAGACTGCAGATGTAGTAGGTACAATGATAGGCCGTCTGGTGCAGTTCTTTGACCCTAAAGCCGTTGTCCTAGGAGGGAAACAGGTGTCGTTTGGCCCTCAGTACATTGACTATATTCGTAGCGGGATTCTTAAACAGGCGACCCCTTGGGTAAAGAGCGACTTCGAAGTGAACATATCAAAGTTTGGTGATAAGATTGGGGTCATCGGATCAGCTATGCTCTGCATAAGCTCCTTGATCAGCAGTGGCTTGACTCTAGAGGAACAGCTCTGACACCCTGTCTCAACAAGATATGCATACAAGGTAACTTGTCTTCACCCTCAAACCAGAAAAGCCGGCAATGCCGGCTTTTCCTATAGTAGGTCAACCTACTTTTCTGAGAGCTTTTCTTCTAAGGCCTGTAATTCAGCCTCAAGAATAGCCTTTTCGCTTAGGAGCATTTCCTTGGTAGGAGCAGCATAGATAGGAGGGGCAAAGCCCATTCCCATTCCGTAGCCCATTCCACGTCGACCTCCAAAACCTCTTCCCATTCCGCGTCCGCCCATAAGGCGTGCACCACCTGCACAGGGCCCCATTCCACGTCCGGTCATAGGACCTTGTCCCATAGGACCACTTCCGTCTCTATATGGCATATTGTACCTCCTTGGTATACTAGTAACCGACATATGTCGGATTCATCTATACTATAGTACTATTACCGGCATATGTCAATAACTAATTGATTAATAATGATATCTTGAATTAATCTATATTAAATAACGAAATAGAAAATTATAAATTTGGGTTTGCTACAAATTTTGGAAAAGAAAAACCTTTGTATTTACTGAAAAGCAGGAAGCCCAAGGGTCATGTCCTTGGGCTTTTACCATGGTTGGTTCTTGCTGTGGGTTTACAGCTCTAGCAGCTTCTCTGCCATTGTCTCAGCCATGAACTCCAAACTGAGGTTCTGTCTTCTGAAGGTAGTCTGCTTCTTGATGTATCTTGCCAAGGTATCTGGAACCTCCAGTTCTTCCTTCCATCGTGACGGAATCTCCTCTTCACCATAGAAAGATCCTGCAAGGGCTCCATAGACAGAAGCATTGGCATTGGCCGAGCCCCCCTTCATTATCACCAGGGCCATACCCTCTTCAAAGCTGTTGGTATGCAGCAATGCATACAAGGCGAGCTCAAAGGAGTACAAAGCAGTTTCCTGTTTTCCCGTTGGAGCCCCCTTACCTTCCATAGCCCTTTGGATGGCCTGTTGTATGGTGTTTTCTATGCCAAACTTCTTGGAAGTTGCCAGAAGGTAGCTACCCAGCCTGAACTGGTGTTCTACACCCCTAATCGCCTCAGCAATCGCCCATGAGAGGGCTTTGTTGGTATCAATGCATGTCTGGTTGAGATTGGTCATGATGCACTCTGCTTCAGCCATGGCAGCAATCTCTTTCTCTGTCATATTTGTCCCTACCACCCCTATGGGGGTGACTCTCATCAATGCATAGTTGTTCTCACTCTTGATGAGGGGAGTACCTTCGAAGATCTCTTGCAGTGAAGGGCGAACCAAAGTGGGTTCTAGCTTCAACCACTTACGGTAGGTAGCACTGGCATGGTCAGCATCATAGGCCTCAAGGGCGATGATGCTCTGTGCTAGCAGGATTCCCAGCACACTACAATCGGTAATCTCCCCGCTCTCTCCCCATACCCTTTCAATGCTATACAGCTCCCCAACCCCTTGGGGATATTCCTCAAGGAGGGCCTTCTCTTCTTTCCCCTCTGTCTGGATGCCTAGGGCATCCCCTATACACATCCCTAAAAGGGCTCCCGTTGCTCTATTGATGGCTTCCATTATATTTCTCTCTTACTTTCTAGCATAGAGCAAAGATACAACAATGGCGAGTCCTTGGTAAAAGGTATCGCCATTGTTGCTTGATACATTTGGTATGGGTATAGGCTCTTTCTCCATCCATACCAAATGGGTAAAGACTGGTTCTCTTGTGTTTGCAACAGCCAATTCTGACGCTAGTGCCTTACTTGTTTGCACTCTCCTCTTGGGCCTTGCTAAGCTCGGCCTGCATCCTCTTCAGATCCTCTGGTATATTGATGTTCTGGGGGCATAGGGGGACACACTGGCCGCACTCTGTGCAGACAGGGGGCCTGCTGTCCTGTTTTGTCGCATTCTCCCATTCCTTCTTGACCATGTCATAGTCCTGGAACATGCGATAGCGATTCCAGAGGGCGAAGTTTCCTGGGATGTCGACACCAAAGGCACAAGGCATGCAGTATTTGCACCCTGTGCACCCATTGCCGACCCTCCCACGCATGATGTCCCCGATCTCATCCAGTGCACGATATTCCTTTTCAGTAAGCTTCTTGAAATCAGAAAAGGTCCTGAGGTTATCAGAGACCTGCTCAAGGGTGGACATGCCACTGAGGATGACCTTCACATAGGGATGGCTTCCCACCCAACGCAATGCAAAGGAGGCCGGTGTTGCCTTACCATCGAGATCATTGAGGTGATGCTGAAGGTCAGGGGGAAGGGATGCAAGGGAACCTCCCTTGATGGGTTCCATGACAATGACGGGAATGCCCAACTTCTCTGCAAGCAGGTACCCCTTGGTTCCTGCCTGATCTTCCGTATCAAGGTAGTTGTACTGTATCTGACAGAAATCCCAGCACTGGCTTTGGATAATCCTCTCGAAATCCTCATAGATGCCGTGGAAGGAGAATCCGATATGTCTGATTTTCCCTTCCTTCTTGAGTTTTTCAAGGTAGGTGACAACCCCTAGACCAACCATCTTATCGTAAGCCTCGCCATCAATGGCGTGCAAAAGATAGAAGTCAACATACTCCATCTGAAGGTTCTCCAGCTGTTCAGCGAATATTTTTTTTGCATCAGAGAGGGAGTTGACTTTCCAGCAGGGAAGCTTTGTTGCAAGAAAAAATGTTTTTCTTGGGTACTTCTTCAGCACTCTTCCCACAAAAGCTTCGCTCTTACCCTCATGGTAGGGGTAGGCAGTATCAATGTAGTTTACTCCAAACTTTATGGCGAGTTCCATCATCTCCTCTGCTCTCGGTTCATCAATGGTCCCGTCTTGTGTAAGGGGAAGGCGCATAGCACCGAAGCCCAACAGGGAAGTGATGATGCCTACTTTTTCAAATGTTCTTGTTTCCATACACTAGGCTCCTTATTGAAAGTACATCTTTAAGCTTACCATACTAAAACATAAGACGTAAACGTATGAATTATGATTTTTCCTCTGTTCTGCTCCATCTCTCTCTGTTATAGTTTGCACATGAAAGTATCGGAAAGATTTGTCAATGCAGTATTGAGAGGGTTTTTCAGGGTTACCTGCCGTATAAACCTTGAAGAACTGAAGAAAGTTCCACAAGACGGACCGCTTCTTTTGCTGGCCAATCATACCTATGTCCTTGATGGCCCCATGCTCTATGTTTTCCTACAGCGTAGCAATCTTCTTGCCATGGCAAAGAAGGAGTTGTGGAATAACAAGTTCCTTGGTTGGGTTATGGACTTGTGGAGAAGTATCCCTGTTGACCGTGAGAACATGGGCCGTGAGACTATGGAGGCGTGCTTCGCAGCCATTGACCGCAGGGAAATCCTAGCCATGGCCCCAGAAGGGACCAGGAGCAAGGATGAGAAGCTTCAGCAGGGCAAGGCAGGCATCGCCTTCATAGCCCACAAGAAGGATACTCCCATGGTTCCTGTGGTTATCCTGGGCCTGAGCAACTTCGCCAAGAACCTCAAGCGCCTCAAGCGAACTCCCATCACCATAGCGGTAGGAAAGCCCTTTGAGATTATCCAGAAAGGTGGTCGCGTGGATGCGGCAACCCGAGAGGCCCTTAGCGATGAGATCATGCTCAGGATGGCGGCCCTCATGCCCGAAGAGAAGCGTGGCTACTATCAGGGGAGGCCTCTCGAGTTCTCCCTGACCAGGGAGATAGCACAGATCTGAGCTGTAGTCTGCTTAGGAGAATGTGTTTTTATTAGCTATAGTTCCCACCCCATTTTCGTACCACAGGCATCATGTCTTCTCATAAGGGATAGAAACAGGACTTTCTATAT
>JAEINL010000126.1 GCA_016342655.1 Sphaerochaeta sp. | reverse complement strand
TTTCATCAATATTTGTAAAAGAACCTTTCTACAAGAGAGAAAAACTTAAAACACATTATCGCATCCGCTTGACAGAAGGATAGCATAATAGACAACAAGTCACACAGTATCCCTTGATCTTTCATCACAATATCATTCCTTTTTAGTTGCAATGGCTATTCATGAAGTAATTTCGAAAGTCAAAGTACGTTTTTTCTTGCTTCAAGGGTATCAACCCAGCTTTCCAGGGCGATGAAGACCTTCTTCAGGTCGATAAAGCGTAGCGTTGCGGCACCATCCTGGCTAGTCTGTTGCGAATTGACAATAACAAGGGGCGCTCCATTTTGAGTTGCATACATTGGAAAGGATGCCGCTGGCTGTACCCTTAGAGAAGAGCCGAGCACCAGAGCCAAGTCTGTGTGGCTAAAATCCTCGTAGGCCCGTCCTAAGATATGCGCGTTTAGGTTCTCCCCATAAAATACTATATCGGGCTTGATCAAAGAGCCACATTTCTTGCAGTAAGGCACCTCTCCATTGAGGACGATAGGGGCTATCTGCTCGTAGGAGTAATGGGCATTGCACATGGTGCAATAGTGGTGTGCTGCACTGCCATGCACCTCATACTGCTTCTTGCTGCCAGCCTTCTGGTGCAACATGTCTATGTTCTGGGTATAGAGAGAACGAAGGTACCCTTTGGCTTCCAGTTTGGCAAGGGTCCTATGTACAACGTTTGGCTCATACGTGTCCAGGCGATACCAGTACTCCTTCGCCCAGGAGTAGAATACATCAGGGTGTTGCATAAAAAAGGAGATACTGAGGATATGCTCCACATCAAGGCCGTTCCACTTCTCGGAATATATCCCTTTGGAACTACGGAAATCAGGAATCCCTGAAAGCGTGGAAACCCCAGCTCCAGTGAATACCGTCATCCTCTTCGCATGGAGAATCATGGGCTTGAGTATGGAGAATTTCTTTTCAAACTGTTGGAAAGTCTCTGAATTTGTTTTCATATACCTCCCGTATTCTATATAAATTCCTTATCTCAGGAAACCTTAAGCAGTTAGTTTTCAACTGTTCCCGTATACGTATTGCCCTTCAGGCCAGTGAGGCGCACAGTGACAATGCTTCCAACAGCGAAACTCCCATCAAAGACGACCATCTCATTGTGCTCAGTCCTTCCAAGCATCTGCTTCTTGTCGTTACGCGAAACAGCGTTGACAACCACCTTGGCCAGGCCATGGGTGCGCTTGGTCTTTTCCCGTACAAAAATCTTGTGCTGGAAGGCGATGAGATCAGTCAGCCTTCTTCCCCTCTCCTCTTCGGAGACCTCTGCTGGGAAGGATACTGCTGCTGTTCCTTCACGTGGATTGAAGTAGTACATGAAGGCTTCAATGCAACCCATCTGATCCAAGGCTGTTATTGTGTCCTGATACTCTTCCTCAGTTTCTGAAGGGAAGCCTACCATGACATCTGTAGCAAAGGTGGCATCAGGTATTTCCCTCTTGATGGTTTCTACCAAAGTTAGGAAACGTTCCCGGGTATACTTACGATTCATAAGGCCTAGGATACGGGTATTCCCACTTTGCATAGGAATATGCAGATGTTTGGCTACCTTTTCTTGTTCCTTGATAACCTTGATGAGGTCATCGGAGAAGTCTTTTGGATGGGGGCTTTCAAAGCGTATCCATTCGATATTTACGGCAACCGAACAGACTTTCTCAAGAAGAGAGGGGAAGGTAAGGACACTTCCATCCTCTTCGTAGTGGTAGCTGTTCACATTCTGACCAAGCAAGGTGATTTCCTTTACACCCTGAGCATCAAGAAAGCGTACTTCCTCTAGGATTTCTTCTACTGGACGCGAGACTTCCCGACCTCGTACATAGGGGACAATACAGTAGGAGCAGAAGTTGTTGCATCCATTCATGATAGGTATATACGATGAGTACTCACCTTCGTGGTAGTATGAGGTACCAAAGCTGTATGCCTCAGTTCTCAGTTCTGCACTTTCTGGGGACACAAGCACTTCCAGGATCTTATGCTTGTCATTGGTTCCCAGCACATAATCTACCTGGGGTGCTTCATCCTTCAGGTCTTCTTGCAAACGCTGTGCCATGCATCCTGTTACGATGAGCGTCAGCGGGTGTAGTGTCTTTATATGGGCAAACAGGCCAAGCCTTCCCCAGACCCTGTTCTCTGCGCTTTTGCGCACAGAACAGGTGTTGAGTATGGCGCAATCTGCTTCTTCTGCAGTTTTGGCAGGCACGAGGCCTGCGCCTTTCAGTTGGAGTTCCAGGGCATTGCTTTCTGCAATGTTCATCTGGCATCCATACGTTTCTATCCAATACGAGCGAATCATTTGGTATCCTTGGCAGCAAGCAGCGAAGCCGCTTGCAGAGTATTTTTCATAAGCATAGCGATGGTCATCACCCCTACCCCTCCGGGTACTGGAGTGATGAAAGAACAGTGAGAGGAAACAGTATCATAGTCAACGTCCCCAACCAAGCGATAGCCACGTTTTGCTGCAGGGTCTTCAATGCGGTTTATCCCGACATCAATGACCACAGCGCCTTCCTTGACCATGGAAGGTTGGATGAACAAGGGTTTGCCAATGGCTGAAATGAGAATGTCAGCTGTCATTGTGAGGGAAGCCAAGTCTGCTGTCCGTGAGTGGCAGACAGTTACTGTGGCGTCACGGCCTTTCTGCATAAGAAGCGCTGCAAGGGGTTTTCCTACGATGTTGCTCCGCCCAACAATGACCACATGCTTCCCAGAAGTCTCTATCTTGTAGTGATCCAGCATGGTAAGCACACCCAACGGGGTGCAGCTGACAAAGGTGGGAAGCCCGATAAGAAGCTTACCGACACTCATAGGGTGAAAGCCATCGACATCCTTATGCTGGTCAATGGTCTCTATGACCGCTTCACTGTCCATGTGTGAGGGAAGGGGCAGTTGCACAAGGATTCCATGGACAGTGGAATCGGCATTGAGCCTTCTCACCACAGAAAGGAGCTCTTCCTGGGTACTGTCTTGGGCCAGAGTATAATCCTGATGACCAAATCCTAAAGAAAGACAGGCTTTTTTCTTGCTATTCACATAGCTTTGGCTTGCAGGATCGTTTCCAACCAATACAACGGCAAGTGTGGGAGCATAGCCATGAGTCTGCACAAAGGCTTCAGTTCTGGTGTGTAATTCTTCGTAGACAGCTTTTGATACTTCTTTTCCTGACATTACTTGCATGGTGTATCCTTCCTTCCCGTGTAGACTACCGTAAAATGCAGGGCAATGGCAACAAAAGCAAGAAAGAGTCCCTTCTGATTTGCCTTTATTCTTCTCTCTCATTATACTGGCTGTACGGTGTTCATAACGGCCTATAACACGTATGATTGATACTATGTAACGCCCAAAGCGTCGTATTGTTCTTACAAGTAACACGAGGTACCCATGAAAAAGTTTTTCCTAGTATGTCTCATAGCCTTTCTTCTTCCCATAACCCTCTATTCAGTCGATTACTATGACGCTGGAAGCCAACAGTTCTCATTCAATTTAGGCACCAATGTCCCTTTGTTTGTGCATTTCTTTAATGACAACACGACCCTAACGGGTCCTGGGGAAGGCAATACCGGTATGAGCATGGGTGGCTATGGTTCCATTAGCTACCAGATGTTCAATTCCCCCAAGACAGCCATCGGTGGAGAGATAGGGTATAACTTCAACTTTTCTGCTGAGAAAGAGTTCTTCTCAGCTGTCCCTTTCTTTGCCAAATACTCCTATTTCCCTCTCCAAGGGACCTTCGACATACCCTTGTCGGTAGGATTGGGTGGAGCGTACATCAAGTACAAGACAGGATCGCTGATGACCTTGTACACAAATTTTGAAGTCGGAGCCATCTGGTTCCCGGGTGAGAACTGGGGGTTTGGAATCTCAACTGGTATATGGCTCATCCCTGAGTTCAACTATGAGGAAAATCTGAAGGTAGATAATGCCCTTGCAGGTTTCATCCCCATAACGCTCTCAGTCACATACCGCCAATAGGAGAATCTCATGAAGAAAATACTTGCATCATTGCTAACAATACTATTGCTAACCATTGCCTTTGTTTCCTGCAACCTGGATGGGACATCTGGCATATTCAGAGAGATTGCACTGTCAAAGGCTCCGTTGTCGATACGGTACAAACAGCTGCTGGGTGATGATGGAACATATCTCTACTTCAGGACAGAAAAAGGAATTGCCCGAGTTGACAAGACAACAACAAATACTGGTACAAAAACATATGTTCAAGATTCAATGGCTTCAAGTGAAATTGATAAAATCATTCAAGCTGCAGCATTTTCTCAAACAGATAGCAGTGTGTTTTACATTACAAACAATACAACTGAACGAGACAATAATACTATAAACCTTATCAATACCGGATCCAAAGCAAAATCTACAACGACAGCAAGCACTTTGTTTATTACCAGTGTTAATCTGAAAATCAATAATTTGTACGCAAATGGAATGATCATGGTTGAAGAGAAGGATGGAACGGGCAAACTCTTTGAGCTTCTGAAATATAATGGTACTACAGCATTTGATTCATCAGTTACTCAATTTACTCTTCCAGCAACAGGGTATGGTTTACAGAGCGTTATTCAACAAACAGGGCATGGTCAAGATTCGTTGTCCACAGCATATAGTTCTATGCTTGTGTCTTTTGTAAAGATTAGCGAAGCGAGCGTTGTTGAGTACGAACATCACTTGGTAACAAATCTTGGTTCATTAAAAATTGCTACAAATACTATAAAAGTAGCAAATTTTTTGCATGCGAATACTTTAGGAACAGATAATATTTATGTTCTTTCTACTGATGGGAAACTCTATTTTGCAGGAACATATTCAGCACCACTTGCTTCTTGGGTAGAGCTGAATGATAGTGGTAAGATTTTTGATATCAATGCTTTTGCCTATACAGTTGAAAATGTAACTGACTACCATTTCATAAGCAAGCCATCTGTAAAGTCTTCAAATTTAGAGGTATTCACCTTTGCCAAGACAGCTACTACTAGTACCGAAGTTGTGAGAGCTAGCATACAATTGGGTTATGCAAAGGAGCTTTCATTAACTGACATTGTTAGTGCTCTGGAAAAATCTACAAGTCCATCAAAGCTATTAGTAGCAACTGATGAGAATGGCATGTTTGATATCACGATTAATCCTGCTACGGCTAATATTGATAATGATACAAACGGTTCTTCCTCAACTGCAGAGGATTATTCCTTCTAGACTTAATTTTCACTGTATTCACACAAGCTCTTCCTCAATGGGAGAGCTTGTTGTTTTGAGCTCTAAAAGGGGCTCAAACATCACGTTTTCTTGGTTTTTACATTAACCTGTAACGTTTCATCCTTAGGGTGCTGAGCCCTATTCCTTTCGGCCTAAAACCCCAAAAAATCCTTATTTCTCGTCTCCAATGCACGGTTCCCTCTTGCTACGTGGGGATACCTGTGGTATGATATAAGCACCCTAACTTAGGGTGCAGGAGAAACCATGGAAACCAAGCATGAGAGACCCGATTTTGTCAGGGATTTTGTCAAGCCGAAGAACACCGAGATCAAGCATATCAGCGGGCACTGGTACCTCTACGAGCGGGCCTCCAAATACAACCC
>JAEINL010000016.1 GCA_016342655.1 Sphaerochaeta sp. | reverse complement strand
ATTGCTTCACCTCTTGTAATGCCAGTCTAAACCCTCTTTAAGAGCTTGTCAATAACCCATTAAACCTATCTACACCCGGTTGATCAGACAAAAACAGAAAAATATACAAAAACAAGAAACCCTCTTACTGAATTTAAGGCTAATCATATATATAATAGTCAATTGAAATTGAAAAGGAAAGGGTTATTTACTAATAAAACCTTAACTTTCAAAGTAATTTTTCAATTCAAGCTCTTTCCTTCACCCACTAGACACGGTTTTCCCTTATTGCACAAAAACAGGCAAAACGGAAGGCAACAACTCTGTGGAAAACTGTGCACACCCCTTGGAAATCTCTTCGCCATCGACATGCACAGGCATCGGATTATTCTCTGAAACCAGCTTGACGCTCTTCGCCCTGATAACCGAAAAGAGAGGAAGCTTCACCTGAGTACCCCTAAAGAACTTCAGGGCGATGGACAGTAATTTGGAACTCTTGACCGGTCGATTGGCAAACACCACATCAAAATACCCATCATCAAAGAGCGCATCGGGCCCCATGATAAAAGCACCGCCCATCCGCCGTCCGTTACATATGCTCAGCTGTTGGGTCTCAACATACTGCTTCTCACCGTCAAGGGTCAGTTGTACATGAAAGGGCTCAGGGTGATTAATGAGAATCTTGATCAAGGCGAGGACATAGCTCAGAGGTCCAGAAACATGTTTGAAATCACTCGCAATAAAATTTACCAGAGGCTCAAAGCCCATACCCTGACCGTTTACAAAATATCTTCCCTGAGGATAGTTCCCCCCATAGGTTATGCCGGCATCGATGGTGCGTGTCTTTCCCGCGATGATGAGGGCACTCGCTTTTTTCAGATCTAGGGGGATACCCATACCCCACGCAAAATCATTACCCCGCCCGACGGGAAGTATGCCCACTTTGGGAGAGGGAATCTTCTTCTCGGCAACAGCTCGCAATATGCCGTCAACAACCTCATTGACTGTCCCGTCCCCACCGGCAGCTAGTATGATAGGCCACCCTTCTAGGGTCGCCTGATAGGCAAGCGTAGAAGCCCCGACACCCTTTTCTGTCAAAACAACGGTCGTTTCATAGCCACCTTGGGCGAACAGGCTCTCAATCTCTTTCTTGCGAACCAGAGCCCTTCCCTTGGCTGCATGGGGATTCAACAGTATAAATAGTTTCTTGTCAGACATATAAAGCTCCTTTGATTGTAAAAAAGTATCCTATTTACACCCTGTAAGCAATAGCATATCATGGCGTTGTGAATCATCAACAAACACCACCAAGAATCTCGTTTCTTCCTACAACCAGAGCGGATATGCAAGAGAGGTCATGGGACCAACTGGACATAGCATTCATCTCGGCTGACGCCTACGTCGACCATCCTTCATTCGGAACCGCACTGTTGGCTCGACTGATGGAAAGCAAGGGGTATCGTGTAGGTATTATTGCACAACCACGGTGGGATTCAACTGAAGATTTCCTAAAAATGGGAAAACCTCGTCTGGCCTGCATGATAAGTGGGGGAAATATAGACAGCATGGTATCCCACTACACAGCAAACGCCAAACCCAGAAGTGAAGACGAATACAGCCCCGGAGGAAAGGCAGGGTTCCGCCCAGACAGGGCCACCCTATCCTATACAAACAGAGCCCGCCAAGCGTATGGGAAGGACACCCCCATACTGATAGGGGGCCTTGAGGCCTCTCTCAGGCGCTTGAGCCACTACGACTACTGGACAGACAAGGTGCGTAAGCCCATCCTCCTCGATGCAAAGGCAGACTTGCTCGTATACGGTATGGGTGAGCTGCAGACACTGGAGATACTTGCACGCCTGGAAAAGGGTGAGCTGATTAAGGATATACAAGATGTCCGTGGTACGGTGTTTGCACTTTCAGAGAAGTCCCTAGAAGAGTTGGACACTATGTATCGAACGATTACCCTCCCTTCCTTTGAAGAGGTAAGCGACAGGGATAAACAGTCAAACACACCCTCAGAAGAGGGTAAAAAAGCGTATGCAAAAGCCTTTAATCTCCAGATGACCCATGAGAACCCAATCCTAGGGGAGAGAATCATACAGAAGTGTATGGACAGGGCGGTGGTACAGAACCCACCAGCCCACCCCCTTACAGCTGAGCAGTTTGACCTGATGTACTCGTTTCCCTATACCCTGAACGCCCATCCCGACTACCAGAAGATGGGAGGCATCCCAGCTTTGGAAGAGGTACGCTTCTCCATCACCAGCAACCGGGGTTGCTATGGTTCTTGCTCCTTCTGTGCAATAACCAGCCACCAGGGAAGAATGATACAGATACGCAGCAAGGAGTCCCTTGTGCAAGAAGCCCAGAGGATGGTCAGACACCCCTCCTTCAAGGGGTACATCCATGACCTTGGCGGACCGACTGCAAACTTCCAAGGCAGGGCGTGTGACAGACAAGAGACCTATGGACCCTGCCCTACCAAGGAGTGTCTCTACCCTGATCCCTGTGCCAATCTCAAGGACTCACATGAACACTACCTCGACATCCTAGAAGCTCTTGAAGCTGTCCCGGGAGTGAAGAAGGTCTTTATCCGTTCGGGCATCCGGTATGACTACCTTCTAAAAGTGGCCACTGAAAAGACCAGACGGAGGTTCATGAACCACTTGGTGCTCAAGAATGTGAGCGGTCAACTCAAGGTAGCCCCTGAACATGTCGATCCACAGGTCCTCGATGCAATGGGAAAACCTAAGGCAGAGCTGTACGACAAGTTCAGCGAACTCTATAAGCAGACTAATGAGGAGTTGGGAAAACGCCAGTTCCTCATACCCTATTTCATTGCTGCCCACCCAGGCAGTACACTGGACAGCGCCATTGAACTGGCCCTCTATATGCATAAGACAGGGTTTGTCCCTGATCAGGTACAGGAATTCTACCCCACCCCTGGTACGGTCTCTACCTGTATGTACTATACGGGTCTAGACCCTAGACCACAAAAAAACTATGCTCCCATCTACATCCCCAAAGGTAGGGAACGGCACCTGCAGAGAGCACTTCTGCAGTACAACAAGGCTGAAAACCGCTCCATGGTTGTCGAAGCCCTAGAAAAAGCTAACAGAAAGGAATTGTCAAGGGTGCTTTTGGCAAGACGGTAACCAGTGTGAAACCTCAAATAGACAACCACAAGGATTTTACCAGGAGAATGCTCTCCATTGCCCTTCCTGTGGTGTTCCAAGGGCTCCTGACCAATTCTCTCTCCTTTGTCGATACCCTGATGATAGGACAGCTAGGGGAGGAGGCCATAGCAGCGGTCGGGTTGGCAAACCAGATGTTCTTTCTTATAAGTCTGCTCTTTTTTGGGATTTCCAGCGGCTCTTCCATCTTTCTCTCACAGTTCTGGGGTGCAAGAAATGAGAAGAACATCAAGCGTGTCATCGGCCTTTCGCTAACGACAGCTTGCATTGGAGCCTCTTTCTTTGCACTGGCATCATTCTTCATTCCAACTCAATTGATGCACATCTTCACCTATGAAAACATTGTTGTCAGCTACGGCGTCACCTACCTCAAGATTGTGGCGATAAGCTATGTGTTCACTGCAATAAGCCAGGTACTCTCCACAGCTCTTCGGGTAATAGGGCATGCAAGAATTCCTCTGGGTGTGGCCCTTTTGTCCCTCTCACTGAATGCAGTGGGCAACTATCTCCTTATCTTCGGTATTGGACCCTTCCCTGAACTGGGTGTTGCCGGGGCTGCGATTGCCACAGCAATCAGTCGCTTTGCAGAAGTGGCCCTCTTAGTGTACATCACGTATAAGAAGCACCCTGTTTTGGCAATCAGGGAAAAAAGTTCCTTCCAATGGGACAAGACTTTCCTCGGTCTTGTCATACCTACAAGCCTACCTGTCATCCTCAACGAGATGTTCTGGTCATTGGGAATGGTCACCTATAAGATTGCCTTCAGCAAGATCGGCATCAGCGCCCTTGCTGCGGTAAATGTCAATGAGTCCATCGCGAACCTCTTCTTTGTTGCGATGATGGGCGTCAGCAATGCGACGCTCATCATGATCGGGATAAAGATAGGGGAAGGGAGGACCGACTTGGCAAGGCTCTATGCCAAGCGGTTCATCCTCATCGCTTTAGGAACAGGCATTGGGGCAGGTATACTTCAGGCACTCTTGGCTCCCTGGTTCGCAAGCCTATTCAACATCTCCGATGAAGTACGATCGATGGCAGTCTACTGCCTCCTAGTCAATGCTATGATGCTCCCCCTCAAGAGTATCAACATGGCTGTCATTGTCGGCATTCTCAGAGCAGGTGGGGATACCCGCTTCTCGATGTTTGCAGAGATGTTCGGTGTCTGGGCAATTGGGGTCCCCCTGGCCTTTTTTGGTGTCTTGGTCTTGGACCTGAACATCTGGCAGGTCTACCTGCTTCTGGGTATGGAAGAACTGACAAAAATGATCATCAGCATGGTGCGTGTGCTACGCGGAAAGTGGATTACAGACCTGACTGCTGTTCATTGACCTAATGCCCATATGGCCGTATATTTAGGAAAAGAGAGGACAGAGAATGGGAATACGAACAGTTCTCACTAACGGCACCATTGTAACGGGATATGCAAAACTCAAGAATTGCGCTTTGTATATTAACGAAGATGGCCTCATTGGAGATATCTTCAACATGCGACGCTTCGAGGAGAAGAAATTCCCCCCTGACACCCTTATGATCGACATGGCTGGCAGTTACGTCATGCCTGGTTTCATTGATTCCCACATTCATGGGATCGGTGGCTATGGTACTGAGGATTGCGATCCCAACTCCATTCTGGCAATGAGTGAGAGACTTGCTGATTTCGGAGTGTCTGCCTTTATGCCCACAGTCTATACCGATGAGCTGGAAAATATGATAGCCAGCACCAAAGCCATTGCCAAGGCAATGGGCAAGGAAAAGGGTGCAAAAATCATGGGGATAAATCTAGAAGGTCCCTTCATATCCTTTGCCCGTATAGGAGCCCAGAACCCCAAGGGAGTCCAACCTGTAGATTTGGATATCTTTAACCAGCTCATTGATGCTGGAGAAGGCAAGGTCCTGTGCATGACAGTAGCCCCAGAGCTCAAACATATGCGTGAACTTGCCTTGTTAGCCCGTGAAAGGAACATCGTTCTGCTTGCTGGGCACACTGATGCAACCTATGAGAACATCATGGAAGGCATGCAGTGCGGCATATTCCACTCCACTCACTTCTTCAATGCAATGAGCCGACTTCATCATCGCAACCCTGGAACCGTAGGAGCTATCCTGATCCAGAGGGATATGCAGTGCGAGATTATATGTGATGGCGTACATGTGCACCAGGAGTTGGTAAAGATGCTTCTCAGGGAGAAACCCATAGACAACATCGTCATGATAACCGACTCTCTCAGACCGACAAAACAACGATCGGGAGAAAAGACTGCAAATGGGATTCCTTGCATGCTTGGCCCTGAAGGGTCCTTTGTCAGCCTAGAGGACCCTACCCTGTTTTTGGGATCTGCACTGACCATGCTGCAGGGCTTCAGGAATGTCGTCGAGTGGGAGATTTCCATACAACAGGCATCTCAGATGTCATCCACCAACCCAGCGAGAATATACTCCTTTACCAAACAGGGAATGCTGGTACCTGGCTACAAGGCTGACATTGTAATCCTTGACCAGAACCTGCAGATGAAAGGCCTGTTCATCAATGGAGAACTAGTTCGCGACCGTTTCGCATAACCAAAGGAGCTATATGCATGCAATCACTATTTGAAGGCTTGAAAGACCAGAACCTATGGAACTATTTTTATGAACTCTCCCAGATTCCTAGGGAATCAGGGAATGAGGAAGGGGTCCGCCAATTCCTCATGAAGTTTGCAAAAGAGCACAACCTGGAAGCCATTGTCGATACCATAGGAAATGTCATCCTCCGCAAGAAAGCCTCTCTAGGCTATGAAGGACGCCCTTCTGTGGCTTTGCAGGGACATATGGATATGGTATGCGTAAAGACAGAAGAGAGCGACCACGACTTCGCCACCGACCCCATCACCCTAGTTCGGGAAGGTGACATCCTACGTGCCAAGGACACTACCCTAGGGGGTGACAATGGCATCGCCGTGGCTATGGTCATGGACATACTCTCAGATACCAATGCCAAGCACGGACCTTTGGAGGCAATATTTACCGTAAGCGAAGAGACAGGTCTTACCGGTGCCTTCAACATCGAGGAGGCACTCATCCAGAGCAGGCTCCTGATCAACTTGGACAGTGAGGATGAAGGGGTGCTCTACATAGGGTGTGCAGGGGGTCTCGAAGTCGATTCCTCTCTCAAGGCAGAGTTGCAAGTGATCCCTCATGGCTTTGAGGGCTTTACCCTTACAGCAAGTGGCTTGCTTGGTGGCCACAGTGGTGGAGAAATCCACAAGCAGCGTGCAAATGCCATCAAGGCTGTGGCAAGGGCCCTCTCTACTGTAGAGACAAAGATGATCTATGCCTGTGCGGGGGGAAGCAAGCGTAATGTCATCCCCTCTTTTTGTACCATGAGTTTCGCCTCTCCCTCTTCTGATGCACAAGCCATTCAACAGGCAGTGAAGAAGTGTGAGATGGATTTGCAGGAAGAGTATTCCAAGAGCGACCCTGGAATCATCCTTGAGCTTGTGCAAACCGACCTCCCCAAGAAAGCCGCTTCTGCAAAGCAGAGTGAAGCTTTCATCAGAAGCCTTTATATCGCCCCCCATGGAGTCGATGCCATGAGCATGACCATCAAGGGGATTGTTGAGACCTCCTCAAACCTTGCAATTCTTACCTTTTCTGATGACATATTCTCTGTGACCAGCAGTCATCGTTCATCAATACTCTCCTCCCGTGATGATATTGCCCACAGGATGGGTGAGGCAATGAAGAGTGGGGGTTCTACTGTAGAGTATGTGGGTGCATATCCTTCATGGAAGCCAAATCCGGACTCGGTCCTTACCAAGTTCTGTGCCAAGGCGTATGAAGAGTATTCTGGAAAGAAACCTCAGATTACTGCCATTCACGCAGGACTCGAGTGTGGGATCATAAACAGCAAAGTCCCTGGCATGGACTCAGTCTCATTCGGACCTACCATGTATGATGTACACTCGGTCAAAGAGAGGCTTTCCCTCTCTTCTGTTGAGAATATCATGGGCTTTACGCGCCATCTGCTCTCAATTATTGAGTAGTCATACACAGTGAGAAAGAGACCGGTAATTGGAATTGCAGGGACGCTCTCAGAGCCCCCTGTCTCTTCTGCTTTCCAAGACATCCAACGTGACTTTACCAATGAGGCATATACCGCCTCTTTGGTAGAGGCAGGGGCAACACCGATTCTTCTTCCTTCTGTACTTTCAGAAGTGGAAGCGCTCCTTTCGTTGTGTGATGGCATCCTGCTTCCAGGAGGCTTTGATATCGATCCTGATCTCTACGCCCAAGAGAGAGGGCTTCTCTGTCAGAAAACAATGAAAGCCTCCGATCTGTTCCAGTTGGAACTGCTCAGAGGTGCATATAGAAAAGGTCTACCGATATTGGGTATCTGCAAGGGCTTCCAACTCATCAATGTCCGTTTTGGAGGGACTCTCTTTCAGGATCTCTCCCTGAGTGGAACAAAGGGCTCTGTCCATGCCAGGAAGCAGCATGATACCCCCTTCTTCCATACAGTAACCCTACAGAAAGATTCCAAGCTCCATACCATCTTCGGCTCTTCATCCTTGGAGGTGAACTCCTTTCACCACCAAGGCATTGATCTTTTGGGCAGAGGCCTGGTAGCCACCGCCCTTTGTGATGATGGGTTCATAGAAGCCATTGAACAGAAAGAAGGTTCTTGGTGTGTTGGAGTACAATGGCACCCTGAAGCCATGATGATGGCCTCTAAGAGTATGTTGCCACTGTTTTCAGCGTTCGTTGAGGTTTCTAAGCCTCTTTAATCTGCTTTGCCATCTCCTTGGCCATCTCATATGCACGTCTCTTATCCTCTTCTGAGGCAGCACCCTGATACTCAACTACTCCAGCACATTCCAGCTTCATGGCTTCGGCGAAGACATCAAACTGCTTCTGAGCCCCACCGGACCAGCCAAATGATCCGAAACGCATGGTCTTTCGTTTCTGCACATGACTGCGTTCAAGGATATCCAGGATGTGGTACATCGGGGGAAACATCTTATATTCATAGGTAGGCATACCGATGACCAGGCCTTCTGAACGCCAGACTTTCTCAAGGACAAAGGACTCGTGGGTCTGGGGAATCTCCAAAACATGGACAGGAATGCCTTCGCTTTCAGCCCCTTCAACAATGAAGGGAACCAAGGCCGCTGTATTGCCATACATGCTGGACCAGACAACGGTGATTTCCTTCTCCCTTGGCCCGTCCATGTAGGTAGCCAGTGTCTTGTACCAATTGATGATCGTAAGGGGCTCTTCCCTCCAGACTATACCATGGCTTGGAGCGACCTGCTTGATGGTAAGCCCTTCAAGCTTTGCAATGCCTCTCAGGACAAAGGAGGAAAAGGAGGAGACGATATTTGCATAGTAACGTTCGGTCTCCCCGATGAGCAGGTCCAGTTCTTTTTTGGTAAGTTGGTCATCGAAACAGTGGTCGTACTGCCCAAACGATCCGAATGCGTCACAGCTGAACAGGATTCCATCCTCTACGGCATAGGTCATCATGGTCTCAGGCCAGTGAATGTTAGGGGTCATAAAAAACTGCAGGGTCTTTCCTCCGAGGTCGATAGTCTCCCCATCCTTGACGGATCGTACATTCTTTTCAATAGAATAGAAGTGCTTGATAAGGGGGACGGCCTTCTCGGAACAGAGAATTTCAACATTTGGGTGCTTTTCAACAAATAATGCCATTGCACCGGTATGATCTGGTTCCATGTGATTCAGGATTAGGTAGTCCAGCTGACCATCTGAAAGCCCTAACTCATTAAGCTTTGAATCCACTATTTCAGCGGCTCCATCCCAATCCTTTACCAGGTCGATCATGGCATTCTTCTCTGAGCCCTTTACCACATAGGCGTTGAGCATGACTCCATGGGGAATTGGCCATATGCCTTCAAATAGATCTCTATTGCCGACTTTTGCAGCAACACGATATATGCCATCAGTTAGTGTATCAGGTTTCATAGTATTCTCCTTCATTGTCAAAGATACTGTAAAAAAGGCTTCAAGGGAATTGGGATGCAAGTCTAGGGAGTGAGGTCAGCCCTTCTTTGCAAAGAGAAGATCTTCTGCTGGTGCTCCTTCCAGGATGGCAGGTGTTTGGTAAGGAAGGCATGAAAGAGTGGCCCATGGTCAAAGTGTACCAGATGTGCCATCTCGTGCAACACCAGGTAGGAAAGGTCCTCATCGGACAGGCTTGCCGAGCGTAGGGAAAAGTTGAGGTTTCCCCGAGAGGAACAGCTGCCCCACCGTTTTTTGGAGTCCCTGATGGTAAGGGGAGGAACATCAAGATTGAGCCTTTCTGCCCAGGTTCTAACCAATGGGTCTATTCGCTTTCTAGCAGATTCTCGGTAGAGCTCCTTCAAGGCATAGGAAAGTGTCTCTTTAGTTGGAGGTTTGCCTACATAGGTAATTGCAAAGACCCCATCTTCAAGGGCAAGTGTATCCCATAAGCCAGGTTTCATAGAAAGGGTGTGAGCCTTGCCATGGAAAAGGAAGGTATCACCATCCTTCCAGGTATGCCCATACAGCTCATGTTCCTGTTTCTGGATGGCAATGGTATTCTCAAGTTTCTTCTGGTTAGCCCTGATAACTCTTTCTACTGAGATCACCGGTTCCCTAAAGGGCGCACTCACCCTGACCTCCCCATTGCCCAGTACCCGAACAGTTATGTTCTTGCACCGTCTGAGGCGGGACAAGGTATAGGTAATCGTACCCACTTTACCGACTGTTTCCATTTTGATACAGTAACTCCTATGCAAAAGATACACCCTATGGTACTGCATTTACTTCAGGATATTCCATACATTTCTTTTTCCAATCTTCCAAAGGATGGGGAAAAGGCCATTGCAATGATGCTTACCCATTTGGACAATGCCCATACAGGCAGTGAAGCTTGTCTGCAAATCTCAAGCGTTCTTACTCCCTTGGAGGGAGGATATCAGGAGCCTCCTGGGGAGGAGATGCGCCTAGCTGTAGAAAAGGGAGATATACATCCCTACCCTAAGGGTGATTTTAGTATCGCATCAGGTTCCTACCAGTTCATGCAGCTACACATAGAACCTCAGGCTAATACAATAGCGAAACAGCTTGAAGAGATTCTCTGTGACGGTCCTTCAGTAATATACCTTCGCATTCTCAAGGAGAGTGTCGTTGAGTTGATCATTCAGCTCCTATTCAAGCCTTAGAAGAAGAGTGGAATAAGCAGTGGTGCTACCAGGCTCATCATCACCCCATGGTATATGCTGGCGATGATGACCTTCGTGCCAAAGTGACTGGTAAGCAAGACAAGCGTCACATCCATGCTTGTTGCCCCTGCTGTACATACAGCAGGATAGAAATAACGCCTACCCAACCTGCCCAAAAGGGGGATGAGGAAGAAGGCAAAGCTTTCGCGCAAGAGGTTTACCAAAAAGGATACCGATCCCAAGACAGGATAACCCAAGTCACTTATGAGAATGCCCGAAAGCGAATACCAGCCAAAACCGCTCACCATGCCTAGGCCTTCCCTAATGGTGTACGGGGTAACCAACGGGGTCAATAGGGCTCCGAGATAACTTCCAGCTATGGTGAACAGGGGCAACAGCAGTACCGCCTTGTCTGATAAGATTCCCTTGAAACTGATATTCTTCTGCACCAGAGACATCCCGACAAAGAACAGCATACCATAGAGCAGATACCTTACCAGAGAACTGTCATACCACTCGAACAGGGGTGTAAAAAGTCTCAGACTCAAGCCAAGAAGCACAATACCTACCAAGAACAGGGGTTCCTTCAGGACATCCCATATGCGTCTTAGCATACTCTTCTCTTTACGGGGGGCTATGTCGATTCCTAAGGGTACCTCTTCAGGGGAGACAAAGACAGAAGCCCCTAGAGCAAATACAATGGTCCCCAGCACACTGATAAGGGTCAGAGCCAAGGCTGATAGCCCTATGGTCCCAAACTGGCTTGTTATCCCTTCGATACTGCCGGTATTCACTCCCATAAAGAAGAGCAACAGCCAGACGAGCAATGTCTGTCCAAGAGAAGCGGTCCTGACGAACCGTTTTTTTCCCAACAAACGGGATGATCCTACGCCACAAAGCAGAGCAAGGGACAATTTCCCAAGGTATATAAAGGTATCCATGTTGGGAAAATGTATAGTAATCCTTGCTCTGTGTCAAATTCCCTTGTTTCTCCGGCCTCTCTTGAGTATAGTTGTTCTCATGATTGCAGAAAAACTGAGTGACACATTCCACCGACTTACCTTCTTAGATGGTCGGCAAATAATCCTTGTAGGAACTGCACACGTCTCAAAAGAGAGTGTAAATGAGGTTTCTGCGTATATCGACAGCGAACAGCCAGACCATATCTGTCTCGAGCTTGATGACGGTAGATTCAAAAACAAGGAAGATAAGAGTTCCTGGTCCAATATGGACATCAAGAAGGTGCTCAAGGAAGGCAAGGGATTCCTGTTGGTTGCCAACATGGCCCTCGCCTCTTTCCAGAAGCGCATGGGTAACCAGACAGACAGCGCTCCCGGGGAGGAGATCCTAGGAGCTGCACGCATTGCAAAGGAGAGGGAAATTCCCTATTCCCTGTGCGACCGTGATATCCAGATCACTTTCAAGCGTGCATGGAGGCTATCCAACCTCTGGAACAAGGCAAAGCTGATCGCCACCATAGTCTCAGCGGTCTTCAGCAATGAGGCAATCTCCAAAGAAGATCTTGAAGAGTTGAAGAAAAGCGACGTCATGCAGAGCATGATGGATGAGATGGCCAAGGAACTTCCCTCGGTAAAGGCTGTCCTCATTGACGAGCGTGATCGATATCTTGCAACCAGCATTTACCTCGCCCCTGGGGATAAGAAGCTCGCTGTCATCGGGGCAGGGCATCAGAATGGCATCATCAAGACCATGGAAAAGCTGGAAAGCGGTGAACTGGAGACAATCCTTGACGATATCACCGACGTTCCACCAGCAGGAAAGGCAGGGAAAATCCTTGCCTGGGCATTCCCCATCCTTATCATAGGGTTCCTGCTCTATGGGTTTATCACCTTCGGGCAGCAAGAGGGCATCAAGATGTTTGGCTACTGGCTGGCCGTGAATATGTCCTTTACAGCCCTTGGAGCCATTCTCTCCCTTGCCCACCCCTTGAATACCTTGGTAAGCATATTGTCAGCACCCCTAACAAGCCTACACCCAGGCATTGGCATAGGAATGGTAAGCGGCCTTATGGAAGCTACCCTACGCAAGCCCAAAGTTAAGGACTTTGAAAACCTCAGTGACGATGCAATCTCCCTCAAGGGATGGTATAAGAACCGTGTACTGCACATCCTGTTGGTATTCCTGTTGACAAGTTTAGGAGCTTCCATTGGAAATGTAGTGGTATTCCCCATGCTCCTGAAGATGATGCTTTAGGAAGGTATCCTAACTAAGTAAGAGCGTCCTGTATAGGGCGCTTTTTTTGGCTACATACAAAATGAAAGGTAGCAATACCCCATTATACTGACATTGGTCATTTAGGCAGGAGTCATAATTATGTGTTTATAACCATTTCTTTCGAGGGAAAAGGGAAATCTCTTTGGATGCTTGCTAGTAATCTACCAACCTTTGCCTGATCACATGCAGTAGTTGTTATGCAAGATTCGAACAGATGGCCAAGGCCTTCTTGATGGTATCCACAGGATAGACCTTCAGGTTGCCCTTGGTCTTATTGCTCTTTGGCAGCAACACCCTCTGAAACCCTAGCTCACTTGAGGCCTTCTCCCGCTTCTCAGCAAAGCCTACAGTACGGACCTCTCCAGCCAGGCTCATCTCTCCGTAGGAGACTAGGGAGGAGGGTAGCGCCACTCCTTTCAAGGCAGACCACAAGGCTAGGGCAAGAGGAAGGTCAATGGATACCTCATTGAGTTTCATGCCTCCGGCAACGTTGACATAGATGTCCTGGTCATTCAGCCGTATCTGGGCATGGCGCTCAAGGATGGCTGCGATCCTCGTAACCCGTGCTGTGTCTATACGGTCGGAGTAGACTCGGGAAAACCCATTCTTAGAGGGGACAGTCAAGGCCTGGATCTCCACAAGAAACGTACGTGATCCCTCGACCACCGCAGTGTAGGCAATTCCAGGAGGGGCATTCTCCCCTTCCCTATCTGTTATGAAGAAGGAGGAAGGGTTGGTAACAGCGGTAAGTCCCTTCTCGCCCATATGGAAGATACCAATCTCATCGACTGAACCAAAGCGGTTCTTCGCCGCCCTGATGAGACGCACTCCACTTCCTACCTGGTCAAAATATAGTACGGTATCGACAAGGTGCTCGATGACCTTAGGCCCGGCAAGGACCCCTTCCTTGGTGACATGTCCGACAAGGAATAGGGAAATGCCCAGCTGTTTTGATATGCCCACCAGTTCGGTGGAACAGAACCGTATCTGGTTTACCGACCCAGCAGGGGAGGCCACCTCACTGCTGGAGAGTGTCTGTAGGGAGTCGACTACCAATACCTCAGGTTTCATCTTCTCAAGTATATTGACCAGCACTTCGACCCGGGTGTCACAGAAAATGGAAATCTTGGAAAGGGAGAGCCCAAGGCGTTGTGCCCTGAGCTTCACCTGTGAGGGGGACTCCTCACCCGAGACATAGAGTACTGTACGCTCTAGCGAACATTTCTCTATCATCTGCAACATGAGAGTCGATTTGCCAATCCCAGGCTCCCCTCCCAACAAGATGGAGGAGCCACGCATGATCCCTCCGCCCAAAACACGGTCAAGTTCGGAGATACCACTCTCATAGCGAAAGCCAGGTTCAACCTTGATATCCTCGAGTGAAACAGGCTTTGTCTCAAGGCTTATCTGTGCTGTCTTCCCAGGTTTGCTTTGTTTGCTCTGGATAACCTCCTCCTCAAAGGAGTTCCAGCTACCGCAGTCGGGACAGCGTCCCAACCACTTGCTTTCTATGCGGCCACACTGGGTACAAACGAATTGCAAAGCCTTCTCTTTCACTAATATCTCCTTTAATTGTAAATACTAACTAAAAACTTATTAGCTCGACATCAAACACAAGATAGGATTCAGGTGGAATGACACCAGGGTATCCCTGCATCCCATATCCAAGCGCTGGTGGAATGATGAGGGTACGCTTCTCTCCCTTGCTCATGGTCTTCAGCGCTTCGTTCCATCCTTCGATGACCTCCCCTATTGCAAACTCTGCAGGAGATCCTCTTTGTACTGAGCTGTCAAACATCTTTCCATTGAGAAGAGTCCCTGTATAGTGAACGGTGACCTTCTGTCCATGCTTCGGCATTTCCTTACCATCACCTTCCTCATTGACTACATACTTAAGACCGCTTGGTGTCTCAATCGCATCAGGCCAGCGATTCTTGAGTTCAAGCTCGAGCTTGTCATTCTTTTCAGCATTGCGATTCTTTGCCTTATTCTCTGCTTCCACTACAAAGGTGGTAAATGTTTCACGTGAAACTTCGAAAGCCTCAGCCTCACTACCCTTTCGGATAATTTCAACGCTGGAGAGCTTATCACCTTGGGCGATAGTATCAACGATAGCCTGGCCTTCGAGAACCTCTCCAAAGATAGAGTGCTTGCCATCGAGCCATGGGGTAGGGACGTGGGTGATGAAGAACTGACTCCCGTTGGTTCCAGGACCGGAGTTGGCCATAGAGAGTTTTCCCGGGACAGAATGCTTCAAAGAGTCGTCAAACTCATCGGGGAAGGTGTACCCAGGGCCTCCAGTGCCTGTGCCTTTGGGACAACCGCCTTGGATCATAAAATTTTCAATGACCCTATGAAAGGTAAGCCCGTTATAAAAAGGCTTGTTCTTTCCATTGATATTCAAGGAACCCTCTGCCAATCCAATAAAATTGGCAACAGTCATGGGTGTTTTCTTGAACTCCAAACGTAGGGTGATATCACCCTTTGTGGTATGCATGACAGCATACATGCCATCAGCGAGTTTACTTTTTTCCATTATTTCACATCTCCTACAAACTATACTTCAAACAGAGCGGCCCCCGGGGCCAGCAACTGGTACAGCCTTTCCAACTCTTCGCTGGAGGTATAGGGTATTTCAAGCTTACCCCTCTCCAGAGAACCTTTCACTTCCACCTGAGAGCCGACTGCGTGGAGGAACTTATCCTCAACACTAATAACATCCGGACTTTTAGGCAAACTCTTCTTGGGTCTTTTTTTCTTATCCTGATAGGCAACACGCTTTCCTTGGTTAAATTGTGCAGCAAGCTGTTCGGTTGCCCTTACCGAGAGATCTTTTTCCAATACGGAACGATAGAGTATCTCCCTATCAGCAGGGTTCACCACTGAAAGCAAAGCCCTTGCCTGCCCTGCTGAGAACTTCCCAGAGAGAAGATCATGCTGCATGGTAGAAGTCAACTGCAACAGGCGTATGCTGTTACTGATAGTGGACCTGTTCTTACCCACCCTTACAGAGAGTTCTTCCTGGGTAATTCCTGCTTCTTGAATAAGATACGCATATGCCTTAGCCTCTTCAATGGGATTGAGATTCTCCCGTTGGATATTCTCTATCAAGGACACCTCAAGGCGTTGCAGGTCAGTAAAATCCTTTACAAGGACAGGGATTGTTTCCAGTCCCGCCAACTTGGATGCCCGATAGCGTCTCTCTCCGGCCACGATACTATACTCACCCGAGGCTATCTCCTCAACCAAAATCGGTTGCAATACCCCCTGGCTTTTGATAGAGGCTGCCAATTCCTTGAGGCTAGCCTCATCAAATTCTTTTCTTGGCTGACGAGGATTTGGCCGAATATTTGCCAAAGGTATGGTCAACATGGCAACCCCTTCGTTCTGTTGCCCCTGATCGTTAGTAATACCCAATGCATTTTGCAATACCGAGTCAAAAGAGTAGTCGTTCATCAATGAGCCTATCCCTCTGCCTAACCCATGTTTCTTATTAGTGTTTTGCGACACGGTTTGAGACCTCCTTTGCAAGCGCTTCGTAAGCCTTAGCCCCACTGCTGCCGCCATCATAGATATCAATTGGAAGATTATGGGATGGAGCTTCAGCTAGGCGTATGTTTCGAGGAATGACCGTTGCGAATGTGAGATTGGGAAAGTAGGAGGATATGTCATCCACCACTTCAGTGGTCAGGTTCGTCCGTTTGATGAACATCGTGAAGAGAATCCCCAAGATTTCCAGATTTGGGTTCAAAGACTTCTTGATATTGCCTATGGTCCTCATCAGGAGGTTGAGCCCTTCCATGGCGTAGTATTCGCACTGCATGGGGATAATCACCTGCTGAGCCCATGTCATAGCATTGACGGTCACCAGCCCCAGGGAAGGGGGACAATCACCAAGGATATAGTCCCAACTATCGTCCAAGGAGGCCAGCGCTCTTTTTAAGAATTGTTCACGTTCGTACTGAGCTACCAGTTCGATATTGAGTCCAGCCATATGGATATTACTTGGAATGACAAAAAGATTATCTACCAATGTCTTTTGGCAAGCATCTGGTGCTGAACACATTCCCGCCATGACCTCATACATCCCAGGTCCCCTGCCATCAGCTCCAATCCCACTTGTAAGGTTTCCCTGGGAATCAAGGTCGAGCAGCAGTACCTTATTTCCCATCTTAGCCAATGCGGAACCAAGGTTAACTGCGGTTGTAGTCTTCCCTACACCGCCTTTTTGGTTTAAAAAAATGATTTTTTTCACACTCATGTAGCTACTATAAGGAAAAATAGAACACTTGTCACCTTAAAAGGTATACTCCTTGACCCTTGAGCATCACTATTGTATCTTTATATAACCCTATGGAGGAAAATAACATGGAAGATAAAGTCAAAAAAGCACTTGAGGACATCAGGCCCTCACTGCAAAATGACGGTGGCGATATCGAGTTTATCAGTTTGGATGGCACTGACGTAACTGTTCGTCTGGTAGGAGCCTGTGCTGGCTGCCCAATGTCCCAGATGACTCTCAAAAGTGGTGTTGAACGATATCTCAGAAACTTCGTTGACCCCAACCTTACTGTGATAAACGGCACAGAACTCTAGACAATCCGTTTGTTGCTATAAACGTTTCACGAGATTTGTTCTCTGTGAAGCGTTTTTTTTATATCCCTAGGTCTTTCCTTTTTGGTTATTTGTACATCTTTGTATACAGGACATTAATCTTTGCACCCATGTTTCACGTGAAACATGGGTGCTTTCATACCTTAAGGCTTGCAACTCCCATACCTAGACTACTGTTACCTCAGATATTTCCCGTTACGTTTACCCCAGCGCTTTCTCGAGTTCTGCTTGAAATGTTTCACGTGAAACAACACAGATCTCCAGAAATCTTCCCAACAGACCTACGATTACAAAGTGAATAGCTTTCAATCCAGGAATGTACACTACATTTTTTCTAGTGTGTGTTTTTGCTTTGGTTGGTTTTTTCACTAGAATTTCTCAGAGAAACCAAAAACGCCTAAAAACTGTTTCCCAGAGCTTCAATTACAGGTATTTTCTTTATGTTTCTATATAACGCAACAGATTTGCTTGGGAAAATGAACTCTTTTTTTGCCCAAAGACAAGGCCGCTCCTTGCTAGGGGCGGCCTTGTCTAAAGTACTATACAAATGTTTTATTCAGGATCAGATACAGAGGGGCCTTCCTCTACAGATTCTATGATTTCATCCACAACCGGAAGAGCCTCCTCAAGGATTTCTTCCTCTTCCAGATTTTCTCCCTCATTCCCTGTAGAGGCAATGGCAACAATGGAGTCCTTTGCTACCTTCATGGTGACCACCTTTACCCCATATGCATTCCTGCCTTGGATGGAGATGTTCTTCACATGCGTACGCAAGGTCTGGCCCATACGGGTTACACAGACCACATCATTCTCATCGTTGACCGAAAGAGCGCCGACGATAAAGTCCGCCTTGCCACCAAGAGCGTAGATCTTCTGACCTTGAGTTGCCCTGCTATGGGTATTAAAGCTATCGAAAGAGACCTGCTTACCCTGACCATTTTCTGTGACCATGAGAATTCTCTTGGAATCATCAGCCTTCAGCAGCCCTGCAACCTCATCATCCTCGAGCAGCTTAATGCCCTTGACACCACGAGAAGCACGACCCATTGCCCTGACATCAGACTGAGCAAACTTAAGACCGCGGCCTTTTCTAGTGATAAGCATACACTCATCACCTTCCTGGACAAACTCGCTATGCAACAGCTCATCACCTTCATCAAGGTAGATTGCAATGATGCCACGAGCCCTGGCGTTACGGAAGTTATAGAGGGATATCTTCTTTACCACTCCCAGTCGGGTAGCCATCATGATGTACTGGTCCTCCCGGAATTCCTTGAAGTTGATGATGGAGGTGATCTTCTCTGTTGTCTCCAGCTGTAGGATATTCTTTACACTGATTCCCTTGGCATTTTTGGAAGCTTGGGGAATATCAAAGACCTTGGTGTAGTAACCCTTTCCTGTATTGGTGACAAACAGCACATACTCATGGGTTGATGCTACAAACATATGGTCGACGAAATCACCATCCTGGAGTTTTGCGGTTCTGCTACCCTTGCCAGCCCTTCCGTGGGTGTCATACTCCTCAGTAGGGATGCGCTTTGCAAAGCCCTTGTTACTGATAAGTACCACAACCTCTTCATTCTTGATGAAATCCTGCATGGTAGACTGACCGATTTCCTCTCGGTTGATCTGGGTCAGACGGCGATCCTTGGGGGCTAGGCTTCCTGGAAGTGCTCTAACCTCGCTCTTTACCACAGCAAGGATTTTCAGCTCATCAGAGAGAAGCTCATTGTAGTAGGCGATCTTCTGCTCAAGGTCCGCAAGTTCGTCAAGAATCTTGGAAGACTCAAGATGGCTGAGACGCCCGAGCTTCATATCGATGATGGCCTGTGCCTGGACCAAGTCCAGACCAAAGCGGGAAATAAGCCTTTCTGCAGCGACAGAGTTATCCTGAGACTCCTTGATGATGCGAATAACCTCATCAATGTTGTCCAGACCAATCTTCAGACCCCGTAGGATATGAGCCCTCTCCTGAGCCTTTCTCAAATCATACTGGGTCCTGCGTGTCACCACTTCCTTGCGGTGTTCAATGTAATAGACCAACATATCCTTAAGATTAAGCAACTGCGGCCTTCCATTGACTAGGGCAAGGTTATTTACGTTGAAGTTTGTCTGAAGCGCTGTACGGGCAAAAAGCTGGTTGACGACAACCATCGGCTCACTGCCCATCTTCAACTCGACGACAACACGGATTCCATTACGGTCGGACTCATCCCTGACCACAGATATGGAGGGAATCGCACCATCCTTACGCAGGTCATCGATCTTCTTGACCAAGTCAGCCTTGTTTACCTGGTAGGGTATCTCGCTAAATACAAGATGGTCCCGCCCATTGTCAAAAGACTCGATCTCATAACAGGAGCGCTGGACAATCTTACCCTTACCGGTGGTAAAGGCATCCTTGATGCCTTGCGTCCCGCAGATGATCGCACCAGAAGGAAAATCAGGCCCCTTGATATGCTCCATCAGCTCATCTATGGTGACATCTGCGTTCTCAATGACAGCACATACAGCATCACAGATTTCCTGGAGGTTATGGGGCGCCATATTAGTGGCCATACCGACCGCAATACCGGTGCTTCCATTTGCCAACATAAAGGGAAAGGAGCCGGGAAGGACTGTAGGCTCCTCAAGTGACTCATCATAGTTAGGTCCGAAGTCAACGGTCTCCTTCTGGATATCTACGAGCATATCCTCACCGATGCGGCTCATCTTAACTTCGGTGTAACGCATGGCAGCAGCTGGGTCGCCATCGATGGAACCGAAGTTTCCCTGTGGTGTGATCACAGGATACCTGAGGGAGAAATTCTGGGCCAGACGGACCAAGGCATCGTAGACAGAACTATCCCCATGGGGGTGGTACTTACCCAAGACGTCTCCAACGATACGGGCACTCTTCTTATAACTGGAGTTTGCCTTGACTCCCATCTCAAACATATCGTACAAAATTCGCCTGTGCACAGGCTTGAGCCCATCACGTACATCAGGCAGAGCTCTACTTACAATTACGGACATGGCATAGTTGAGATACGAGGTGCGCATCTCCTTTGACACATCCACAGAAATTATCCTGCTCTTGTTTTCTTCTTCCACAATACTATCCTTTCCTAGACATCCAGATTCGATACATAAACGGCATTAGCGTCAATGAAGGCCCTACGGGGCTCAACCTCTTCACCCATGAGCATCGAGAACACCCTATCGGCTTCCTCAGCATCATCAAGGCAGATTTGGCTAATCATACGGGTTTCTGGATTCATGGTAGTGTCCCAAAGCTGATCGGGATTCATCTCACCAAGACCCTTGTACCTCTGGATGGAGGCCTTGGTGCCTTCATCAATCTTATACTCCTCAATAATTCTCAGCCTCGCTTCCTCGTCATAGGCATACTCCACCTTCTTTCCGACGGTAATCTTATAGAGGGGAGGCATGGCAAAATAGACATACCCTGCCTCAATGAGAGGACGCATGTATCTGAAGAAAAAGGTAAGCAGGAGGGTTCTGATATGCGAACCGTCGACATCAGCATCAGCCATAATGATGACCTTATGATACCGAGCCTTGGTAATATCAAAGGTGATGCCATTTTCGCTCTCGCTCTCCAAATCCTTTCCAGTATTGTTGTATCGGGTGATGCCGGCTCCTAGGGTTGAGATGACAGGCTGAAGCTTGTCATTGCCCAATACACGGAACTCCTGGGCTTTCTCTACGTTCAGCATCTTTCCCCAAAGAGGAAGGATTGCCTGGAACTTGCGGTCACGGCCTTGTTTGGCCGAACCACCTGCAGAATCACCCTCAACTATGAAAACCTCACACTTGGAAGGATCTTTCTCCGAACAGTCAGCCAGCTTGCCGGGAAGTCCGCCGCCTTCACTCTTCTTACGGATCTGCTCACGTGCCTTGCGCGCTGCTACCCTTCCAAGCGCTGCACTGATGATCTTTTCAATTATTTTCTCAGCCATAGCAGGAAACTCGTCAAAATAGTTGCCCAGTTTCTCATAGACCATGGAGTACACGATACCGCTTACAGCAGAGTTACCCAATTTCATCTTTGTCTGACCCTCGAACTGAGGCTCTGGAATCTTCACAGATATGATGGCTGTAAGGCCTTCGGAGATATCACTCTGTTCGAGCTTCTCCTCATATTTCTTCATGAGCTTGATGTTTTTCTGCAACTGTACGTTGATGACCCTGGAAAGTCCGGTTCTGAAACCGGTGAGGTGAGTCCCTCCTTCACGGGTGTTGATGTTGTTCACATACGAGAGAACCTTCTCATCGTACTTATCATTGTACTGCAAGGCAATCTCTACCTTGACGTTGTCTCGTTCACCCTCAACAGAGATGGGAGGATCGTTGAGCACATGCTTGAACTCATTGAGATAGCTTACAAACTGACTGAGGCCACCCTCTGCATGGAAGGTCTTCTCGCGGACCTCCTGCTCTCGCCTGTCGGCGAGAGTGATGGTAATGCCCTTATTCAGGAAAGAGAGTTCACGGAACCTGTTTACAAGTGTGTCATAGCTGAAGGAATTCTGCTCAATAATTGAGTAGTCAGGACTGAAGCTCACTATAGTACCGCTTCGGTCGCTATCCCCTGTCTGCAGGACCTGCGTCTGAGGCAGACCTTTTGAATACACCTGCTTGAAGATGCCCCCATTACGGTAGACAACCACTTCCATCCAATCAGAGAGGGCATTCACACATGAAACACCCACACCATGTAATCCACCAGAAACCTTATAGGAATTCTTGTCGAATTTCCCTCCGGCGTGCAGTTGGGTCAAAGCTATTTCCAAAGAACTCTTTTTCTCTGTAGGATGCATCTCGACAGGTATGCCGCGTCCGTTGTCCTCAACGGTACAGACTTCCCTGCCTTCCTCATTTCGGTCGAGATACACCTGGATATCAGTACAATACCCTGCCATAGCTTCATCGATACTGTTGTCCACCACCTCATACACGAGATGATGCAGGCCATCGATGCCAGTGGAACCAATATACATTCCGGGTCGTTTTCTTACAGCCTCTAGGCCCTTGAGGACCTGGATGCTCCCGGCAGAATAGGTATTTGTTGAAGCTTCCATATGCGAACCACTATGGTGCAGTGGCGGCTGGAATTTTCCTTTGTCAAAGCTCCCTTCACTCATTAGTTATATCCTTATGTAATAATAAAAAAAGGCTTATGCCAATCCTTATTGATTATACCAGAGACAGGGGTTTGTTGCAAGCATTCCAATAAAAAAGTGGGTATTAATAACTGCTTTTTAGACAATAATTTATAAGCCTACCTATAGAGGTTATCAAACAGCTCTTGCAAGCCGATGACCTACAGAGTAAAATGATTTCATGAGCGACACAAACAGTAACTATTATGAATTCTGGCAGGAGACAATCCTCCGTATACAGGAAACCCTGCCAGTACAGGAATACTCGACCTGGTTCAACCGTATCGTCTACGTTGGATCGGAAGACAAGAAAGTCATCCTTGCCGGAGCGAGCCAATTTATCCTCGACACCGTAATAGCCAGATATAGAGATCTGCTGGTAAATACGCTATGCGAACTTACCGGAGAGGAAATAGGGGTGGATTTCATCGTAAAGAGCCTTTCTGAAATACAGGAATACAAGAAAGCTGACCCTTCATCCATCATTGAGCCACCAACGGAAATAAAAGCCGCTTTAGCACCACAGAAAAAGAAGGCTTCCCAAGAGACAACAATGAAAATCAAGAAGGAGTGCAACCTAAACTACTCCTACAAGTTCTCCAACTTCATTATTGGGGACAACAGCACCTTCGCATACAATGCAAGCCTGGCAATAGCCAAAAACCCAGGGGTGAGCTACAACCCTTGCCTGATCTACGGAGGTGTCGGACTGGGAAAGACCCATCTCCTGAGTTCCATAGGCAATTACATCATCGACAACACCCCTGAACTGAAGGTGATGTACGTCACAGCTGAGATGTTTACCAACGAGTTCATAGACTCTGTCGGGTCAAACAAGATGCAGAGCTTCAAAAACAAGTTCAGAAAGGTTGATGTGCTGCTCATCGACGACATCCACTTCCTCCAAGGTAAGGATGGGACACAGGAAGAGCTCTTCCACACGTTCAACAACCTCTATGAGTCAAAAAAACAGATGGTGTTCACCTGTGATAGGCCCATCAGCGAGTTGAAGAACATCAGTGACCGTCTCAGCTCCAGGTTTGAACGCGGGCTGAATGTTGACCTGCAGCCACCATCATATGAAACTAGGGTAGCTATCCTCAAAAACAAGACAGAACAGAGAGGAAGCTCTATGAGTGAAGAAATCCTAGACTACATAGCAACCAACGTCTGTACCAACGTAAGGGATCTGGAATCTTCCTTGACCAAGCTGATAGCCTTCAGTGAGCTACTTAACCAAGAGCTCACCTTGGACAAGACAAAGGAACTTCTGGGGACCCTTCCTTCCCTTGCCGCAAATGCAAACAAAACGCTCTCCATTGATACCATAATCAAGGTCGTCGGCGAGTATTTCAATGTCAGCTCCTTTGAGATAAAAGGCAAGAAAAAAAACAAGAGTCTCATCCAACCCAGACAGATATCCATGTACCTTGCCAGAGACATAACTGAGTATTCAACAACTGAAATCGGCACCGAGTTTGGCGGCCGCGACCACACCACAGTAATGCACTCATACGACCGCATTGAATCCCTGATGAAAAGCGATGAGGCCTTCACCAATACTGTGTTGAAATTAAAGAGGGACTTAATGAATGTTAAGCAATAAATTCCTGTGCATATCCTATGGATAGGTTGTGGATAACTTCCAAAACCTGTGGATAGCCAAATTTGCTTGTGCAGCAATTGTGGACAACTGCAAGAGTTATCCACAAGATGGTAAAAACTAAGGATAGGTTGTATAATGAATTATTCAGTTATCCACAGAATCCGTGCTACTATTACTACTATTACTAACTTATATTAAATATTAGGAGTCTAAGATGAAATTCGTCTGCAGCAAAGAATCAATACTCAATGAAGTCATATATTCAATGGATTTTACGAGTCAGAGAAACTCTCTTTCGGTCACATCAAACGTCTACTTGGAGACCTCTGACGATCGCTTGCGTATCAGAGCTACTGACCAGAAAGTTGGCTTCAGTACTGAGATAGCGGTCCAGACCTTGGAGAAAGGAAAAACCATGGTCTACTGCGACAAGTTTCTGAACATACTTCGTTCCCTTCCTGAAGGCAACATTGAGTTCACAGCCAACAGTGGCGTATTCACCATCAAACCAGAAGACCAAAGCATAGAATTCAAGTTACGCACAATACATGCGGATGAGTTTCCTGCAATGGAAAGCATAGGAGACAATTCCTATTTCACTATTTCTCAGAAAAGTTTTAACGACATGGCAAACCAAACCATCTTTGCTATCAGTGAAGATGAAACACGCTACTTTCTCTGCGGTCTCTATCTTGAAAGAACTCCCACTGGGATAACCATGGTAGGAACCGATGGAAGAAGGCTATCCATTGTCGAAAGAAAATTTGAAGAGGATATTCCTACCTTCTCTCCTGTCATCATTCCCCCTAAGTTTTTTTCAGTCTTGAAGAAACTCTCCACTGACGAAGGAACACTCAAACTTTGTATCACTGAAAATATTATATTTGGCCAAATAGCAGAAAGGCTTTTCTATTCAACCTTGATAAAAGGGCAATATCCTAACTACCGAAGGGTAATACCTGAAATCCAAAGCTACAGCAGTACCATGAGAATACAAGATATGCTTGATGCATTGAGGCGTGTATCGCTCCTTGTAGAAAACAAGGCCAGACGAATTTATCTGGATATCAGCGAAGCTGGAATTTTGCTCACCAGTGATGAAAATGAGGTTGGAGAGGCAAAGGAAATCATCCCCTGCAAGTATGAAGGACCGGAAAACAAAGTATCCCTCAACTTCACCTATCTGATGAATCCTCTGAAGATGATGGAAGGTGAATTCTTTTCCATCAATTTTACAGAACCTACCAAGGCTATGACCATCAAAGCTGAAAGTGAGCATGATTACTACCATATCATCATGCCCATGCAACTCAATGCCTGATGATATTCACTGAGATTAAGGCAGTTCAATTCAGGAATCTTTCCCATGAGGCTGTACCTGTCGACAAACGGCAGGTATTCCTCATTGGGACAAACGGACAGGGAAAGACCAACTTTCTTGAAGCAATTTACACACTTTGCTATGGGTCTTCCTTTCGCTCTTCTCAGTTGCGTGAGCTGTTAAGCCATGGAGAGAAGGCTTTTAAGCTGACTGGTAAGTATCTGGGGGAAGATGGCCTTACCCATACGCTGGTATTGGAATACCAGGATGCGAAAAGAAGGGTTTTTCTCGATGAAAGGGAAATAAAGGACAGAAAAGAGCTTATTTATAATATCCCTTGTATTGTATTCAGCCATGATGATATTGCATTTGTCAGAGGGGAACCTGAACAGAGAAGAAGATTTTTTGATCAGACAATGAGCATGTACAATCCTCTTTTCTTTGATGACATGCGTCGTTATCGCCTTCTTTTGAAACAGAGAAATCTTGCGATTAAGGAAGGAAGGCATACCCTTTTGCCCGTCTATGATCTACAGATGGCCAAATATGGTCTAGCTATCCAAAAAGAGAGGCAGAAGGCTGTTGCTGAGTTTGACCAGATTTTTCCAGAAATGTATAGAAAGGTCTCAAATTCCAATACCAACATTGAAATTCAGTACCACAGATCCTGGTCAGGATGTACAACTGAAGAAGATATCGTCGAATATCTTGTAAAAACCAGACAAAGAGATATCAATATGATGACCACCACCAGTGGCATCCATAGGGATCGGTTTACCATTGTCCAGGATGACGGTATCTTTTCGCAGATAGGGTCTACCGGACAGCTCAGGCTTGCCTCCTTGATTTTGCGTACTGCCCAGATGGCTTTTTTCCACAAGAAAACAGGAAAGAGGCCTCTTATCCTTGTTGATGATGTGCTTCTTGAGCTCGATCTCTCCAAGCGTGAGAAATTTCTCTCACTCATGGAGGGGTATAGCCAAGCTTTTTTCACCTTCCTTCCTGAGGAGCACTATTTTGCTTCTCTAGCAAGTGAAGATGCTTTGGTCTATGATGTGAGGCAAGGGAGCTTTCTAGGGCATGAAGGATAAGAGAACCCGTATCTGCAAGGATGGTGAACCTATAGAAGGCAAAAAAGTGTTGGATATGGTGCTTCATAGGCTTGATATACGTCCAGATAACCCAAAAGCAGCAATTGGGATGAATTGGCAAGATATAATTGGCATGAGACTCTATCCACATGTTAAAATAATTGATATAAAGGGGAGTACGCTGGTGTTGAAAGCGGACCACCCTTCTTGGGCCCAGATTACCATGATGCAACAAAAGAGGATACTTGCTTCCATACAGAGGAAATACCCTTCCTTGGGAGTAAAGTCGCTTCAGATTGTTAGCGTCTAGGTTCTTGACCTAAAGAAACTTGCTCTATATACTGCACCACTCGGGGGAGTATGCCTCCCTTTTACATGAATACTATCCGCGTAAAGCGATGAAAAATTGGAGAACATCTCATGAGTTACAAAGGAAAAAGGACCTACCAGCCTAGTAGAGTAAAGAGAAATAGAAAATTTGGGTTCCGTGCACGTATGGCAACTGTTGGTGGTAGGCTCATACTTGCTCGCAGAAGAGCAAAAGGTAGGCATAAGCTTAGCGTATGTGATGAGAAGAAGCCTTTCTAAAAAAGAAATAGTAAAACGTAAACCGGAGATAGATCATATATTCAAAACTGGCAGGACTTACTCTTGCCAGGGAATGAAATTGGTTGTGAGCCATAATGACCTTGATTGGAGCAGGATCATAGTTATTCCTGTTCGGCACTACGGAAACTCTGTGCAACGCAACAGAATCCGTCGTCAAATCAAGGAAATATGGCGTAACGCAAAACCTACTATGCTCTCCGGTTACGACTTTGCGTTTATTGTATATCCAGGAAAGGTTCCAGGCCATGAAATCCAAACGAAGCAACTCATATCTCTTTGTGAAAAGGCTGGGGTATTCCTTCAGCCTTAAGGTACTGATATAGTCCCTTCTCACTTTTTTGTGTAGAACCCTTCGAAAAATCCTATCTTTCCTGTGATTTCTTCTCATGTATCAACCAATCAGGAGCAGATATGGATAAAAATACCATTCTAGCGATTGTCCTTTCAGTTGTGGTTATCACAGTTGGAATGACCTTGCAGACCACGTTCTTTGCCCCATCGCCTACCGCTATGCCTCAGCAGAGTGCCGCTTTGCCGGCTCCAAGTACACCACAGTCTGGTTCCTCATCTGTATTGGCTCCCGCCCAGAACGCCATGGTCTCAGCAAATATTGCCTGGGGTAGTGGATTGCCAGGATCTTTGGTGGCAGTTGGAGAAACCGGGACAGCAAATCCTTTCATTTACAAGACACCTCTGTTTACGATTGAATTCAACCCAGTCGGTGCTTCTGTATCCTCCTTCAAGCTGAATAAACATCTTGATGAGGGGCAACCTGTAGAGCTTTTGTTCCAAGGTGAGCAGAGTAACGATGCATTCCTCATGTATGCAGGTAATGACAAGACAAATCCTATCGATGCGACCTTCAGACACTCAATCAAGGGCAACAAGGTAGTATTCAGTCAGGATTTTGAAATGCTCAATAGCGAGGGTAAGACCACAGGTGAGACCTTTACCTTGAACAAGACCTTTACCTTCGGAGAGGATGACTACCTGTTCCAGGTTGATATCAACTTGCAGAACAGCGTTAACAAGTCCATTCCCCTCTCCTTTGAGAACTTTGCCTATACCCTGGCTTTCGAGCCGCAGATAGGACCTTCCTTTACTACTGCACCGAACAGCAACTACAACTACCGAAGATTCTATATCAAGGAAGATGGCTCTGAGAAGAAGAACCAGATCAAGCTGAGCAATGGCCTGTACAATACAACCAAGTCAGTCTCTTGGGTAGCACTTGCTGGTAAGTACTTCTCTATGATCGCCATCCCTGATGCAACCTCCTATTCCATCAGTCTCAGTGAGAATACCGCTGGTAGCATTCCAATGGAATCGAGCATGTACTTCTCCAGACCCTCCATCAAGAGTGCCTCACAGACTGACACCTTCCGTTTCTACGCTGGCCCTCAGATCAAGAGTTTTATGAGCATCTATGATGACGCCTCTCTCAACAGCTTTGGCGTTTCCAATCTGCAGCTGGACAAGGCTCTGGACAGCAGCTCCTGGCTTGGTTGGCTTGAGAATATACTCAAGTGGATTCTCAACTTCCTCTATGGTCTCATTCCAAACTATGGTGTGGGTATCATAATCCTTACGTTCCTCTTGAAACTGGCTCTCTATCCAGTCACCAAGAAAGGTATGGAGTCCACCGCAAAGATGTCCTCCCTCTCTCCCAAGATGGCAGAGATCAAGGCTCAGTATCCTGACAACCCCACAAAACAGAACGAAGAGATTGCAGAGCTCTACAAGAAGGAGAAGATCAATCCGATGGGAGGCTGTCTCCCCATGCTTGTCCAGTTCCCTATCCTCATTGCTTTCTATGGCCTCTTGAACAAGCACTTTGAGCTTCGTGGAGCCATGTTTATTCCAGGCTGGATTCCAGACCTTTCCATGCCTGATACCGTATTCACCTTCCCCTTTATCATTCCTTTTGTAGGAAACGAGTTGCACCTGCTTCCCATCATCTACACGGTCAGTATGATCTTTTCGATGAAGATTACACAGAATGCACAAACTGCTGGGAGCCAGCAGGGTATGATGAAGATGATGACCTATGGCATGCCTATCATGTTCTTCTTTGTCCTCTATAATGCTCCTTCTGGATTGATCCTATACTGGTCGGTCATGAACGCCATCTCTATCTTCCAACAGATGTATACCAACCGGAAGAAAAGGGCGGAAAAGCTTGAAGAGGTAGCAAACAACGTCAGGACCTTTCCCGGCCCGAAAGGGAAGCGCAAGTAGGCCACCAAAGAAATTTTAACTTCGGGGGGGACCTCCCTCCCGACATGGAGTAACTATATGATGAAAGAATTCGAAGGACGTACCGAGCAGGAGGCAATTGCCAAGGCAATTGAGGAACTGCATATTGAACGTGAAGATTTTGATGTAGAAATTGTCGAACCTGTCCGTAAGGGATTTTTTAAGAAGAGCAATGTAAAGATTAGGATTCATTTTGACGATGGCAATGGCATCGAAACCGATACTGATACGTATGAACCTCGTCCTGGTGATGGGGCTATCATCGACCACCCTGTAAACAGCCAACTGGAGCAGGATGTCCTGGTTTTTGTGGCAACCATGCTACAGAAAATGGGATATGAAGGAAAGGTCAACATCGGTTTCCGCAAAGAGAGAAAGCTCGGCATTGTCATTGAGAGTGATAACTCAAGCATCATTATCGGAAGAAAGGGAAAGAATCTGGATGCAATCCAGCTTCTGGCAAATGTATTTGTAGGCAAGACCGAACCGGATCTGAAAATCGTAATCGATAGCGAGAACTATCGAATGCGCCACGAAGAGCAGCTTATCCGCATGGCCTTCAAGAGTGCTGAACAGGTCAGCAAGAGTGGCAGAAGCCGCCTGCTTGAACCGATGAACCCGTATGAGAGAAGACTCGTTCATACTGCTCTCACCGACTTTGGCGGTGTGGATACCAAAAGCGAAGGTGAAGGCCTGTACAAGCAGATCCGCATTTCCAGCAAAAGAAGTGATGGTAACTCTCCAGCGATGCGGTAGAGAGCCAAGAAACAAACAAAAAAGAGATTCTAGCAGATCAAAGCTAAGAACTTGTAAGGATGAAGGCGATGCACAAAGCATCGCCTTCTCTGTCGTTTGCCCCCAAAAACGAATTGCTTGGATTTACAGGTTTCGGAACATGAAGATCCCCATGCAATGCCTTCCCATTTTCCCCAATCGCTCATACACTCGTCTTGGGGGCTTCATATGCATATAGTGGGTTTACAGAAGATGACCTTGCTCGATTATCCTGGGAAGGTAGCTTGTACTGTCTTTTTAGGGGGGTGTAACTTTCGCTGTCCCTTCTGCCATAATCCTGATCTTGTATTCGCCTCAGAGCCTGAAGCAGGTATTCCTGAGCAAGAGTTCTTTTCTTTTCTCTCACAGAGAAAAGGGTTCCTCGATGGGGTCTGCATTACTGGAGGGGAACCCATGCTTGAGAGAGAACTTGTTCCCTTCATACAGAAGATCAAAGAAATGGGCCTATTGGTAAAGCTTGATACCAATGGAAGTTTCCCCGATCGTCTGCAACATTTGGTGGAAAATCATCTAGTGGACTATGTTGCCATGGATATCAAGAACAGCAAAGAACACTATGGAGCAACCATTGGGATTCCGACCTATGATACAACCAAAGTAGAGCAGAGTGTCGCTCTCCTGATGGAAGGTACTGTCTCCTATGAGTTCAGGACTACCCTTGTTCGTGAATATCACACAGATGAAGATATCAAGGCAATGGGAGCCTGGCTTTCAGGGTGCCGGGCATATTTCTTGCAAAGCTTTGTAGACAGTGGGAATCTCTTGGGAAATGAACCTATGCATGCCTTCTCCCAAGACGAAATTGCAAGGTTCAAAAACCTATTGAAGAGTACTATGGAAGCTATATTCATTCGAGGGTAGAAATTAAATAGTACCCTAAAAACACCACATATTGCGTAATCAAACTTGAACTTACACTATATATGCTGTACTCTGAATCTTAGCGAACAGTAGTATAGGAGAGTGCGCATGTATCAAGTCATCAAGCGTGATGGTTCGATTGTCCCTTTTGACATCTCGAAAATAGCATCAGCATTAGCAAAGGCTTTTGAAGCACAAGATAAGCAGTTTACCCCAAACATCATAGATTTTCTTGCCCTCAAAGTTACCAGTGATTACGAACCCAAGATCAAGGATGGGACCATAGGGGTTGAAGAGATCCAGGACAGTGCTGAATCGGTTCTGGTACAGGCAGGCTATGCCGATGTGGCCAAGAGTTACATCCTCTACCGGAAGCAGCGAGAAAAGGTGAGGAATATGAAGTCTACCATCCTTGACTACAAGGATGCTGTGGATGGCTATCTGAAACTCGACGACTGGCGCGTCAAAGAGAATTCTACGGTTACCTATAGTGTAGGGGGTCTCATCCTTTCCAACAGCGGTGCCATTACGGCGAACTACTGGCTCTCTGAGGTCTATGACCAGGAGATCGCTGACGCCCATCGGAATGCAGAACTGCATATCCATGACCTTTCAATGCTTACTGGCTATTGTGCCGGTTGGTCGCTCAACCAACTCATCAAGGTCGGCCTTGGTGGTGTTCCTGGCAAGATAACCAGCGCTCCGGCCAAGCATCTCTCTTCACTCTGTAACCAGATGGTCAACTTCCTTGGTATTTTGCAGAACGAGTGGGCAGGAGCCCAGGCTTTCTCTTCCTTTGATACCTATCTCGCCCCGTTTGTCAAAGCGGACAACCTCTCCTACCAGGAGACCAAGCAGTGCATCGAATCCTTTGTCTTTGGGGTGAACACTCCTTCAAGATGGGGGACGCAGGCCCCTTTCTCCAACATCACCCTCGATTGGACAGTTCCTTCAGACTTAGCTGAGCTTCCTGCTATCGTGGGAGGGGTGGAGATGCCCTTCACGTACAAGGATTGCAAAAGCGAGATGGATATGGTCAACAAGGCATTCATCGAGACCATGATCGCCGGGGATAGTGAAGGACGTGGCTTCCAGTATCCTATCCCCACCTATTCCATTACCAAGGATTTTGATTGGTCTGAGACAGAGAACAACAAGCTGCTCTTTGAGATGACCTCCAAATATGGAACCCCATATTTTTCCAACTACGTCAACAGCGATATGGAACCCAGTGATGTGCGTTCGATGTGCTGCCGTCTGCGCCTGGACCTTCGGGAGCTGAGAAAGAAATCAGGGGGATTTTTCGGTAGTGGTGAGTCCACAGGCTCAATTGGGGTCGTGACCATCAACATGCCCAGGATTGCCTACCTTGCAAAGGACGAAGAGGATTTCTATACGCGTCTGGACAAGATGATGGATATCAGCGCCCGTTCTCTGGAAGTGAAGAGGACTGTCATCACCAAGCTTATGGATGCAGGTCTCTACCCCTATACCAAACGCTATCTCGGAACGTTCGAGAACCATTTCTCAACCATCGGATTGCTAGGGATGAACGAGGCCTGTCTCAATGCACGGTTCCTTGGTAAAGGCATTGGTACAAAAGAGGGCTTGGAGTTTACCAAGGAAGTGCTGAACCATATGAGAGAACGCCTTTCCCTCTATCAGGAGAGGTATGGAGACCTATACAACCTTGAGGCCACTCCTGCTGAGTCCACAACCTATCGTCTGGCAAAACATGATAAGAAGGCTTTCCCTCTTATCAGGACAGCGACTGGCGAGGATAAGGCACCGTATTACACCAACAGTTCCCACCTCCCGGTAAACTATACTGATGATGTCTTTGAGGCCCTGTCCATCCAGGATGAGTTGCAGACGCTCTACACTTCTGGAACGGTATTCCATGCCTTCCTTGGAGAGCGACTTCCGTCTTGGCAAAGTGCGGCTGCCCTGGTCAAGAAGATTGCTGATACATTCAAGCTTCCCTACTACACACTCAGCCCAATTTACTCGGTCTGCAGTGACCACGGCTATCTTGTAGGGGAGCAGAGTGTTTGCCCGCACTGTGGCAAGGAAACTGAGGTCTACAGCCGCATAACAGGGTACTACCGCCCGGTTAAGAACTGGAATGTGGGGAAAGCTCAGGAGTTCAAGGAGCGTACGCTGTACGATATCGAAGAGGGAAATAGGCAGAGAGAACACCAAGACAGAACGTTGCTGTTCACTACCAAGACCTGTCCAAATTGTAAGATTGCCAAGCGCTTTCTTGATGCTTCGGCCATAGCCTACCAGATAGTCGATGCCGAGCAAGAAAAAGAGCTTGCAATGCAATATGGCATCATGGGAGCACCTACTTTGGTTGTCATCAAGGATGGTGCGACCCAGTTCTACCCCAATGCTTCTGCTATCAAGGGCTATTCCGAGAAAGTCTGCTAGGACAAAAAAGGAATTGGACAGGTACCGTATGTATGTCTATGTATCAGATCGTAAGATCAACAATCTCTTCCCAGGGAGCACCCTCTTTTCCGAAGTGCCCGTAGTTTACATTCTTCTGGTAGATAGGGCGTAGCAACTTGAAGGTGTTGATGATACCTGCAGGTGATAGGTCGAACTTATGCCTGACAAGGTCTTCCAGCTTGCTGTCTTCCATAGTGCCGGTACCGAAGGTATCGACAAAGATGGAGATGGGGTAGGGAACTCCAATAGCATAGGAGAACTGGACTTCACAGCGTTGGCAGAACTTGTTGGCGACCAGGTTCTTTGCAGCAAAGCGGGCCATGTAGGCTGCAGACCTGTCGACCTTGGAAGGGTCCTTGCCACTGAAAGCCCCACCGCCATGTCGGCCCATCCCACCATAGGTATCTACGATGATCTTCCTTCCTGTAAGGCCGGTATCCCCTGCGGGTCCACCAATGACGAACCTGCCGGTTGGGTTTATATAGTACTTGGTCTCAGGGGTAAGCATTCCTGTCTTTTCCAGCACTGGCTTGATGACCTCTTCTGTAAGGAAAGTGACTATCTGATCGCGTGAGGCACTTTCCTTGTGCTGGTGGCTGATGACAACCGAATCAATTCTTATCGGTCTGCCATCCTTGTAGACAACAGAGACCTGACTTTTGGAGTCTGGAAGCAAGAAAGATGCTTTGCCGCTTTTCCTAAGGGCACTCGCTTTTTCAAGCAGAGCATGGGAGAACATCACCGGAGCTGGCATCAAGGCCGGCGTCTCGTCACAAGCAAAGCCGAACATCATCCCCTGGTCCCCTGCACCCTGCTGTCCATACAGGCTTGAGGAAGCGGTTACTCCCAAGGAGATATCAGCTGACTGGGTCTTGGTGAGGTTGGTGACCTCCAAGCTCTGGTAGTCAAAGCCACAACCGGGTTCGGTGTATCCGATCTCCTTGACAGTTGCGCGTACAATTGACTCGATGTCTATCTCTGCATTGGTGGTGATCTCACCGCCGACAATGACCCTGTCTGTGGTTGCAAATACTTCACAGGCTACCCTGCTGTACTGGTCCTGGCTGAGGCATGCATCAAGAACCGCGTCTGAGATCTGGTCGCAGACCTTGTCGGGATGACCTTCGCTAACTGATTCTGAGGTAAAGACGTGTGTACCGTTTTCTAACATAAAACCCTTCCTTTAGAGACTGCGGAAGGGGGAACCTAATGCAACATGATGTTGTGCTCCCCTTTTAGCAAGTTTCTTTATTGACGTCTGCAAGCCGGGAGGCTGTCAAATCGACGTCATCGAACCTAATAGTACAGATAATTGGAAAAACTTGCAAGGAATGCATTTGGAAAATATGCATGGAATGGATTGGTTTTTCTTGACATAACAATAATTGTTATGTTATAAAATATGTTATGAACACTATACGATTATCAGATGACAAGGACCTTCAGGTCTTCATGCATCCTCTACGGCAAAGAATTCTAACCTTGCTCGCAGTCCATGGCAGTATGACACCCAAGCAGGTAGCTGATTCACTCTCAATGACCAGTTCAAGTGCAAAGCACCATATCCTGAAACTCGTAGGGCTTGGCACTGTTGAAGTTGACCGTACCGCTCTTATCAACGGGATTACAGCTACCTACTACAAGAGAACTGATGCTACGGTCAGCATTGGCTCTGTTGAAGGTGGCCCTCGGGCTGCCTTAGCCCAGAATTTACTGAAGGAAGTCCAGGATGGATTCTTTTCACAAGATCGTGTCCTTGAGGATGAAGACGGACATTTTCGGGGAGATATGCTCACCGGTGTCCTGCACCTTAGTGCAGAAGAAGCTGATGAGCTTATTGGCATTGTACGTTCCTATATAGCTTCCCATGAGAAAATTGGCATAAAGACTCTGCCCTTTGTCTATTCTGTGGTAGCCTACCATGCCTAGATCCTACTCTATGAAAAGCTATCTTATGGTTCTCTTTTTGGGATACTTCGCACTTGGCGTATCCATCCCGGCAAGCGTTTCTCTTTACAAGATCTGAGTAGCCATGCTTTGTTTTTCCCTTAGTGTTATGGTTTTTGAGGTTCCCAGTGGCATTTTTTGTGACGCCCAAGGCCGGAGAAAGGGTTATTTGGTTGGGATGCTCTTTACCCTGATAGGGACACTGTTCCTGTTCAGTAGAATCTTGCCTCTGTTATTTGTAGGGTTTGCCTTCAACGGCATAGGAAGGGCCTTTTCTTCAGGAAGCCTCGATGCCCTGTTAATCGATAGTCACCTGAAGGACAACAGGCCTCTTGATGATGTGATGGTTGCCATGGAGATAACCTCAAGCCTGGCCTTGGCCTTTGGCTCGTTATGTGGAGGTTTTCTGCTGGCCCTTGGAAAGGGTGGAGTGTCTCTTACCGACTATCTGCTTCTGGTGAGGGGAGCCCTCAAGAATATTCCTTCTGGCAATTCTCTGCGCTTTTTCCCTGGAAGGTTTGCTCTTGTTTGTAAAGACACCCTTGCAGTTGCAGTGTACTTTTGCATCTATCTTGTGTTGGGTGTAGTCTCGGTTGTTTGTGGGGTTTTTCTTGATTAGAGCATGGCCTCCGAGGTGAGGTCTTCAGTCTTGAGTGTCAACTCGTTTGCCCTCCAAGGAGGAGGGATGCTTGTTAACCTGGTCGCTATCGCCCTTTTTGCTACAGGCTGCGCCAAGTGCCCGTCTCCAACAAAGCCCGTAGGCCGGCAGCCTGCTCCTTGCTGAACTGAGCACCCCTCTGGGTTATGATTTGCCCTGCAAGGATGGAGGCGATGGTTCCTGAATCAGGGATGGAATACCCCTTGCACTGTCCATACAGAAACCCTGCAGCATAGACGTCCCCGGCCCCTGTGGTATCGACAGGAACAACAGGTCCCTTTACCGGTATACTGAAGATTTCTTGATTGTGGGAAATGAAGGAGCCTTTCTTTCCGTTTTTGACAATCGCTGTCTTGCACAGTTTACCCATGGAACGGCAACATTCATAGGGGTCATAGTTGTCAAAGAGGATACGCGCCTCCTCCCTGTTTGCAAATACGATGTCACAGTTCTCCTGGATGATCTTTAGGAAGGTGTCGCGGTAGCGCCCTACTGCAAAAGGGTCGGCAATGTCGAAGGAGATGGTCGTATTGTGTTTCTTTGCTATTTTTAGTGCCTTTGTAATCGCTTTCTGCTGGCTTTGGGTATCCCACATATAGCCGGTGAAATGAAAGAAATCAGCTTCTGATATACTCTCTTGGGAAACATCCTCAGCCGAATAGAGACGATTTGCCCCAAGAAAGGTGTTCATGCTGCGTTCGCTGTCAGGGGTGACGAGGATGACCGTCGATCCTGTAGGCTCCTTGTCTGTAATGACCAGCTCATTATGTACGTTGAGATCCTTGAGGGTCTCGGCATATATGCGTCCATTCTCATCATGGCCCACCTTGCCTGCAAGGGTAGTCTCTATTCCTAAAGCGGCCAGGGCTATGATGGTATTGGGGCAGGATCCTCCACAGGAGAAGGTGGTACGTTTGGTTTTGCTAAAGACAAGGAGTTCATCCATCCTCTCCTTGTGTATCAGCGCCATGGTCCCTTTGTGGATCCCCAAGTTGGTGATATCACTCTCATCCACACTGATTATTATGTCTATAAGAGGATTCCCTATTCCCAGGACCTTTTTTTCAATCTGTTTCATTTTGAGGTATTCTACCATTGTTAGGTTGCACATTTCAATAACGACTTGCTAATTGGTAGATGTGACAGTACCATGTTTTTGGAGGGACCCATGGCTTCATATAGGATAGAAGGAGGCTTTCCCGCCTCAGGCGAAGTTACTATAAGCGGCAACAAGAATGCCGCCCTTCCCTGTCTAGCGGCAACGCTTCTGACAGACGATCCAGTAAGGCTGTGTAATGTTCCAGACATAGAAGATGTGCGTGTCATGTGCAAGCTCTTAGAAAACCTAGGTTCAAAGGTTACCAAAATCGATCCCCAGACATTGGAGATAACCAGTGGTAATCGCAAAGGCTTCCTTGGCAAGGACCTTGTAGAGGCTGTCCGAGGTTCAATCCTGCTTCTTGGTCCTCTTCTGGCCATACATGGGGAGGTACGTCTCGATCCTCCCGGTGGTGATGTCATCGGCCTGAGAAGATTGGATACCCATTTTATTGGGCTTTCTTCCCTAGGTGCCTCCTGTCTGTTAGGACCAGAGGGTAAGCTGCATCTGAAGGCAAAGCATCTCCGACTCCAGGGAGGGGACATTTTTTTGGATGAGGCTTCAGTCACTGCTACAGAAAACGTCATCATGGCAGCTTCCCTCTCTGAAGGGGAGAGTATTCTCAGCAATGCGGCTTGCGAACCCCATGTGCAGGACCTATGCAACATGCTTGTCCGTATGGGCAGTACGGTAGAAGGCATCGGTTCGAACAGGCTCCGTATTCGGGGACAAAAGAAGCTACATGGGTGTGAGTTTACCCTTGGCAGCGACTATATGGAAGTTGGGTCCTTTATCGGCCTTGCCGGGGCAACGGGTGGCCAACTTCTCATCAAGCGTGTAGAGCCTGAACATCTGAGAATGATACGCCTTGGTTTTTCTCGCATAGGGGTGGAGTTTGTCCAGGACGGTCCTTCTTCCATTCTGGTCCCCCGCAAGCAAAATCGAAAGCTCTATAAGGAAGTTGGTGGGCACACCGGCAAAGTAGATGACGCTCCATGGCCAGGATTCCCTGCCGACCTGTTGAGTATCATCACCGTCTGTGCAACCCAGATGGAAGGCTCGATTCTCTTGCATGAGAAGATGTACGAATCTCGGATGTACTTTGTTGACTGGCTTATTCGTATGGGAGCTGACATCATCCTATGTGATCCCCATAGGGCAGTGGTCAACGGACCTTCCCAACTCTACGGTTCGGTGGTGACAAGTCCTGATGTTCGTGCAGGGATGGCTTTGGTCATAGCCGCTGCCTGTGCTGAAGGTGTCTCCACCATAGAGAACATCTATCAGGTTGAAAGGGGATATGAACGTCTTTCTGAGAAGTTATTCTCCCTTGGCCTTAGCATTGAACGAATCGAGTAACTCCATATTTCCCCTAGAATTCAAGACTCTATCCACAGGCTTATCCCGAAGTTGTCCACAGGTTATCCACAAGCAAATAAAATTCTAGTGATGGGGTAAGAAATACCCCCTTTTGTAGCTTCCTATTTCAAGATTTTCTTGTACCATTGAAATAGTAGTTCAACTAACTCCTTTATATGAAATTGCTTACAACCTGATGGAATGGTTTCACCCTAATTCTTATATAAGAAAAATACCATTTCTATAAGTTTGATTATCCTCGTTTGTTACCGAAATTTAGCAAGTTATCAACAGGTTATCCACAAGCTGTCCTTTGTATTCTAAGCTCTGATAACTCACGTCACAGCGTGAGTTACAGAGCTCTTTTTGAGAGCAAACCTCCCCTTATTGAAAAACAAGTCATTCTCTATCTTTTCTGAGATGGCTCTTATTGCTCTCTTGGGGTATCTGCCTTGCCGGTTATGGAGGCAAAGTGATTTTAGGGAAGATAGAGTATCGGTGTTCTCAAATTGATAATTTCTGAAAAGTAGTTGACAGCAAAAGAGAAGGCATGGTACAAATACTTATAAGTTAGTTAAAGCTAACACGGAGGAAGTCCATGCCATTATCCATGGTTCAGATCGGAGAGAAGAAAACTATTGTTTCCCTACATGGCGAAGATACCATGAAGCAGCATTTGCTCGATTTGGGTTTTGTCTTTGGTCAACAAGTGGAGATTGTCGGCAAAAGTTCCCATGGCCTAATCCTCTTGGTCAAAGGTGTCAGATTGGCATTAAATCAGGGTCTTGCCCATAGAATCAACGTAGCATAAAAAACAATATTTTATATTCTAATAGTTTTCGAGGAGTTTAAGATGACACTAAGCGAGTTACGACCTGGTGAAAAAGCCAAGGTTGTTTCCATTGGTTCAACAGGGGCAATGCGACAAAGGATATTGGACATGGGCGTAACTGTCGGTGTGCAGGTGCAACTCATAAAGATTGCACCATTAGGAGATCCTGTGGAGATTACGGTTCGGGGGTATCAGTTGAGCCTTCGCAAAAGTGAAGCGGCTTTGATACAAGTCCAAGGGTAATTTTTTTTAGGGAAAAAGTTAGTTTTCCCTAACATATAGGAGATCTTAATGTCGTATACCATAGCATTGGCCGGAAATCCAAATTCCGGCAAGACCACTGTATTCAATACCCTTACCGGTTCTCGCCAACATGTGGGAAACTGGCCTGGAGTGACTGTAGACAAGAAAGAGGGTGTCTACAGGAAGAACAAGGATATGAAAATCCTAGACCTACCCGGGACCTACTCCCTTTCTCCCTATAGTGCAGAAGAAGTCATAGCTAGGAATTTTATTGTGAATGAACGACCTGATTGTGTTGTTGACATTCTTGACGGGACTTCCCTTGAGCGAAATCTCTATCTTGCTTTGCAGATCATGGAGACAGGCATACCCACGGTATTGGGAATAAATATGATGGATGAGGTTACCTTTTCTAAGGATGTAATTGACTTCAAACGCCTTGAAGCGGAGTTCGGTGTAGAGGTGATTCCCCTTGAGGCTCGTAGCGGTAAAGGTATTGATGCCTTGATGGAAGCGGTAACCCGTACCATCAAGGAAAAGCGCTTCCCAAAAAGACTGCCTGTGTATGATTTAAGCAAGAAAGTTGACGAGGACACGCTAGCTGACAAGCGCTACTCCTTAATAACTGAGGTTGTAGGGTCCAGTGTCAGGCGTGGCAAGAAGGACGGCGAACACACACAGACTCGTAGCGATACGATTGACAAGGTCCTAACCCATAAGATTTGGGCTCTTCCTGTCTTTGCCTTGATCATGTACCTAATGTTTGCAGCAACTTTCAGTGAGTCCTTTCTGTTTATTGATGGGTTATCCAGCCCAGGAATAGCGCTCGCCTCCTTAGTTGAGAACCTGTGGGGTTTTCTTACCGATGGGGTCTCTTCCTTTCTTATGGGTGCAGGGGCGGCACCTTGGGCCTATAGTCTGGTGATATTTGGTATAATGGAAGGTTTGGGTGCAGTCCTAGGGTTCCTTCCCCTTATTCTGGTGCTCTATATCCTGATGAGTTTCTTGGAAGACAGTGGATATATGGCTCGTGTAGCGTTTGTCATGGATCGTCTGTTTCGCAAGTTTGGCCTTTCCGGGCGCTCTTTCATCCCCCTTCTTATGGGATTCGGTTGTTCGGTGCCCGCTATCATGGCAACACGCACGCTGGACAGTGAGAAGGACCGTAAGATAACGACGTTACTCTGTGGCTTTATGCCCTGTGGGGCAAAGCTTCCTATCTTCATCATGTTTGTTTCGGCATTCTTCAGTGATGGGAATAAGACGCTTGTTCTTTTTTTCATCTATATATTGAGCCTTGCAGTCTCCATTGTGGTCTCTTTGATAATCAACAGGGTTGCCTACAAGGGCGAGACCTCGAACTTCCTTATGGAACTTCCCCAGTATAGGCTTCCTACCCTACGGAGTGTAGGAATTCATGGGTATGAGAAGGTAAAGGGTTTTGTCCAGAAGGCAGGAACTATCATACTGGCTGCAACTATCCTTATCTGGGCTCTTTCCAACTTCAATCTGGCTTCTTTCAATGGGAATAACCAGGCTGAGTATGGAACTCCCTTGGCTCCTATCGAAACCTCGTTCTTAGCCTCTGTTGGTAAGGTTGTCGCACCTGTCTTCAAGCCAGCAGGCTTCGGGCAGTGGAGGCCAACCGTTGGGGTAGCCACAGGCTGGATCGCTAAGGAGATGGTCGTTGTTACCCTTGCCCAGCTCTACTCTGAGGATATCAGCGAAGAGTACCTAACTGAATATTTTGCCGATGCTTCGGAGGATGAGCTCCGAGCTTATGGCTTTGAGGAAGGTCAGTATGACAGTGAGGCTGCATCTGATATCTACACCGAGGTGGTTCTGATGGAGGGGGGTGATTCACAAGCCCTGCCGACACTCAGGCAGGATATCCCCACCAAGCAGGCAGCTCTAGCCTACATGGCTTTCAACCTGCTGTGTATGCCTTGCTTTGCTGCAGTCGGTGCTATGAAGAGGGAACTGAAAAGTTGGAGAGTGACTCTTGGTCAGGTCGGCATACAAATGTTGACAGCTTATATTGTGGCGGTATGTATCAATATCCTTGGTAATTTGTTCTTTTAGGAGGCAATATGATTAATTATCTGATAGCTATATTGGTTATAGTATTTCTCTGTTTTTTCACCATCAAGAAGGTCCATCTGGCAAGATTGAAACGGTTGCATAAGGAGGAGTTCTCCTGCTCGGGAAGTTGCTCGGGCTGCAGTGGTTGCACGTAACAGGTTTTCTGATCAGTTCTGAAGAGAGGGGTTTTGTTTTCGTCCCCTCTCTTCTTTATGTCCTTTTACTCATGCAATATCCTCAGGAAGAATATGTAGCTGTGCTTCCTGTCCTGAACGGATACAGCTTCTTTTCAGTGTAGAAAAGAGCTGTCGTACGTTTCCTGGCCACGGATATAACTTGAGGAGCATCATGTCCTGCTCGGATATTTTTTTCTCCGGAAAGTGCTCCTTGATGAAATGTTGGCAGAGTAGAGGGATATCCTCGAGATGATTCCTAAGCGGAGGAAGACAGATTGTGGCATCGGAAATCCTGTAGTAAAAATCCTTTCTGAATCGTTTGTCCTCGATGAGATATTTGAGATTTTGATTGGAAGCTGTTACCAGTCTGAATTTCGAAACCTTGACCTTATTGTCTCCTAGCTGTCTGTAGCGTCCGCTTTCCAAAAGCCTAAGCATGTTCGCTTGGGAATCTAAGGAAAGGTTTTCCACTTCATCCAGAAACAGTGTCGATTGATTTGCATCATGGACAAGGCCGGGCAGGTCGCTCTTTCCATCGGTAAAGGCCCCTTTTGTGTGGCCGTAGAACATGGAGTCACCGATCGCTCCATGAAGTAGGGAACAGTTGACGCAAATCATGTTTCGCAAGGGGTTTTTCATCTTGTGGATGATGCCTGCCGCAATTTCCTTGCCTGTGCCTGTCTCTCCATACAGGTGGATCGAACACTCTCCCTTACCATAGAGGGCAAGGGATGAACGCACTTCCTGCATTGTGCTGCTGTTTCCTATCAGGCTTTCAGTACTATAGCAAGATTCTTCACATACACTTTGCTCTTCGCTAAAACGCAAAAAGAACTGGGAATACTTGAGCGTTTCCTTATGGATGAATTCCACAGGAAAAGAGAGTTCTGGTAGGGAAAAGGGGCTATTTCCCCGATCGAGGAACAGAATTACCCGTACCTTTCTTCTTGTTTGCTGCAGTTCTGACACGAGCTGAAGTTGAGAACTTGCTCCCAACCTCTCATCTGCAAGGATCCAGGGCTCTTCTCCCATGTCTGCCTGGACAACAGCATTCACCAGCTTGTTGACCATGCTGAACTCATGCAAAAACTCATAGGCGAAGTGATGTTTGAAACGATCCTTGAAACGCCAATCGGATGAGATAACAAAAAGAGACATCTTAAACTCCTTTTCTAGCGAAGAAAGGTGAAACTATGTTTCTGTGCTAATAGTCTAGTTTCTCTTTTTGCTGGTCGCTACTCTAAGAAGAAGAGGTGTACCGGTTTATTTTTGGGCTTCTGTCAACAGTACCTGGATGGTTGAGAGAGCATAGATGGCTGCAGTCTCAGAGCGGAGGATATTTCCCTTCAACATGACAGCTCTAAAGCCCGAGTCTTCAAGGAAAGCACACTCATCATCGGAGAGCCCCCCCTCAGAGCCAATGAGCATGGCAATGGGAGTATCTGGTTGCAAGGTTGAGAGAAGCTGGGGGAGGCTTTGTTGTTGGGCCCTGGCATTCTGGTGGAAAAAAATAAAGAGCCCTTTGTTGTCCCAATGCCTGGGGATGTCATCAAGATCGAGAATCTCTTCGGAGAGATGGGTGGGGATGGGCGATCCGCTTTGCTGGATGGCTTCCTTGATCTGGCTCTCCAGACGCTCTTTCTGAGGTCCTAGGGAGCTGTCTTTCTTGTGGGAATAGTCCTTCACACAGAATTTGCTCTGCACAAAGGTTATCTCTTCAACCCCTATCTCTGTTGCCTGGCGAACTATCGTCTCGTTCTTCTTACCCTTGCAGAGGCATTGGTAGAGAAAGATCCTAGGGTAGCTGCCTTTGTAGGAGGGAAGGTTATCGGTAGCAACCTCCACTTGGTCTTCCCCCAAGGGGGAGACCGAGAGGATGCAGTTGTTTTTTCCTATTTGCTCAAGCGTAAGTAGCCAGGTTTTGCCCGTCCTATCGCGGCCGAGCAGACGGTCCCCGACCTTAAGGCGCAGTACCTTGGTAAGGTACTGGCTTTCCTTGTCGGTGAGAATGAGGGTTTTCTGCTCCCCTGTGAAGGAGCTGTCTAGTAGGTACTGCCTCATTTGCCCTGACGGATGAATTCGAGTGCACGCTTGAGCTGCTTGTCAAAGACAAGGTCGCCTACGGGCCGTTCGTCATAGGGAATCCTACCAAGATATTCGTTTCTCATGAGGATGTTCAGAATATCCCTTTGTATGCCTTGTCCTGCATACTGCTCGGAAAAAAGCAGTATGTTCTCTGTTGTCGGCTCCGGATGCTCGTCTGCAAAGAGAGCAAGAGCCTTGTCGGTCATCAGTTTCTCATAGGCAGGAATCTCCTCGTCATCGAGGGTGATGTCCTCGACCATGATGTACGGCTCTATGCCCTTCTTATGGATGTTCTCTCCTGTGGGAGTGTAGTAATGCGCAGTGGTAACCTGGGCATACCCCTCTCCAAACTTGAACACATCCTGTACAACACCTTTACCGAAGGTCTTTGTACCGATAAGGGTAGCGCGGTTGTTATCCTTCAATGCAGCAGCAAGGATCTCAGAGGAGGATGCTGATCCTCCATTGGTAAGCAACACTATAGGTAAATCCTTGGGTACCAAGGAGGAGCCTGTGGAGATGTAGCGCTGGTCACGGTTTGATCCCTTCTTGCCCTGGATGGTGACCAGTGTCTTGTTGGCAGGAAGGAAGATGTTTGCAACTTGCAGTGCACCGTCTACAGCCCCGCCTGAGTTGTTGCGCTCGTCAATTATCAGGCCTTTGATGCCTTTCTTTACCAGGCCTTTGACGCTTTCCAGCATCTGTTCCCCTGTCTGGGGAGTAAACTCTGAAAGCACAACATAGCCGATATCGCCATCGATGATGTTGCCTTCAACTGTTGGGGTGCTGATCTTTTCCCTGATCAGGCTCAGGTCAAAGGATGTGCCTGCCCTGAATACGGTGATGGTGACCTCGGTTTTCGGCTCTCCTCTGAGCAGTAAGCTCGCTTCATAGCTGGAGAGGTCATCGACCTTCTCTCCGTTGATGTGACTGATGAGGTCCCCTGCCATAAGGCCTGCCCGTTGGGCAGGGGATCCTGGGAAGGGGGATATGATGGTAACCATATAGGATGCGGGGTCAGAGGGATCCTTGCGCTCTGGGGAGGGTTTGTTCAGGTAGGTGCCGATACCCCCATATATTCCTGTAGTTCCTTCCATGTAGTCATTTGCCTCAGAAGGGGGAACATAGAAAGAGTATGGATCATCCAGTGAGGCGACAAGTGCCGAGGCAAGGTCGTTGAATACCTTCTCCTTGTCCACCTCCTCAATGTAGATGCTATCGACATACCGGTAGAGCCGGCCTAGTGCCTCCATATCGGTAGCGATCTTGTCCCCCTGTTTGGGTGTGCTCAGTGAGCTGGTTACAGGGGAGGAGATGATTTCCTCTAAGGATCCTGAGGAGAATAGAGGAATAACGATAAGCAATAGTATCAGTGGAAGGCTAAGCCTTAGTATAGGTTTTCTTTGCATAGGGTAAATATATAGAAAAATGAGAAATTTGGCTACTCTTTGCAGTATTGACCTCTACACTATTGCACATTACACTTGCTCCATGACTCAATTCTTACTTTTTCCCGGTTGGATTTCCCCTGAAATCATCCCAGGCTTGCCTCTACGATGGTATGGCCTTATGTATGTGATAGCCTTTGCGATAGGCTATGTTTTTATACGTATTCAGGCAGGGAAAGGGGAAGTTTCCCTCGACCAGGACCAGAGCCTGAACCTGTTGCTGGCCTGTATCATAGGCCTTGTGGTGGGGGCCCGTCTCTTCTCTGTGCTTTTTTATGATGGGTCCTTATACTACTGGACCCATCCATGGATGATATTCTGGCCCTTCCAAGGCTCTCAGTTCGTCGGGCTTCCTGGGATGAGTTACCACGGAGGTCTGGTCGGGGCTGTACTAGGTGCTTATATCTACAGTCGAAAGAACAAGATGCATTTCTTTGAGCTTGCCGACACCGTCGTGTATGCAGTTCCCCTTGGCTATACTTTCGGTAGGCTGGGAAACTTCATCAATGGAGAGCTCTTTGGCAGGGTTTCCACCAAGCCTTGGGCTATGGTCTTCCCTGACGCCCCCCTCTTCTCCGCAAATTACAGCTGGGTGCGCACCCTCTCTGATACGCTTGACATTCCCTATGTTGCTGGCTCGCTGGTGAACCTGCCAAGGCACCCTTCCCAACTCTATGAAGCCCTGTTTGAAGGGATTGTCCTCTTCCTAATCATGTGGTTCGTCATACGTCCAAAGAGAGGAAAGCAACCCTATGGGTTTGCCCTCTCCTGCTACCTTATGCTCTATGGGATCATCCGATTTGTCATAGAGTACTTCAGGGCTCCCGATGCAAACCTCGGGTATATCCTGGCTTGGGGAAAAGAGAGCGACAATATCGCCCTTTTCCAATCCTTTTTCAATATCTCGTTGGGACAACTTTTCAGTTTTGCCATGATAGCTGCCGGACTAGTCCTCTATCTGGTGGTACGTAAGACCGATAAGAGGGCGTAGGAGTTTGAATATGTCATCAGTAGAGCAGCGAATAGCTTCCTTGAGGGCCATCCTTGAGCGTGAAGGCCTGGATGGTTGGTACATCAATGGAACCGATCCCCACCAGAGTGAATATGTTTCAGAGCGTTGGAAAAGCAGGGCTTGGATCTCAGGTTTTACCGGAAGTGCCGGTTCTGTCCTTATTACCATGACTGAAGCCCTGCTGTGGGTGGACTCACGCTACTTCATCCAAGGCGCCCAGCAGATCGAGGGAACTTCCCTTACCCTGATGAAACTTGATACCGAAGGTGTCAAGGATCCCCAGAGCTGGATGGCAGCTGAGCTCTCTGAAACAAGCAGGGTCGGCATCGACGGCTCCACGCTGACTGTCACAGGGAAGGCCGAGCTGGATGAGGCTTTCAAGAAAAGAGGGATAGAGCTGGTTGTCTGTCCTGACTATCTTGAGGAGATATGGGCAGACCGTCCTCATATTCCTACAACAACTGTTGTTGACCTTCCCAATGAAATCGCTGGATTCAGTAGGATTCAAAAACTTACAATGACCCGTCTTGCCATGGTGCAGAAAGGGTGTAACTATACCCTGGTATCCTCCTTGGATGATATTGCTTGGATAACCAACCTCCGCTCTTCTGATGTCTCTGTGCACTCACCTGTATTCCTATCCTTTTTGCTCATTGGTACAGAAAAAGCCTGGCTTTTCACCGATCCGAAACGGTTCAACAAAGAGATTCGGAAGGCACTCTCTGAGGAGTATGAGATTCTCCCCTATGAGGATGTGAAAATAACCATAGAGAGCCTCCTTACTGTGGAGGATACCCTTTATTATGATCCCAAGAAAATCAACCTCAACCTGTATGAGGCTACCCTGAAAGCAAAGCATGTGGCGGGAAGGGACTTTACCACCGACTTGAAGGCCTCTAAGAATGAAACGGAGCTGGAGGGGATGCGTCGTAGCCATCTTCTCGATGGTGTTGCGCTGGTGAACTTCCTTGCCCGTCTTGATACTGAAAAGGGTGTCTATGATGAGATTGAGGTTTCCACCCTGCTACGCAAGCAGAGGGAGCGAAACAAGGCCTGCATAGGGGAATCCTTCTCCCCCATCTCCGGTTGGGCCGAACATGGGGCAATGTGCCATTACAGCGCTACCAAGGAGAGCTCCTCCCGCATTGAGGGTGACGGCCTTCTTGTCCTCGATACCGGTGGTATGTATGAGTTCGGACTGACCGACGTAACCCGCACCATCCTGTTTGGCAAGGCTACTGATGAGCAGAAAAGGGATTATACCCTGGTTCTCAAGGGTAATCTGGCCCTTGCCTCTGCCCGCTTCCCTGAAGGGACCTGTGGCTACCAGCTCGATATCCTCGCAAGGCAGTTCCTCTGGCAACAGGGCCTTACCTTCTACCATGGCACAGGTCATGGCCTTGGCTTCCGACTCAATGTGCATGAGGGCCCTGCTGTGATCAACACCCGCGCCATTGATGTCCCTTTGAAGAGGGGCATGATCCTAAGTGATGAGCCAGGTATCTACCGTGAAGGGCGCCATGGTATACGCATTGAGAACATCATGGCTGTGCGTGAGGACATCAAGACGGAATTCGGACAGTTTTTTAGTTTCGAGGTATTGACCATCTGCCCATTTGAACGCAAGTTGCTAGAGAAGACCCTGCTCACAGAATCTGAGCTCTCTATGGTGAACAACTACCATCGTTGGGTCTACGAAGAACTGAAGACGCTTGTTGATGAAGAGGCCAAGGCCTATCTGAAGCAGGCTACCCTTCCTCTCTGAACAGAATAAGGAGTTATCACAGTGGTAGAAGCATTGAAAAAGAATTCAAAGATTGAAAGAAAAGGACCTGTTGTCCTCGTTATCATGGACGGTGTCGGGTTTGGTAAATACACAGAGGGTGATGGTGTTGCCGCTGCAATGACCAGAACCCTCAACAAGCTCTACAAGGATAATCCTTGGACAAAGCTGAAGGCACACGGCGTTGCCGTCGGCCTACCCTCCGATGAGGACATGGGAAACAGTGAGGTAGGGCACAATGCGATGGGTTGTGGACGGGTGTTCGCCCAAGGTGCGAAGCTGGTGATCAACTCCATCGAGACGAAGGCCATGTTTGAAGGCGCAACTTGGAAGAAGCTCATCGCAAACACCATACAGAAGAAGAGCACCCTGCATTTCATCGGACTGCTCAGTGACGGCAATGTCCACTCCAACATCAAGAACCTGAAGGATATGATGCTTCAGGCTAAGGAGGATGGGGTTTCTACCATACGTATCCATGCCCTTCTTGATGGTCGTGACGTAGGCGAGCTCAGTGCCCTTGAGTATTTCGATCCGTTTGAAGAGTTTCTCGCTTCCCTCAATGGTGATGGCTTCGATGCCAGGATAGCCAGTGGTGGCGGGCGCATGCAGATTACGATGGACCGCTACAATGCAAACTGGGATATGGTCAAAAAGGGATGGGAGACCCATGTCCTTGGTGAGGGTCGCACGTTTGAATCAGCCCATACGGCAATTGAGACCCTGCGCCTAGAGAGCAAGGCCATCGACCAGGACCTTCCTCCTTTTGTCATTGCAAAGGATGGCAAGCCAGTGGGAACCATTGAAGATGGTGATAGTGTAATCCTTTTCAACTTCCGCGGAGACCGTGCCCTTGAGATTACCAAGGCCTTTGAGGCCGAGCATCTTGAGGAGTTCGACCGCAAGCGCTTTCCCAAGGTCGAGTATGCCGGCATGATGGAGTATGACGGGGACTTGCATGTACCCGCCCAGTACCTGGTACAGCCCCCTGCCATCGACAAGACAATGGCTGAGTATCTTTGTGCTTCCAAGGTAAGGCAGTTCTCCATCAGTGAGACACAGAAGTTTGGCCACGTGACCTACTTCTTCAATGGAAACAAGAGCGGAAAGTTCGATCCTAAGCTTGAGGAGTATGTGGAGATTACCTCTGATATCGTTCCTTTTGAGCAGAGGCCTTGGATGAAGTGTGCCGATATAGCAGACCGTGTCATCAAGGAGGTTGCCTCAGGGAATTGGGATTTCATCAAGCTGAACTTCCCCAATGGCGATATGGTCGGTCATACTGGTAACTTCCAGGCTGTCGTCTGCTCTATGGAGGGCATGGACCTGCAGATCGAGCGTATCCACAAAGCAGTCATGGCCGCTGGTGGTATTATGGTCATCACCGCTGACCATGGTAATGCTGACGATATGTTCGAGCATGCCAAGGATGGCAGTGTGAAGTACAAGGAGAATGGGGATCCTCAGGCAAAGACAGCCCACTCGCTCAATCCTGTCCCGTGCATCATCTGTGACAGCGCATACAACGGGGAGTATTCCAAGACTCTTACTACAGGCTTGGGCATCAGCAGCATAGCTGCCACTTGCATCAACCTTTTGGGTTTTGAGACTCCAGAAGGGTATGATACGAGCATTATCTCTCTGAACTAGACAGAGTTTTCAATGCAGATAGTAGTACAATACGTACTACTACCTGTGATACATGAGAAAATACACGTAGGTATCAGTAGAGCAACAGAGGTCAGAAGATCTCTGTTGTTCTGTTTTACAAGGGATTTCCCCAGAACTCCTTTTCGTTCTCGCTGTTAGGATTCCCAGCATTGTATGGCTTGGCCATACTCTCTTTTTTTCAGTAATGCACCGCCCTGGTCAGATACATCCACCCGATAGTCTGATGAATCTTGTCGAAGCCAAGGCAATGTGTAATACTCTGACGATATGAAAGCAACTCTGAAAGATACAGAAAAACCTCCCAGAAAAAAACGCACTACAGCTCCTAAGGGTTCATCTCTAGGCAAATCCCGTACTGATACCCTTCTGCAATTCAACTTCAAGCTTTTCAGTGAACCTGATGGTTGGGGCCTCACCCTGTGTGATTCCAAGGGAGAGCCTTGCCAGCCTGACTATCACCAATATACCTCATCTGTACGTGATGCCCTGCGGGAATTCAACCTGCTCATCCAAAAGGAACAGAAATATCTTCGCTGGGATATTTCCGATCAGGATAGGAATGGTTGGACTGTCCATGATCCTTCAAGCAGGCTCATGGAGCTTGTGTTGCGTTCTCAACTGCTTATTGATGAGGCTTGCAATTCCTTGCATCCCCAGAATCAAGAATCAAAAACCATTCTCTCTATCGAAAAAACCTCTGAGACTGGGGTGTCGGTTGCCCCGGTCATTCTCTCCTTTGACCAGATTCTTGCAGATAAGGAAAGCTTGGGCACAAGCAAGCCCTATCCCATCTCTTCTGAACTTGTGGTCGTAGGTCAGGACGTCTTCCATGTGTCTGACCTTGGTTCCTACTGGACACAATGGTTCCTGCTTACCACACAGGTGCTCATACAAGACCTACACACGTATCTTGCCTTGGTGCTCTCCAAATTTCCTACTCTCTCCCTTAATTTCGAAGGGTATACTGTCCATACTGTTGCTCCTAGGACAGCCTCCTCAAGCCTTCTTTTCAAAGAGATAGATGCCTATGGTTTCTTGCACATCCTTCCTCTTATTCATCTTGAATCGTATCCTCCTGGATTCTTTGAGGACCAAGATATTATAAAGGTCGTCGAAATTGACCAGGATGAAAAGACCTTGTCGATCGGAGAGGTCGTCTATCCGAGCTCTCCTGATGATGAGTTCAGGGATTTGCTTTCCCTGATGGGAAAAGAGGCCAAGAATGCGGTTTTTGAAGAGGAACGGTACTTTATCCTAGAACCCGACTTTGCCCAACGGTTCCTTTCCCTTCATATGCAGGAACTGCTTTCGCGGTTTGTCCTCTTCCAGTCGTCGGTCCTTGGCAAGTATAAGGTCAAGTTTGTCAAACCCAAGATGAGGCTTTCCCTAGGTGATGGCATCGATTACTTTGAAGGCAAGGCTGACATTGACGTGGAAGGCGAAACGTTCTCCTTCAATCGCTTTCTCGCAGAATATCGGAAAAATGGATATATTGTCCTCAATGATGGTTCAAAGGCGTATCCTGACATGCGTAGCCTTAATCGCTTCGAACGGTTGGTCCATCAGAAATCAAAGCTGGATGAAACCGTGAGGGTCTCATTCTTTGATATTCCGACCCTACAAAAGGATGCCACCCTTTTATTGGCAGGAGATGGTGGCCTACGGGCAGAGACCTTCTATAAAGGCTTCAATGACATAGGCAAGAGCAGTGGTTCCTATATGATCGACAACGGGGAATTGCGTCCGTATCAGGTGTATGGAGTGCAATGGATGGAATACTTGCGGGACCACCACATGGGAGCCTGCCTAGCTGATGAGATGGGTTTGGGAAAGACAGTGGAAGTCATCTCCCTGTTGCGGCGTACCTATGAAAGCGGATGTAAGGAACCGACGCTCATCCTGGTTCCCCGTACCTTGATCTACAACTGGAAAAATGAACTCCAGCGGTTTGCTCCCGAGTTGAACTGTGTCCTGTATTATGGCGTGGCAAGGGACCTGTCCATGATCGAAGACGGCACTGCCAAGATAGTGATCAGCAGCTATGCTACGATTCGCAATGATATCAAGGCCCTCTCAAAAAAGTCCTTCAACTATGTAATTCTTGACGAATCACATACTATCAAGAACTTGGAGACCCAGACAACCAATGCGGTTCTCGCGTTGAAAGCCCGTCACCGCCTAGCCCTGAGCGGTACTCCGGTGGAAAACAATTTGGGGGACTTGTACAGCCTCTTCCGTTTCCTCAACCCTTCCTTTTTTGGAAGCCAGAACGAATTTCTTCGTGATTATATGCGCCCTATTCAGGATAAGCAGGATAAGGATGTACTCAAGGACCTGAAGACGCGGGTCTATCCGTTTATGCTCAGGAGAGTCAAGAAGAACGTCCTTAAGGACCTTCCTCCCAAGACTGAACAGGTTTCCTATGTCGAATTGGACGATAAGCATTTGGCTATATACAATAGGAGGCGTGAAGAGCTCAAGGCAAAGGTGACGATGGCGGTAGGCCTTGGTGGGGTGGGAAAGAATACGTTCATGATCTTGCAAGCCCTTACGGAATTGAGGCGGCTGGCCTCCGTCCCTGAAGCCGATGGTGAGTTCAACGGAATTTCAGCAAAACGGAAATATCTTAAGGAAGTGGTTGCTTCGATCACCTCCGAAGGTCACAAGTGCCTCATCTTCACCAACTTTCTTGCCACTGTAGAACTCATTGGTGAGGACCTTGAGGAATTGGGTATCGGGCATCTGGTCATGACAGGAGCGACAGGGGACAGGCAAAGTCTGGTACAGCGGTTCCAGAACGATCCTTCCATCAGTGCATTCGTCATGACGCTGAAAACAGGAGGGGTGGGGCTTAACCTGACAGCGGCCGACTATGTCTTCATCGTGGATCCCTGGTGGAATCGCTCTGCAGAGAATCAGGCTATTGATAGAACGCACAGGATTGGGCAGGAAAATCCTGTATTCTGCTATCGCCTCATAGCCAAGGATACGATAGAGGAAAAGATATTGGAACTGCAGCAACGGAAAGCAAACCTTGTTGCTTCCTTGCTTACTTCCGATTCGAATGCAGTAAAGTCTTTGTCCGAAAAAGATATAGAAATATTGTTGGGGTAACATATGGCAAAAAATAGCAAAAAACTGGAGGGAGGAAACACTTCGTCCTCAACGAAAATATCTACTAAAGTCTTGTCCCAAAAGGGTAAAGCTCTCTCTTCTAACCTAGAAGAATTAACTATTGAGGATTTGGCAAAAGCCTACCGCTGTCTTACAGGAAATGAGCCACTTTTTAAGCAGAAAGCTCAATTCCGCAACCAAGTGGCGTTTCTCCTTGATTTTGATGATTTCACAGGATTCAACCTTTTTTTTGAAAGTCTTCCCCTGTATTTGCAGGAAGTTTTACAAAGGGGGGCCTTTGAACATATCCTGGATATCCGTTCACTGAAGACCCCTGTCAAGGAACCTTTGGTCACCAAAGAATTGAAGAAGTATGCCTACCGGGAGACTCTGACAACCAATCCAGCGCTTCGGCTGGGACTCTTGTCTGTCATTAATGAATTTGTACTGGAATTGCATCCCCTCTTTGTTAAGGTTTTCTCTTTTTGGCTTCCCAAACCATTAGGCTATACGCTCAACCCCCTTGCAGAAATTGAAGGTACCCTATGGTCCGATACGCTACAGGTGCCTGAGGTGATCCCTCTGCTCGTAGAGGCTGCTGCCCAACTACTCAAGACCAAGTCACGTGACGATGTTGTCAGAAAGGGCTTGCTCAAAGGGAATATCAAGAGCTTGCGCGCAGCCTGCGCTCTGGAGCCTTTTCCTGTTGCCAGTTCCTATGGCCTCGATCCTATTGAACTGTTTGTGCAGGTATTGACCCACTTGGAAACAAAAACGTTCAAACGTCCCGAGGATGGAGAAGATTTTGTCAAGACGTTGGTCCAGCGGTTCTTCTTTGACCCCAACATGCCTTCGAAAAATATCAATGGAATGGAACTGGAGTATTCCTGTCTTCTTCGGCAATTTTCCAGGGTAGGGTATGCCTACTCTGTTGAGGTCAAGAATCAGGGAAGAAACGGACTCAAGGAACTGCTCCATCAGATGTATGTCGAGGGCAGTTGGTTTTCCGTAGAGAATTTGTTTCAGTCCTTTACCTTGCATGGTAATTCGTTTGTTTTTTGGAATGGGGATGTCTTGAACCGGGTTCTCTACATGCGAGGTGATTCCATCGAGACCGAGTTTGGTACCTATGTTCACAGTCCCTATGATAAGGGGTTTCGCGCTCAAGGCATTCTCAAGCAGATGTTGTTTGAAAAGCCCCTATTCAAAGCCTATTGCTATCTGTTTGCTGTCCTTGGGTTGGTGGAGATCGGTGAAAAAACTGCGCCCTTGGTTCTTGAAAAAAACGGGAAAATGCATCCGCTTACCCCCTACGAGGGTATCTGTAGCATGAGGGTTACTCCCTTCGGGGCCTGGTGCCTGGACTTTACCGATAAGAGGCCGGAGGCCAAGAAACAGGAGTTCGAGACCATTGTCGATTCTAACCTCTTGTTGGTTACGTTCAAGGGCTTGTCCTTGGAGCGAAGACTTTTTCTGGAACAAATAGGCGATTCAATGGGTACTGAGCGGTACAAGATAAGCGAGGTCTCTTTTATTAGAGGGTGCTCGGATCCTTCCGAGATACGTTCCAGAATAGAGCGGTTCAAGAAGCTCATAGAAGCGGAACCCTCCGAGCGTTGGCTTTCTTTCTTTACCATGGTTGAACAGAGGGCAACCCTGTTTGCCCATGGGGAAGCCGTCCTGCTGTATACGTTCCCTGATGATTCTGCGATTAGGAAAATGTTTGCCCTAGATCCTGCCTTTAGGGACATCATAATACGTGCTGAGGGAAATAGGATTGTCATAAAAAGAAAGGAGCAGGGTCTCTTTAAGAAATTGCTGGCCGAGCATGGATACCTCAATACCCTCTAAAGTGGAAATATCTCATGGACCGGTGTAGTAGCTCACAGGATTTTTCAATTCTGGTATGCGAAAAATCGGCATACGAGTCTGATGATGTATTCCACACCTAGGGGAAATTTGTTCCTATCTCTCCCTACAGCATCGATTTCCCTATGTTATACTGAGAGGGAGGTAAAGCCATGATTGAAAAGAAACAATTCGGACGAACAGGACACATGAGTACCCGGGTGATATTTGGAGCGGCTGCCCTAGGTGAAGTAACACAGAAAGAGGCTGACGAGACCTATGAGCTTCTCAAGAAATATTCCATCAACCATATTGATACAGCCCAGAGTTATGGGGAAGCGGAACTGAGGATTGGCCCTTGGATGAAGAGAGATAGGGAGTCCTTCTTCCTTGCAACCAAAACTGGTAAGCGTACCAAAAAAGAAGCGAGGGAAGAGCTTCACCAATCCCTTGAAAAGCTTCACACCGACCATATCGACCTATGGCAGTTCCATTTTCTTGTAGATGAACAGGAGTGGGAGATTGCTATGGGAGAAGGCGGTGTCCTTGAAGCGGCCATTGAGGCAAAACAGCAGGGCCTGATCAAGCACATTGGTGTTACCGGACATGGATTGGGTGCCCCTCGGGCACACTACCGGAGTCTGATGAAGTATGATTTTGATTCTGTGCTCTTTCCCTACAACTTTGCGATGATGCAGAATCCCCAGTATAGTGCAGATGTGAATCAGCTGATGGAGCTTTGCAAGCAGCGAGGGGTTGCGATTCAGACTATCAAGTCTCTTGCCAGAGGTCCCGTTGGGGAGGCTGTTAACCCCTTTGCCACCTGGTATGAACCTCTTACTGATCCTTCGTCCATTGCCACCTCTGTTGGTTGGGTCTTGAAAAACCCTGAGGTTTTCCTGAACAGTACAGGCGACATTACGTTGCTGCCGACACTGTTGCAGAAGGCTAGCGAACCCTTGCTTGTCCCTTCAGAGGAGGAGATGCAAGCCTTGTCCTCTGAACAAGGGATTAGGCCTCTGTTTGTCTAGGCCCAGATATGATAGGTCCTGGTGACGAGTATCAACAGTGTAGTGCCTGCAATATAGAGGACAAGCCCTATGCTGTTGTACAGAATATCCTGGCTGATGGTAACCATGGCATTGCCGGCTATCATCAGCATGAAGGAGATATACCGGCCAATAATCTGTCTGCCTCCCCTCTCCTCAAAGATGGCAATGATAAAGGTCAGAAAGGCCAAAGCACTTATCATAATTGAAACACCCAGGAAGAGGTTGTTGGTTATGCTAGCTTCCTTGAGAAAGGAGGAGGTATTGGTCGACATGGGTACCAACAGGGCAAGTAAGAAGGAAAAGGTTCCTCCTATGAATGCGTATTGACCAAGTCGAAGAGGGTTCAGGGTCTGTTGGAATAGTCCTGTGGCCAAAAAGAGGAACGAGGAGAAGAGAAAGGCAAAGTGGTACAGGATGCCTATCCAGTAAGGGCTGAGGATCATGATGTGTGACAGGTGGTAGTACAGGGGGAGAATCTTCACATTACCCAAGCATATCATTAAGAAAAGCAAAGGCAAAAAATGAGCTTCAGCCCCTATGTTCGCCCTGTAGAATACACAGAGTAAAAGGGCCGCAACCAAAGTGATCCAGAGATGGATCAGTGAGGGTACCATGTGATGAAGGGCAATAGCCATCTCCCCCTGTGCTTGGGCAAGCAAGAGTGAGTGTACAAAAAAACCAGTGAACAAGAAGGTTATGAGGGCTTGGATGCCCAAAAATACAAAACGAAAGTTCTTAGCCATACCTGTTAGAGCATGTCCCTATAAGAAGAGTCATGCTTCACACCCATAATCTGGCAGGTATACGCTGCACCAAAGGCTGCGACGTAGGAGTCTACCAGTGTACCAAACCCATTGAGGATGGGCATCAGGGCAATGAGAGTCATCTCTGCTCCGTAGAGGTCTATCTTCAGAAACTGCAGGGCTATGATTGTGATGAAGAAAACCTCGAAACCCAGATACAGGGCACTGGCATAGGAGAACAATGCGCTGGCAAGTGCTACCAGAAGGATGACCTTATCAGAAGGCATGGTTCCAAGGGCCGCATACAGCAAGCTCGTGATGCTCAGCGTTGCGATCATCGCAGAACCACCTCTGCCGATAAGTGTGTAGAGGGGGACTGCCGTTGCGCTGACACGTTTCTGACAACCTAGGTTGTGTCTTGTATGGGAGATGGTTATAGGACTGCTGAAGAAGATGCTTCCGCTGAAAAGAGCCGCTATGGCAGGGGCTATCATGCGGTAGAGTATCTTGTAGGGGTTTACCTTGAATCGGGTAAGCAGGCCGAACAGCAATGGTAGGAGGATGAGCAATACCAGAAGAGTTGATGCGATGAGCATCACCAAAAAGCGTCCGGCGACAAAGACAGTACCTTCGATCTGCAGGCGTGCGAACCAGTAGGATGAGGTGAAGAAGATCATTAGATGGCCAAATCTGCTGTATGCGTTTGCTATACGGAACATAGTCTCACTCAAGGAGTTCATCGTTACGTATGCAGGGCGGATGACCTCAATATTGGGTTTGAGGAAAAAACCGAAGATCAGGGCAATTACGATGATGGGAAGCAAGAAGCTCTCTGCTGATGCCAACGTGTAAAAGGGATTGACTGGAAGCATCGAGCTGAAGAGCGTGGAAAGGGACTGAGGAGCTACCGCACCGATAATCGATGCTTCAGATCCTGCACTGCTACTGGCAGGGAAGTTTGTTGGAAAGAAGCGGAACACAAGAGCCGCACCCATTACCAAGAGTACTGTTGATAGGATACTCCATAGGATGGAAGTCCAGCTGAAGGTCCTTCCCAGGGAATCTTTTCTCAGGGAAGCGACTCCGGAAGAGAATCCAAAGAACACTATAGGGACCAAGATAAATCCACCTAGCTGTACAAACAGGGCGGTGGCAGTATACATGATCTGTTGGTAGAGCCCGGAATCTCCAAATAGGAGTGTTGCAGCCAGCCCGAAGGCTGTTGCTGCGAGATAGGTTATCCACGTCTTCATAGTTTCCAAGAGTATCTTATCAGTAGCGTCAAGTCAATCAAACATCGCCCAGATATCCTAGGAGAAGGTTCAGTTTGTATCCTGCCGCTGTTTCCGCCTCAGTGAGTGTCTTCACATATTCAAGGGTATCTGTGATACCTCCCACCATCTGGAAAGAAAGAGCAGAAAGATAGATAAGCTCTTGGATTGCCTCCTTTTTATACCAGGTGACCCCCTGATACTCATTGCAATTGGCGTAGGTTCTCACCCCCTGATCCTGTAGCATGGTAAAGAGGACCTTTTGCGGTGTTTCATCGGTAACGTTCTTGATCATGGTAGCTGAAGAAGCAAGCAAAGCTGCGCTATGGCAGGCTTTTCTGGCACTTTCCCCACTGAAGCCCACTTCCGCCAAATCCTCACCAAAGAATCGGGCGAGCAACAGCCTGTCACTTGCAACCATTGCATCAGTAATGGTAGATCCCTCATGTATGAACGGCTTGAGGAACAGGGAAGCGGCAATGATTGATGGCAGCTCGTTCATGATGGCTTGTCCCTGGCCAAAATAAGGCTCTGGGGAGTCTTTGGCAAAGAGTGATGTCAGCCTTTTGATCTCCTTGAGCATCTCTGCAGGTTTAATCTCTCTCGGCTTGGAAGGAAGTGCCTTTAAGGCCACAGGGTGAAGCTGTTCCATTACAACACCCAGATGGGTGTAAGCCTCAGCAAGGGATAGAATTAGCTTTCGTTCTATCTTTGCTGTGCCTTCTCCCTTCAATATTGAAGAGAGCAGTTTCTTAAACGAAGTGCTATGCAGGCTCTCCATAGCCTTGAATACAGGTTTCAGCCTAAGGGCGAGGATTTCCTGTCCAATATTGCTAATCCCCTTCTCGCCAAGAGAGCTGTAGAGCATCCCATAGGTGCCGTCCACATCCTCAACTTCCCTGATGTTCAGAAGGACCTTTGCCTCATATCCGTTGAGGCTAAAATATCCTCCCTCATCGAAGACCTTCAACGAAGGGATCATGTAGGTCAGTTTGCTAGGGAAAGCCTCAAACAACACGTATCTTCTGCCACCTACGGTAAGGCCCATCGCCTCAGCAAGGGAGAGTGTCTCTGTGTGTTTGTCGTCGCCCTGTCTCTCAAGCTTGGGTGCTGAGTTCTTTATCCAGCCCTGTACACTATCGTACTGGTTGTTGTACAGCACCAAGGACTTCTCATTCTCTGTTCCGTTGATGTAACAGAAGGCGGATTCATGGACATGATTGCCGTCAACAAGGTCAAAGAGGTTGAAATTGTCCACTCCGCTGAATAGATACCGCTTTTTCAGCAAGGGGAAGACCCTTCTGTAATGCTCGTCAAGCATCCACTGGTTAGGTCTTTCATCCCAGTATGCCTTGCGGTACTCCATTCCATATTTCTCTTTATACCCTTCGATCTGGCCGTGGCCGAACATAGGGAGACCCGGCATGGTTGCCAGAAGAGTACAGACACCAAAGTACTTGTCGCCTTCACCAAACTGGGCGACTGCAGTCTCTTCGTCAGGGTTGTTCATAAAGTTCACGAACCGCTTAAGAATCTCTGGTTCAAAGCTGATGGTTCCCTTGATGGTATCGCGGTACTTCTGGTTCTCCTGATTCTTGAGCATGTTCATGAAAGCACTGTTATAGACACGGTGCATGCCCAAGGTGCGTACGAAATACCCCTCCATCATCCAGAAGGCCTCTGCAAGCAGCAGTGTATCAGGAAGCTCCACACTGAGCCGGTCAACGACCTCTCTCCAGAACTCTTGGGGAATGAGGTTGTGGAATGTTGCATCATCGAGCCCGTTTTGGGTTCGTCCTGCAATATCACCACCATGGCCAGGATTTGGATACCAAAGCCTTTGGATATGTTTCTTCGCAAGGGTCATCGCAGCATCGAACCTGATGATGGGAAAGTTCTTCGCCACATGCTTGATCTGCTGGAAAACCGCTTCCCTGGTTGCAGGATTTAGGAAATCCAGCTGGGCCGTATCGTTCCAAGGCATCGAGGTCCCATCGTTACCGTGGAAGATATAGCTGGTCTCCCCGGTTCTCAAGTCAGTTCTCCTGAAGGTAACCGCAGCATCACTTTGGTTGTAGTAGTGATCCTCCAGCTTAATTTCAATGTCGGGGTTTTCTGAGAGATTCGGACCGTTGTACGTATAGGAAGGGAAGGGAGGATTGCTCTGCTGTATGAAGTACTCGCTGTGGTTGAAGACCCAGTCCCCATCGATTCCCGTATGGTTGGGTACCATGTCACTTGCCAGACGCAAGCTACGTTCAGCACACCTTTGGCGCAAGTTGTCCAAGGCTGCCCACCCTCCGATGGAGGAGGCTATCTCGTAGTTTTTCAAAGAGTATGCTGAGGCTTCTGCCTCAGGATTACCGCAAAGGTTCTTTATCCTTTTTGAAGCGCTGCTTCGTTCCCAGAGCCCGATCAGCCAAAGGGCTGTGAAACCCCGATCATGCAGGTTGTCCAGTTCTTGGTTGGGAATCTGGTCGAGTGTGGTGATGGGGTACCCGTACTCCTTGGAAAGTTGGTCAAGCCAGACCAGCGTTGATTTGGCTATCATGATGACATTGGGCATCCAGTTACGGTCAGCTGAGAACGCCTCGTATTCGGCATTATAGGAGCTGTAGTCAGGAACATAGGTTGGAGCAGGTCCATGGCCACCGAAATGAGGCTTTTCCTCTTCTTGGATATAGTCTATCGAACGGAGTAACAGTGCTTTCAATTCTGCGGGTAACAGGTCAGCCCATGTATCCTTGATGTAGCTGATTTGCTCAAGCAGTGAGTCAGGATAGAGTTTAGAAGGCCTGGTAAGGAAGGTGAAGAGGTCCTCATCGCTATTGGTCATCAGGGTAGCACCATTTGTGTAGCCGCCCAAAAGGGCGGTGAGGGCCTGGGAGCCTTTGGGGAAGGAGAGTCCTTCTGGGGCTATGAAGGGTTTTGCTGCCTTGACCATGGCAGGGTTGTCCAGCATCACCTGGTGGACAAAATAACCCCTGAGCGATTCATCGTAGAAATATTCCAGAGGTAGCTGTTGCTCTAGCAAGAGGGGGGAAGGGAACTCTTTCATGTAGAAGGCAAGCACATCAAGACCAGCATGGTTCTTGTTCAGCAGCGCTGTAAGGCGGCTAAAGAAGTCCGGTTCGGTATCGCTGAGATATCCTGTGATTACCGTCTGGTAGAGTAGATGTAGGACAGCAGTAGCATGAAGCTTGCCTGCTGAAACATATTCGCTTCCACCGCGTTCCTTTATCTTCAGGTTGTACTGGTGGGCAAGCTCATTTGCTTGTCTGTAAAGAATTCCCAATTCAGTTGTTGAGGGAAACAATGCTGAAAAAAAATCCATTTCAGTCCTTGTGCGGATCGAAATGCGAAGGTCACGTGTTATCAATTCACGCCTCCTAGAGTATGGTAGCTTGTATCATATAAGACAGAGTAAGTATACCATGCTATGCCCCTATTGTAACCCCATTCTTGGGAAAGACGTGCTGTTAGACTAAGCCGAATATGATTTATTCCACTCGAACCACAAATGAAAATTTCCCGTATGGGTAAAACTGTGGTTTAATGGG